>JBKJXI010000089.1:0-3855 GCA_046716325.1 Ilumatobacteraceae bacterium | reverse complement strand
AAGTGGTCGACGAGGTTCGAGTCACAGCCACCCACGACACCGAAATTCTCCTGTGCATCGATGGGCATGCAGGGGTCTTGAGCAGTGGGCAGGCCAGCGTGCTACGAAAGGGCGAGGTTCTGCAACTGTCGGGTCCATCGAAATTGTTCCGAACGTGGGGACCCGAGTGAAGCGGTTCGCGACCGCAATTGTGGCCGGGCTATGCATCGCATCGATTGGGTCAATACTTGTTCTCGATACTGATCCGACCCCAAGTCGAGCCGACGCTCGAACGCTCCTCGTTCTTGGAGACAGCCTCACCTATGGCACCGCGTATCCCGGCTTTGGCAATGTCAAACCCCAACTCGAAGCCTTGGGAACCTTCAATAGTGTTGTCATCGATGGGGTATTTGCCCGCAACATCAGCGGACCGGCAAGGACAAGCAGAAACGGTGTCAAGACATATAAGAAAATGATTAGCGAGGGATTGCGACCTAGCGCGGTCATCGTCGCGCTTGGCAGCAATGACATCCAACAGTCGCCTAGGCCCGCGTTTCACGAGGCGCAGATTCGCGAGCTCCTGGCGGTGATCGGCGATATCCCGATTGTGTGGATCAACATCTTACGGACCGATACTTCGTATTATCCACGACGCTCTGCGATGTTCAATCGCGTTCTTCTGCGAATCGCACCCGAATATCCGAACCTCAGCGTTGTGGATTGGGCATCGATGCTGGCGGCACACCCAAAGTGGTTCGCCTACGACAAACTGCACCTGCAACCAAGCGGCTACAAAGTTCGGGCGACGGTGTATGTCGAAGCGGCGCGATCCCTGTGGGTCACCCTCAATCCGCCGATAACAGTCCCGGAAACTACGGTCCCGGAAACTACTGTCCCTGTTACAACGGTCCCCGAAACCACAACGACCGTCTCCGGCTAGTTGCCGGCGACCGTTTTGCGGATTTCGACAATTCGATCATGCGCGTGATTGACATCATCTCCTTGCGAACGCAGTAACGCATTGCGGTCCTTGGTCGCCTCACGCTCGGCCAGCGCCGTATCAACCCGAGCAATCGCTGCGTCCATGCCGTGTTCGTGGATGTAGGTCGCCCATTCGACTAGGGCCTCAACCATTTCAGATTCCGGCACCACCGCAACATTTCGTCCCTTGACAAAGAGATGGCCGCGCTTGTTTCCGGCGGCAATTCCCAGGTCGGCTTCGCGCGCCTCGCCCGGCCCGTTGACTACACATCCCATCACCGCAATCTGAAGCGGAATCTTCTTATCGGCAAATGCCTGCTGTGCACGGTTGGCAACATCGATGACATCTATCTCGGCGCGACCGCAACTTGGGCATGCAATGAGATCCACATTCTTGCGTTCGCGAAGACCAAGCGACTCGAGCAGCAGACGACCGGCGCGAGCTTCCTCCACGGGATCGGCCGTGAGGCTGTATCTAATTGTGTCGCCGATCCCCTCTAAGAGAAGCGTCGAAATTCCGGCTGTTGCCTTGATCAGTCCGCCGGGTAATGGCCCTGCCTCCGTGACACCAAGATGCAATGGGTGCCGAGTGATTTCGCTGAGCTGTCGGTACGCCTCCACCATCAGGGACATTCGACGCCTTCACGGAAATCTTGATCAGCGAGAAATCGACTTCCTCAAAATATCGAATCTCCTGCAGCGCCGACTCGACCATCGCCTCGGCGGTGAGACCGCCATGCTTTTCATACAGCGCGGGATCCAAGGATCCGCCGTTGACACCTATGCGAATGGGCACGTTGCGATCCCGTGCCTCGGTTGCCACCGCTTTAATGTGTTCCGGTCGGCGAATATTGCCAGGGTTTAGGCGCAATCCGTGCACCCCTGCTTCAAGGGCGGCCAGCGCCATCTTGTATTGATGATGGATGTCGGCAATGATCGGCACCGGAGATCGAGGCACTATCTGGGCGAGACCTTCGGCGGCTTCGGATTCGTTGCATGTGCATCGCACGATGTCACATCCGGCTGCGGCAAGAGCATAAATTTGCTGCAATGTTCCCTCGACATCGGCCGTCTTGGTGATGGTCATGGATTGCACGCTGATCGGCGAATCGCCACCAATTGGTACCTTGCCCACCTGGATGCGGTTCGTCGTCCGTCGTTGATGTCGCATCATGGACCTAAGTGTGCCAGACCAATTCAGCCCAGCGGCTGAGTGATGTCGAGATAGAGGCCGGTAAACATCAGCAAGATCAATATTGCAACCACCGCCGTGGCCACTGGCACCATCTTGGCGACATCGGCTCGATACACCCGATTGCGCCGTGAGCGGAGTCGCTCGTATGTAGCGATTGCCGCGTGCCCGCCATCGAATGGAAGCAACGGGAACATGTTGAAAATCCCGATGAACACATTGACGCCGGCCAGCAATATGAAGATTCCCTTGATCCCCTCCTGCCGACCGATTTCACCACCAAGCTGACTTGCCCCGACGACGGTGCTTGGCCGGGTTGCCGGATCGGCCACAGTCGACGTCACGCTGTCGAAGATATTGCGCGGATTCAGAACTGTGAAAACACCTCGCACGGATTGCACCGCGGCCGATGCGCCGTCACTCACCGAGTAGCGAAGCGCCATCAATGGATTCAATTGCACATAGTCGCGCGACCAGCTGCTAACTCCGAAGAATGCGACGGTGCTGTCGGCGGGATTGGTACCCAAAGTTGCGGTGAGAGTGACCGGCCGACCCTGGCGAGAAACGACAACGTCGACCACATCCCCCGGCCGATGGGAAATGATCGCGTCGACGAGTTCGGCTCGAGTGTGAGTTTCTACACCGTCAAACGACAACACAATGTCGTCGGCGAGAACACCGGCTAGCTCGGCCGGCGACTGCGGCAGTGGCGATTCCATTACTTTTACCGCTCCTGATTCTGCGTAGCGGCCGGCGAATGCATATACCCCAAATAACAGCGACACGGCAATCGCCAAATGCATCAGCGAGCCAGCGGTGATCACAAGCATCCGTTTCGGATACGACTGCGCTCGATACGACCGGGCCTCGTCGGCGGGGTCGCAATCGTCGAGGTTATTCATACCAACGATCCGAACATATGCCCCTAGCGGAAGCAGTCGAACACCGTATTCGATTCCATTGTGAACGGTGTTCCACAGGCGTGGACCAAAGCCCATGTAGAACTGAGTGACTTTCATCCCTGTCCACTTAGCCGTGACGAAGTGCCCAATCTCGTGTAGAAACACGGACACGAGAAGTCCTAGGACAAATAGCAGTGTCCAAATATTACGAAAGCCAAGGTAAACCAAAAGAGCAACGAGTATTCCGCCGCCGAGATGTGCCCCGCTTTTGTCGCGAGGTTGCTCACTGCGGCCGTCCACATCGCCTCCGGACACAATTTCGTGGCGGAACCGGTTGTAAAACGAATTCATAATTTGAGCGCCTCGCGGGAATATCGACGCGCCGAAAGATCGGCATCCAGAATGTCGTCCAATGTCGTGGGTGCGACAGCATCGTGGTGGCCCATGGTTTTTTCGATGACATCGGGTATCTGATTCCAGACGATTTTCTCGGCAAGAAACGCCTCCACGGCGATTTCATTGGCCGCGCTCATCCATGCCGGCGCCGTGCCACCAATCCTGCCGACCTGGTATGCGATTGACAGGCAACGGAAAGCTGCAGTATCTGGGACCTTGAAGGTCAACGTATGCAATTTTGACCAATCGATTTCACCGATCGTAACTCGCGATCGATGCGGATAGCCGAGCGCGTATGCGATCGGCAGACGCATGTCGGGCAGCGAAAGTTGGGCAATTGTGGCTCCGTCGCGGAACTCCACCATCGAATGGATGATCGACTGTGGGTGTATGACCACGTCGATG
>JBKJXI010000088.1:0-7389 GCA_046716325.1 Ilumatobacteraceae bacterium | reverse complement strand
CGCGTCGGCGATTCCAGCGGCGAGGGCGATTTCGGGACCAACGACTACTAGATCGACACTCTCGCCAGCACAGAGCGCGACAATCCGCGTTACGTCGTCGGCGGCAATGTCAAATCGTTCACCAGGTGTCCCACCATTTCCGGGAGTTACAAGTAACCGCTTGCACCGAGAAGATTGCTCGATGCTGTGGGCAAGTGCGTGTTCTCGGGCGCCGCTGCCGACGACCAAGATCGTTAGCGGCGGGCCAGAAGTCACGCAAGAACCTGATCGAACAGATTCTTCGAATGTTTTTTGTTGATCTCGATTGGGTAGTCGCCGGTGAAACATGAATTGCAGTAGCCCTCGGTTCGGCCGACCGCACGCATCATGGCATCGAGAGAGAGGAAAGCAAGCGAATCGCAACCGATGAATTCCTTGAGTTCTTCCGGTGACATTCGGGCGGCGATGAGGTCATTGTCGTGACCCATGTCGACCCCAAAGTGACACGGGTGGATAATTGGGGGACAGGTGATTCGCATGTGAACTTCACTTGCGCCCGCGGCTCTCAAGAGTTTCACCAGCGGGCCGGCCGTGGTGCCGCGAACGATCGAGTCGTCAATCATCACCACCCGTTTGCCGGTCAGATTTTCAGACAGCGCATTGAACTTCATCGCCACCCCGCGTTGGCGCATTGACTGCGTCGGTTCGATAAAGGTACGACCGATGTATCGATTCTTTATCAGGCCATCGTTGAATGCGATCCCACTGACTCGCGAGTATCCGATCGCGGCGGGAATGGACGAGTCCGGCACGGGCACGACGACGTCTGCTTCCACCGCGCTCTCGCGGGCCAGTTCCTCGCCGAGTCGTTGTCGAACCAGGTGAACACTTCGCTCGTCCCACTGCGAGTCTGGTCGCGAAAAGTAGACAAACTCGAAGGTGCAGCGAGCCTGTTTGGCCGCCGGAGCTATTGCTTGCCGTCGAGTCAAGGTTGAGGCCTGGGCGGTAACGATTTCACCGGGGGCTACCTCGCTGATCTCGATACAGCCAAGTGTGCGAAGGGCACAGGTTTCAGATGCAATGGCAAATCCGCCGAGCGGCAATTTGCCGACAGATAGCGGGCGAAACCCCCAGGGGTCGCGTACAGCGATGACTCGGTCGGCCACGAGAATGACGAGCGAATATGCGCCTCGCCAGGACGAGAGAGTTCGTTCCAGGCGATCTTCCCAAGTACTGCCACCCGCCGAGGCGAGCATCAGAGTCATCACCTCGGAGTCCGAGCTGGCGGTGAGCCCAAACCCTTTGGCCAAGAGCTCATCGCGAAGTTCGACGGCATTGACAAGGTTGCCATTGTGGGCGACCGCCAATGGCCCATTCATTGTCTCGACGAGAAACGGCTGAGCATTTCTGGACCCCGATACTCCGGTGGTCGAATAACGCGTATGGCCAATGGAATGGTTTCCAACTAGCGGAGCCAGGGTTTCCTGGGTAAAAATTTGTCCGACCAGGCCGACGTCCTTGTGCAACCGCGCTTGTCGTCCGTCCGACACCGCGATTCCGGCGGCCTCTTGACCGCGATGTTGCAAGGCAAATAGTCCGAAAAAGGCGAGTTGGGCGACATCACCCGTGGTCGATGAAACCGCGATGACGCCACATTCTTCGCGCGGAGAGTCGCTGGAGGTTGAGATCGGATCAAGCATTGCGTAACTCGCTGTCGGCCGCGATTACCCGTTCACGCTGGCTCGCTTGGTGGAGAGAAATGTTGGAGGCAACGTCTTTGTCATGATGCGCGAGGATCTTGGCCGCGAACATCGCCGCATTGGACGGTTCGGCAATGTATGCACAGGCGACACCGGGCGGCATGCGCACGCTGCTCCAAATATCGATCTCCGGTCCTGGTGGTGGACAGGCGATAACCGGTGCCGACACCTGAGGGTCCGTAAATCCCGATAAGGCATTGGATCTGCCGGCAACGGTGATGTACACCTTTGGCCGCGGGTTCTGTTCATAGGAGCGAATCAGGTGGAGTACATGTTCTGGTGTTCGGTGTGCCGATCCCGTGCGCATCTCAACATCGAGGCCCAGGCCCACTGCCGCCTTTTCTATTGCACGACAATGTTCCAGGTCGCCGGGAGATCCCATCAAAATGACAACAAGTGGTTTCACAGTATTGCTCGTTTCCGTAGCGCATTTTCGATTCGATCTTGAACGGGATAGGTGCCGCGACGAAACGATTCTCCAGTCAATCGCTCGAAGGCCGTGATGTATCGGGTGGTTGTTTCGGAGATGACCTGATTGTCCAGCAGTGGTGGTGGTCCGTCTCCGCGGTAACCAAGTGCCGCGAGGGCCAGCCGTATCGGCTCCTTATCCAGACTTTCCGGTTCCAGATTCTGCGAAATTCGCTCCGCATAGCTGTCTAGTTCCCAGAAGCGCGACGAATCCGGTGTATGCATTTCATCGATGATCATCAGGTGACCATCTTGGTGCAATCCGAATTCGTACTTTGTATCGGCGAGCAATAGACCTGCCGCCTTGGCAGTGGATTGACCAAAGGCAAACAAAGCCAACGCAACTTCCTGAATCTGATTCCAAAGAGTCTCATCGACGAGTCCACGCTCGACTACTTCGGCGCACGACAGTGGTTCGTCGTGTGCCCCCGCGTCGCCCTTGGTAGTCGGGGTGATGATCGCGCTCGGCAAGGGTGAATTTTTTACGATGCCGTCGGCGAAGGAATACCCGTACATCGATCTCACCCCTTGCGAGTACTGGTGCCACAGCGATGTCGATGTCGAGCCGGTCATGACACCTCGCACCACCACTTCAACTGGTAACGGACTTGCGTTATGGGCGATGAGCACATTTGGGTCCGGTACCTCAATGACGTGGTTGTCGACAATGTCGGCTGTGGAGCGAAACCACCACGCCGCAAGTTCGTTCAATACCTGCCCCTTGAATGGCACGGCGGCCACGATGTTGTCGAATGCCGATAGTCGATCGGTAGTCACGAAAAGTCTGCGGTCGGCATCAAGCTCGTAGGAGACTCTCACCTTGCCGGTGCGTCTGTCACCGAGATCCAAGTGGATGTCCGTGCAGGCTTCAATTGTTGACATAGGCGACTCCTTGAGTGAATAGGTTCAATCCAAGATTTCCGCTGACACCGCGATGAAATTGTGGATGTTGTCTTGCTAACACATGGTTTTCTGGATGAGGCATGAGGCCGAGAACGAGCCCCGTGTCGTCACAGATTCCGGCAACCGCACCTATCGAACCGTTTGGATTAGGTGACGAATAACGAAGTGCGATCTTGTCGTCGTCAACGAGTCTGGCGTACACATGTGGCTCGCAGATGAACTTGCCTTCGCCGTGGGCGATTGGACATGCAATTTCTTCGGAGAGCGAGCGAGTCCACACGCAGCGCTGAGAGACGGGCTTCATTCGAACCCACCTGCAGTCAAATGTGCCGCCGTCGTTGTGACCGAGGGCGACCCGATCGGAACCGCCCGGCAAAATTCCGGCCCGAACGAGGGCCTGGAAGCCGTTGCAAATCCCGATAATTGGTCGGCCTTGGGCGATCGCCCGGTTCAGGGCGTCGCGTATCGCCCCCGCCAAGTCGTGAGCAAATAGGCGACCGGCCCCAAGTGCGTCGGCATAGGAGAATCCGCCCGGAATGACAATGATCTGAGAATTGTCGATGTGACGTGGAGAATCGATGAGTTGCTTGACGCTCATCGTCGTCGCATTTGCCCCGGCCAATTGAAGCGCGAACATTGCATCTCCGTCGCGGTTGGTTCCCGGTGCTGAAATGATGAGCGCGCGGGGTTTCATCGTGAGTCGCCCTGCCAAATTTCGCGCATTTCGGCAACCGACATGCGCGAGCCGTCCGGCAACATGAAGATTGGCTCGCTAGTTACGGTGCCGACGACCCGAGCCGCGTCCGGGAACAACCGCGCGATATTGCCTACCTGGTCTGGTGCCACTTCAATTGCGAATCGGCCCAACGATTCGCTGAACAGATCAATATTCAACTCGTTGTCTCCGAAGGCACCCTCCGGTTCACATTTCACTCCTAGTCGTCCTCCGATTGCCATTTCGGCAAGCGCGACTGCGAGTCCGCCCTCGCTGCAGTCGTGACAGGAAAAGATGAGTCGCTGTTGGATGGCCGAGTGCATGATTCGATATCGCTCCGGCGACCGCGGATCAAGTTCGGGCACGACGCCGGCCCCGAGCGAATTGTGAATGATCGACGCATGGCTCCCGCCGAATTCGTCCTTTGTGGTGCCGATAACCATCAATACGTTGCCTGCTAATTTGAGATCCGATGTGACGGTCAAATTGACATCGGGAACATGGGCGACGGCCGTGATGACCAAAGTTGGGGGAACCGAATGTCGCTCACCATCCGATCCGCGAAATTCGTTGTTCAGCGAATCCTTTCCGGACACAAATGGGGCGCCAAATGTTCGGGCCGCTTTTGCGCATCCGTCGACGGCGGCAACGAGTTCGCCAAGCGTCGTAGGTCGTGTCGGATCCCCCCACGAGAAATTGTCGAGTAACGCAACCTTTGTTGGATCGGCACCCACGGCTACGACATTGCGGATTGCCTCGTCTACTACCGCCTCGGCCATTCTCTGCGGGTCGACGAGGCCGAACCACGGGTTCACTCCAATTCCGATTGCGATGCCGTGTTGATCGGCCGGTTCGGCCACCACCACGCCATCGCCGTGTCCGTCCATTTCAGCACCGACGAGTGGTCGAACAACCGTCGTTCCCCGTATCTCGTGGTCGTAACGATGGATGATCGATTCCTTGGATGAAATATTTGGATGGGCCAGTAGTCGCCGCAGAAGTTCAATCGGAGCCGTGCTCGTGAGCCATGCAGGACCATTCGACAGGGAACTTCGATTCGGTTTGGGCATTACGGCAGCCAATTGCCGTTGTGGGCGTCCGTGGTGCAGGAAATGTACATCGAGGTTCAGCACAATGTGCCCGTCGCAACGCACCACGAGGCGCTTGTCGCCGGTGAATGCGCCGATGTCGGTGTAGGAAACATCGTGTTCGTCGCATAGTGCGGCAAGTGCTCCACCGTCGCTCACGGCAACGACCATTCGCTCTTGTGCTTCCGAGAGCCAGATTTCCCACGGGGCAAGTCCGGGATACTTCATCGGTAGGAGCGTCAGATCGACATCGGCCCCTAGTTCGTCGGCCATCTCGCCAATGGCCGAAGAGAGTCCTCCGGCACCGCAGTCGGTGATTGCGGTGTAGGTAGTTCGTCCCTGGCGTAGCACGTCGCAGAGCAGTTTCTCCGTGATCGGGTCGCCGATCTGGACGCTTGCACCCGCCACGTCTCCCGTGGTGGCGTCCATCGTCATCGACGAAAAGGTTGCTCCACGCAGCCCGTCTCGGCCAGTCTTTCCTCCGAGAACAATGATCCGGTCGCCGACGCTCGGTTTAGATTCGACATATGCGGTGCCCGTGGCGTGGCTGGCCGAACCAATACAGCCCGCATATACCAGCGGGTTTGCGGTGTAGCCATTGTCATACAAAACCGCGCCGGCAACCGTTGGCAGTCCGATCTTATTGCCATAGTCGGCGATGCCTTCGACGACACCGGCCTGAACCTTGCGCGGGTGAAAAACTCCGGCCGGAACCTCCGCGGCGGAAAGCGATGGTGGCCCAAAACACAAGATGTTGGTGCACGCGATCGGCGAATGAGCGGCACCCAAAATATCTCGAATCACGCCGCCGATACCCGTGTTCGCTCCACCAAACGGCTCGATCGCACTTGGATGATTGTGAGTCTCGCATTTTACGGCCAGCGTTCGTCCAGGCGTAAATGAAATGATTCCGGCGTTCCCAACAAATGCGCTGACCACAAATGGAGCGGCGATGTCGTCGGTTGAGAGGCGAAGAGTATTGATCAGCGAATCACGCTCAATGTCGTCATCGGTCGATATTTCGGCGCGAAAGGTTTTATGTGCACAGTGTTCGCTCCATGTTTGGGCAAGCGTTTCCAGTTCGACATCGGTCGGGGATCGTGCATTGGTGTCAAAGTAATCGCGGATTGCGCGCAGTTCGCCGATGTCGAGGGCAAGTCCCCGCTCGATGTTCAGCGCGTGGAGAGCCTCATCGGTGGTTGCCTGCGAAAGTTCAATCTTTCCGGCGGGCGGACGCTGCGCATTCGAATGCGGCACAAGTGTCGGTTTCGCCTGTGAATCTATTGACCACTGTTCGATAATTGGATTGGCGAGCACTGAATTGGCTAGCCGACCAACTTCTCTTTGGTCAAAGTCGCCGCTCAGGGCAAAACGTTTGCCGGTTGCCGCGACAACGTCTATTCCTGCCGTACTAACAAGTCGTTGCAGCTCGGCGGCTACGGGATCGGTAACTCCCGGATGCAGCGTCGACTCAACGACATGATTTCTGTGCGAGTTCGTGCACTGTTCCCACGATCCAGTTTGCAGTAGAGGATCTACGAGAATCCATTGGATTTCGTCGCGGTCGGCCTCGCTAAGGGATCCGCTAAGAAAATAAATGTCCGCAATTTCGACGCTCTGCAGGCCGTCCAAGCCCAGATCCCGTGCATTTTGCAGGACATTATCGACCCGTGGATCGTGCCCTTTTGGTGTGATGGTAAGGCGATGGGTCGTCAAATGAGGACCCACACCGCCTGCCACGTGGAGAGACTAGTTGTGTCCGAAATCGGGCATTGCGAAGTGAACAAAAAGTTAATCTAGCAATGGATAAAAGGTATTCCGACTAATGACGAAAGTGTCGAATACCGGTGAACAGCATGGCGATGTCGTGAGCATTGGCGGCAGCGATCACTTCGTCGTCGCGAACACTTCCGCCCGGCTGAATAATCGATCTCACTCCGCTGGCGGCGAGCAGTTCCAGGCCGTCGGCAAAAGGGAAGAATGCGTCACTGGCGGCGGCACCACCCTTGCTCCGATCAGCGGCTCGGGTAATGGCAATTCGCGCCGCGTCAACCCTGTTTTGCTGACCACCCCCGATGCCCACGGCCTGGCGATTATTGGCAATCACGATGGCATTCGACATCACGGCGGCGCAAACCTTCCAGGCCACGATGCAGTCGACTAGTTCGCTCGACGACGGCGACCGTTGCGTCACCACTCGCCACGAGTCGGGAGCGTCATTTACCGGGTCAGGTTGTTGGACAAGGATGGCGCCGTTCACGCTTCGAACATGAACCGAGTCGATCGACGGGGGACCAGCCTGAATAAACCGAAGATTCTTCTTCGCCGCGAGCGCCTCGTGGGCCTCCGGAGTGAAGCTAGGGGCGATGATCACCTCGGTGAATGTCTTGTTGATTTCGTTGGCCACATCGAGCGTGACCTCGCGATTCAGGGCAACGATCCCCCCGAAGGCGCTGATGGGGTCACAGGCGTGGGC
>JBKJXI010000087.1:0-17439 GCA_046716325.1 Ilumatobacteraceae bacterium | reverse complement strand
CCCGCCGCTTCTGGGACCGCGGCGAACCATTCGAGGACCTTGTCCAGGTGGCGAATATTGGGCTCCTGAAAGCGATCGATAGATTCGATCCAAGTCTGGGGGTCCAATTTGGGGCATATGCGACTCCGACGATTGTGGGCGAACTGCGCAGACACTTTCGCGACTACACCTGGAGCGTGCATGTGCCTCGCAGGACAAAAGACTTGCGTTCATCGGTAAATACAGCGCGAGACGATCTAACAAACATGTTGGGACGATCCCCACGGATTTCCGAAATTGCCGACCGTCTCAATGTTTCGACAGATGCGGTGATCGGTGTATTAGAAGCTAATAACGCGTACCGGGCGTATTCTCTGGATCGAGCTGGATCGGACCGAGCAGCCGAAAGTGACTCGAAATTCGACGATGTTTTGAACCGCGAACTGATCGCGGACCTGTTGGATCAGCTCCCTCCTCGTCAACGCAAAATCCTTTACTTGCGATTCTTTGAGGAATTGAGTCAGGAACAGATCGCCGATCAAATTGGCACTAGTCAGGTTCACATTGGTCGTCTGATCGCCGCAAGTCTGGCCGAATTGCGTCGCCACATAGGTGATACGACGACCAACTAGGTGGCGGAAAAGCCCCGTTGCAGGTCTGGCACGAGGCACAGTTGGGTATAGCCCTTTTGATGATCCCCCGACCCATCGCCCGCCGAATTCGACCGATCTGGTTCGCTGCCGTTGCCTCGGCCGCGTGGTCCAATCGCGACGACCTGCGCCGATGGGTGAAATTTATTCGACTCGCCTTTAACCAGCGCAAGACCAGAACAATTCCGGAACTTGTTACAGAAGTCAGAGTCCGCGCGGCTGTTTCGGCAAATCCGTTGTTGCGAAGGGACCCGGGGCTCCGAGATATCTCGGTAAAGAGTGGAGTCGTGACCTTGCACACTACCGATGTCGAATGGCCAGAACCGCACAACAAACAGATCAGCCGCCTCAAAGGCGTCAAGGGCATTAGCGAGGTCATTTCAAGACCCGAATAAAGGTGTTTAGCCACCTCCAAATTGGGGTACTTGAAAGACATGATTGTTACCGGATTAATACTTATGCTCATTGGTCTAGTACTAAATATCGGCATACTTTCAACCCTGGGCGTCATCTTGCTCATTGTTGGCGCTGTGTTGATGTTGCTCGGAAGGTCTGGCCGCTCCGTCGGCAGCCGAAAACATTACTGGTAGATCTTTTACGAGAATGTCATGACCCCGTCGTCCACCCGACCGCGACGGAACATCTTCTTGTCTCGGCCGTAGTTCTGTGGATTAATCCACGGCTCATGATCGCCTTGGCGAGGAAACAGATGCATCACTCGTTTCATGTAGTTCGGGGTGAACCCGTCAATCCAATCGCGCTCGATCATCGATGACTCTGCGGGACGGAGTCGAGGAGTGCATTGAACGGTTCCCGTTTTGGCCATGTGGTTAAGTAGGCGACAGACATATTCGCAGGTCAAGTCGGCTCGAAGCGTCCACGACGCATTTATGTACCCGAACGATGAAGCGAGATTGGGAATTTCGGAATAGGCAAATCCCTTGTACGTCCAAGTCTTGGAGAAATCAATAGGCTGACCATCGACATAGAACTCCATCTCGCCAAGCGTGACCAGTCGCAGGCCGGTGGCCGAGACGACGAGATCGGCTTCGAGATGCTCCCCCGACTCCAATGTGATGCCCGTCTCGGTAAACGTCGAAATCCGGTCGGTCACGACCGATGCCTTACCTAATTTGATCGCATTAAACAGGTCGCCGTTCGGCACAAGACAAAGTCGCTGATCCCACGGGTTATAGGTCGGGGTGAAGTGTTTGGCGACGTCATAGTCCGGACCAAGTTCCTGGCGAACCATGCCGAGGAGTAGCTGTCGAATCTTGTCCGGTTCGGTCCGCGTTTTCTTGTATACAAGCTGCTGTCGCGAGATGTTTTTCCAACGCGTCAAGCGGTATGCCAGAGAGTCGGGCAGGAACTTTCTCAACGAGTTTGCAATCCGATCCACATCCGGGCGCGACACCACGTAGGTCGGCGATCGTTGAAGTATCGTGACGTGACTGGCTTTCTCGGCCATCGCCGGAACCAAAGTCATGGCCGTCGCGCCAGAGCCAATCACGATGACTCGCTTTCCTGAATAGTCGAGATCAGTTGGCCATTTTTGAGGATGCACAATGCTTCCGCTAAATCGATCAATTCCAGGAAACTCTGGCTCGTAGCCACTCTTATAGCTGTAATAGCCCGAACACATAAACAAATACCCGCAGGTCAAGATGACGTCTTGTCCCGCTTCGTGGCGGTGGGCGTGAATTGTCCAGCGATGGTCGGCACTCGACCACTCCGCCTTCGTTACTTGATGCCCGAATCGAATGTGCTGTCCAAGGCGGTTCTCGCTCACCGTTTCGTGCAGGTAGTCAAGAATTGCGGGGCCCGCGGCTATCGATTTCGTAGCTGTCCAAGGCTTGAACGAGTACCCGAGGGTGTGCATGTCACTGTCCGAGCGCACTCCCGGGTACCGAAACAGATCCCACGTGCCGCCAATATCGTTTCGACCTTCCAAGATCACGAACGAACGCTTTGGGCTGTTGGTCTGTAGGTGATATCCGGCGCCAATGCCCGAGATACCGGCGCCGACGACCACAACATCAAAATGCTCTACTGTCATTGAATTCCTTCGAAAGTTGGGTCTCGATTAATCAAGTCCCGACTCACTCTATTTCTCCGAGTTGCTGATCAAAGTGTCGAGCGCAGCCTGAGCGAGCCTAATATTTACCCACATGTCAGTTTTCGTCTTTGCATTGGTCGGAGCACTCGCCCAGCTCATTGACGGAACACTTGGGATGGCCTTTGGGGTCACCTCCAGCAGTCTGCTCGTCGCCCTTAGTGCCACACCGTTGGCGGCGAGTGTCGCGGTGCATTTCGCTGAACTCGGAACCACATTTGCATCGGGGGCCTCGCATTGGCGAGCGCGGAATGTCGACTGGCGAATTGTTGTGCGACTTGGCATCCCTGGAGCCGTCGGCGCGGCGCTTGGAGCCACTGTCCTCAGCCGCTTCTCGCTCAGTGACTCTAAGATTTGGATGTCGTGGTTGCTTCTCGTGTTGGGTCTTGTGCTCTTGGCCCGTTTCGGATTGGGTAAACGGCTGATCCCAACAATTGCCGGCGAGCCCACATCGGGACTTCTTGTTCCACTCGGCGCATTTGCCGGTTTCATCGACGCCTCTGGCGGCGGAGGCTGGGGACCAATTACAACTCCAACTTTGTTGTCTGTCACGACCGTCGAACCGCGCCGTGTCATCGGCACCGTCAGCGCATCGGAATTTCTAGTGGCTCTCGCCGCCAGCGGCGGCTTCGTCGTAGGGTCGGCCACTTCCGATCTTGACTGGAGAGTGGTTACCGGATTGCTTCTCGGCGGGGTGTTGATGGCGCCTTTTGCGGCATTACTCGCGGGCCGGCTACCCCATGCTCCATTTGGCGCCTTGATTGGCGGAATCGTCGTCATCACAAATGCGCGCACGATCATGACCACCAGCGATGTCTCATCGGACCTGATGGTTGGTGTGCTCATCGCCTTGGCGTGCGTGGCACTCACTCTTACGTTTTTTGCATGGCGTCGAGAGCATCGACTCGGTGTCGAGCACTCGTTCTTCGAAGAGTCGGTTGACTGAGTGCACATTAGTTCGGATTTGGTCAGCGACTTTCGGCGCGATGGCGTCGTGGTCCTGCGAGAGCTAGTCAGCGCAGAATCTTTAGTCAAACTTGCCGCGGGAGTCGAGCTCAACATGGCTGACCCCGGGCCGTGGGCAAATGAGTACACCCCCGCCAATTCCATGGGACGATTCTTTGACGACTATGTCAACTGGCAACGAATTCAACAATTTGAGGCCGTCGCCACGGCCGGACCAATTCCCAATGCCGCCCTTCAATTGATGGGTACTCGAGAAGCGCGCTTATTTCACGATCACGTGCTGGTGAAAGAGGCAGATACTAGTGAGGTCACTCCGTGGCATCACGACGACCCTTACTACGGAGTCAATGGAATCGACAACGTGAGCATATGGATTCCACTCGATCCGATTGGCGAAGAAATCGCTCTTTCGTTCATCCCCGGAAGTCACCTGTGGAATAAGCGATTTATCCCGCGCCGATTTGCAGATCAATCGGAATACGTGACCTCCGCGCGTGACTTTGTACATTTGCCGAGTGCTGAGGAACTGCGCTCCAATCCGATCATCACATGCCCGGTACAACCCGGAGATGCCGTTGCATTTCATTTCCGTACTCTGCATTGCGCGCCCGGAACAGCCGGGCACAACGTGACGCGTCGTAGGGCGGTAAGTTTTCGTTACGTAGGTGATGATGCGCGCTTTGCCACGCGCCCGTGGCGAACCTCGCCGCCATTTATCGGCAATGGATTAGAGCCAGGCGATCCCCTCGATGATCCGCGATTTCCGGTGGTAGCGAGAGCCTGATAGAAATGGAAGACACCGAAGTCAAACCAACCGAACATTCACTCACGGAGTACCTATCAAAGAAATAGTTGACGTCGTCGTCCTCGGGATGGGTCCCGGCGGCGAAGAAGTAGCCGGAAAGCTAGCCGAGGCCGGGCTAAAAGTTGTAGGAATCGAGGCCGCCTTAGTCGGCGGCGAATGTCCCTACTGGGGTTGCATACCTTCAAAGATGATGATTAGGGCCGCAGATTTAATCGCCGAGGCTCGCCGCATTCCGGGAATGTCCGGCAACTCCATTATTCATCCCGATTGGATGCCGGTTGCGGCTCGGATTCGCGATGAAGCCACCGACGATTGGGACGACCTTGTTGCCGTCGAGCGATTCGAGAACAAGGGTGGCCAATTTGTTCGCGGTCGCGGACGCCTCATTTCCGCAGACTCAGTCGCTGTCGGCGACCAACAATTTCAAGCAGCCAAAGGAATCGTGCTCGCAACCGGGACAGCACCGGCGATCCCACCAATTCCTGGACTCGGGGACACTCCTTTCTGGACAAATCACCAGGCGATTGAAGCAAAGGTATTGCCCGAGTCGATCGTTGTGCTTGGAGGCGGTGCAATAGGCGCAGAACTCGCTCAGGTTTACGCTCGATTCGGTGTGCAAGTCACCATAGTTGAGGCCGCGACTCGACTGCTGCCGCTTGAGGAGCCCGAAGCTGGCGAAATACTTGAGAAAGTCTTCAGCAACGAAAGCATCACTGTGGTTGCCGGTACAAGTGCGATTCGAATCGACTTTAGTGATGGTCGATTTCGTGTTTCCCTATCCGACGGACGACTCGTGCAAGGCGAAAAGTTACTTGTCGCCACGGGGAGACGTGTTGATCTCAGATCAATTGGGGCCGACGTTTTAGGCATCGATATGTCGGCTCGTTCTCTCCCCGTCGATGAACGACTGCGAGTGGCAGATCGTGTCTGGGCAGTTGGTGACATCACGGGTAAAGGTGCGTTCACTCATGTCGCCATGTATCAAGCGGGAATTGTCGTAGCCGACATACTCGACATGCCGTATCCTTTGGCCGACTATCGGGCCGTTCCTCGTGTCACGTTTACGGACCCGGAGGTTGGATCTGTCGGACTGACACAACAGACCGCGACCGATGCAGGTATCGAAGTTGAAATTGGTTACACACTTGTTTCCACCACCGCACGGGGTTGGATTCACAAGGCTGGAAACGAAGGTTTCATTAAACTCATCGTGGACCGCAAGCGCGGCATCCTCGTTGGCGCAACATCGATGGGACCAAATGGCGGTGAGGTCCTCGGTTTACTTACGCTGGCGATACACGCATCGATACCGATTGATCAACTTCGTTCAATGATCTACGCCTATCCCACTTTTCATCGCGGCATCGAAGATGCGATCCGCAATATCACCCAGTCCAAATAGTCGGATCTAGCGGTTGTAGGAATCGTGATGTCGGACCCAGTCCATCTTTCCATCAGGTTCCGCTTCGTCGCGACCCTTGGGCGCCATATCGATCAGGTGATATGCGCCGTTGAACACTTCTAGCCCTCGTTGAAACGAAGAATAGGTGTGGTAGACCACTCCGTCATCGAGAGCGAACACACTCACGCCCGGGGACTCGCCGATTGGTGACTCAGTCTGACGATAGTTGTGACGAGTGGATCCCGAGACTTCAAAGTCAAGGTTGAACGTCGTTCCGGCCG
Organism: Ilumatobacteraceae bacterium; assembly: GCA_046716325.1. GTDB lineage: Bacteria > Actinomycetota > Acidimicrobiia > Acidimicrobiales > Ilumatobacteraceae > UBA3006. Next base: position 11,243 of record JBKJXI010000087.1, on the reverse strand, counting down.
TCGATACCCATGGGAACGACCACTTCATTCGATCGCGGAATGCAAGAATCTGGTCAAGCGGGGCTATCGACGCGGCAGTCAATGTGATGTCGCGGGCCGCCAGATGCATCGTGACCCCGTTGAAGTTGTCGGCCCAAAATGAGCAGCTCGGACAACCGGCCTCCCATCCATCGCCGAGCATGAAGTGGTACACGATCAATTGAGTTCGGTTTTCAAATAATTCGTGTAGCGACCGTGAACCGTTTTCAGAATCGAACACGTACTCGCGATCTAGGCGTACCCATGGATGCGTTCGACATCCCACTCGGCCCTCGTCGCGATCCGGTGCTGCACCATGACACGCCTCCTAATTGTCAACCACGAAAAATTGTAGCGAGGTGAAAGTTGCTAGTAGTTCGTCGGATGAATCGGCTGGCTAAATGGCCGCACCCCAAAGCGACGAGCAATTTCGAGATACCCGCCGCGATAGAGCAACCCGGATCGTTCGGCCCGGCCGTAGGCATCCGTGCGTTGAGCGAGATCCGGGACGTCGTACCATGCCACCCCGGGATCATCGTGGTGAGCGACATGCAAGTTGTTGTTCAGCATCAGCAGACTCATCACCGGGCCCGCCTGAACCATCGCGGTGCGTAAGTCCTCGCCTTCGATCCATTCGTGTTCGGCGAACGGTCGCAACATGTTGAGAATTCGACCGCCATAGATTGCTCCGAGCGCATAGACCCACAACGGCACACCCACCGAACTCACAAACGCCAAAACAGCCACGACTCCGACTAGATGCAATACGACTGCCTTGCGGGAGCTGTTTTGTCCAAGAATCGCTTCACGAATTTTGGCGGTGATAAATGTCGCCGTACTAATAATCGACCACACCAAAAGTCGAAAAATAAGCGTGCGGTTTGCCGTATACATCGCCCTTCTCAGGCGTCCGGCCCTATGCCAATCATCGGACGAAACATAGAAGCTCTCGGAATCGAGCTTGGGGATGGTGAGAGGAGCGGCGTGATGCGATAGGTGTTCGCGTTTGAAGCTGAAATATGGAATCCACAAGGTGAGAGGAATCGAACCGATCAAGTCATTTAGCCACACAAAACGACTCGGGTGTCCGTGCACCACTTCGTGTTGCAAACTTAAGTGCCAGGCGCCAAACCACGCCAGCAGGGCCACACTGCACCATGTTGGAATCGTTCCATAACTGAAAACAACCGCAAGCCACCCGCCATATACCGCCACGGTGATCACTACAGTTCGCCACTCGCGGGGATTTCGCAGGATCAAATAGTCACCGGCCACATTCCGGACACAAGTTGGCCGTCTCGCACGACGGCCGTTATCTGTTGCACCCCGGGTCGATAGGAAATGTATCCGTGGCTCGCTGCATCGAGCACGGCAAAGTCGGCCCGTTTCCCAACGCTCAATTGACCTATATCAGTTCGGCGTAGCGCCGCCGCGCCGCCGGCGGTAGCGGACCACAGGGCCTCGGCGGGAGTCATTCCCATGTTGATGACCGCAAGGGAAATGACCAGCGGCATAGAAGAAGTATACGACGATCCCGGGTTGCAATCGGTGGCAATCGCAACAGAGACACCGGCATCAATGAATTTTCGCGCATTTGGAAATTCAGATCGTGTACACAACTCGGCCACAGGTAACAGGGTTGCCACGGTGGATTCATGTGCGCCTGCAAGGGCTTCCATGTCGTCGTCGTTGACATGGGAACAGTGATCACAGGAGGCGGCGCTGAGATCGACACCGAGTTGCACACCTCCACCTTGTTGCAATTGGTTGGCATGAATTCGCAAGCCAAGTCCGGCGGCTTTGCCTGCTTCCAGAATTTCTCGGGACTGATCTACATCGAATGCCCCGCGCTCGCAAAACACATCGATCCATTTCGCATATGGAGTAGAGGCGCTAAGCATCTCCGAACACACCTGCGCGACGTACTCATCGGCATTGATCCCGGAAGGAACGACGTGTGCTCCGAGAAACGTCGTCTCGCTCGTCACGGTACGCGCCGCCACTAAGGAACGAACTTCGTCATGGACCGTTAATCCGTAACCAGACTTCACTTCTAAGGTGGTTGTGCCGGAACTCAGCGCTTCGCGTGCGATTCGCTCCACATTGCGAGCCAATTGCTCATCGCTCGCGGCACGGGTTGCGGCCACGGTTGCTTGAATTCCACCTGCGGCATACGGCTGCCCAGCCATTCGCCGTTCAAACTCATTCAATCGATCACCAGCAAAAACTAGATGAGTATGGCTGTCTACAAAACCAGGGATGATCGCCCGCCCAGCGACATCAATCGGAGCGACATCGCTGTGATCTGCAACCAATTTGCTTTCGCCAACCCACGCCACCAAGCCGCCGTCAATGACCAGGGCCGCATCGTCGATAATCCCTAAACGATCGCCATTGATCGATCGATCGTTGGTAACTAGTTGTCCGATTCCAGAAATTGCAAGCATTACATTCCGTGCGTGGCGACGAGAGCCTTTACCCGCTCGACGAACGCGTCGTGATGAAAACGCTCAAATGATTCCCAGGTAGTGAGTGTTCGCGAATCGACTACACGGTCGAGAAATAGGATGCCATCTAAATGGTCAACCTCGTGTTGATATGTTGCGGCCGTGATGCCCCGAATCTCGCAATCGATATCGACTCCGTTCCGATCCATCGCCTTGACATGGATACGAGTATTTCGTAACACTCCGCCGCGAATCCCAGGCACGGATAAACACCCCTCCATGTTGAGAAACAAGTCGTCGTCGAGTGGCGTCAGCACGGGATTGATCAAGATCGTGAGCGGCACCCGCGGTTTATACGGATATCGAGGATTGTTATCGACTTCTACTGCGCAGATGCGCTGATGGCGGAGCACCTGCGTGGCGGCAAGCCCGGCACCATTTGCGGCCCGCATAGTCTCGACCAGATCGTCAATGAATGCTTGGGTCTCCGGCTTGGCGAGTTCGTCGCGCGTCACCTCGCTGGCAACGATTCTCAAACTTGGGTTGCCAACTTGAGCAATTTCGAGAGTAGTCATAGCTACTAAATACTAACGACTTTGGTAATTGCATTTCGGAGTCCACTCACCACATCTTCGATGATTAGGTGCGACCCATTATCGACGACGCGACGCCCACCAATCCAAACATCCGTGACATCAGCAGGAGATGCGGAATACACGATGCAGGCGGCCGCGTACTCCGAGCTAAACGAAGCAAGTCGTGTCGAGTTCAGCGAGAGCGCGATGAAGTCGGCGGGGGAACCGGGTTGTATTCCAATTCGACTACCGAGTTCCGTCCAGCCGAGTGAATTCGCGCCCCCACTCGTCGCGGCTGCCAGTAGATCGCCGGGGCGGTGCAATCCACGGCGAGCTAGAATTAGCCGCTCGTTGAGCTCGACGGCTCGAGCCTCTTCGAATAGGTCAATAGCAGTATGCGAATCCGATCCAAGGGCAAGAGGGCTACCCGCATGCACAAGGGCGACGGCCGGCCCAATGCCATCTGCCAGGTCTCGCTCGGTGGTGGGACAAAAACACGCGGTCGTCTTGCTTGAGCCCAGGAGCGCAATGTCTTGGCTAGTTAGGTGCGTGGCATGCACCGCGGTCGCAAATGGTCCGAGTAGACCGACATCGGCTAACACGCCCGTGGGGGTCTTACCCGTCGCGGCGATGCAAGCCGTATTTTCTTCGAGTTGTTCGGAAACATGAACATGCACCACTCGTCCGTAGCGTGCCCCGACAATCTCATCCAATTCTTCGGGATAGACGGCGCGCACGCTGTGTGGCGCCAGTCCAACCGTCCAATCTTGACCACCCTCGCCCAGTCGATCGACGCGATCCAACCAGGCATCGATGTTTTTATCGGCGAATCGCGACTGTTCTGGCAGTGGTTCTGGTCGATCGAGTCCGGCATGTAGATACGCCACATCGAGTAGCGCAAGGCGAATCCCGGCTCGTTGAGCCGCCCGGACAATCGCAAAGCCCATCTCATTGGGATCGCCATAAACAGAACCGTCCTGGTTGTGATGCACATAGTGAAATTCTCCGACACCAGTTATTCCGGCAAGCACCATCTCCGCATATACCATCGCCGACAATTCGGAATAATTCTCGGGAGTCAAGGCACTGGCAATCTCGTACATCGGTTTTCGCCACGACCAAAAGTTGCCTACGCCGTCGTGCGTTCGTCCGCGCATCGCTCGATGGAACGCATGGCTATGAGCATTCACCAGACCCGGCATGACCACACCCGCGATATGTACGTCTTGCGGACGGGGTGCGATATCTTCGGTGACAGCGGAAATCACTCCGTTAGTCACATCGATTCGCACGTTGGCTACCGCTACTTCGCCGCCCCGCCAGGCAAAATCGGCGTGGTAGCTCGTTGTCACTTTTCTTCGCCTTCTCGCATCGGCAACCGAACCCCGCGCTCGTCCGCCACAGAGATTGCCCGTTCGTAACCCGCGTCCGCATGTCGAATCACACCCATTCCGGGATCACTCACGAGGACTCGCGCAAGTTTTTCAGCCGCCAAGTCGGTGCCATCGGCAACACACACCATGCCGGCGTGAATGCTTCGCCCAATTCCCACCCCTCCACCGTGATGGACGCTCACCCACGTGGCCCCGCTGGCCGTGTTGACGAGCGCATTCAGCAACGGCCAATCGGCAATGGCATCGGAACCATCGAGCATCGATTCCGTTTCGCGATACGGCGACGCCACCGACCCTGAATCCAGGTGGTCGCGGCCGATCACGATTGGCGCGGTCAGTTCACCGCGCTTGACCATCTCATTGAACCGCAAACCCAGACGGTGTCGCTCTCCGTATCCCAACCAACAGATTCGAGCCGGTAAGCCCTGAAACGCCACACGCTCACTGGCCAGTCGCATCCAGCGACTGAGCCCCTCATCGTCGGGAAATTCTTCTAGGACCGCCCGGTCCGTCGCCGCGATATCGCTCGAATCGCCGGATAGCGCGACCCATCGAAATGGGCCCTTGCCTTCACAAAACAGCGGACGAATATAGGCGGGCAAAAACCCCGGATAGTCAAATGCGCGATCATAGCCACCCAGTTGGGCCTCGCGACGCAACGAGTTGCCGTAGTCAAATACCTCCGACCCGGCATCTTGGAAACCGACCATGGCCGCACAGTGAGTGGCCATCGCTAGACGCGATCGACGAATGTACTCGCCGGGATTTGTAGCCAACATATTCGCGGCCGCCTCGACGCTGAGATCGTTGGGAACGTAACTCAGCGGGTCGTGCGCACTCGTCTGGTCCGTCACGATGTCGGCGGGAAACCCCATCGCCAAAAGTTTGGGAAACAAGTCGGCCGCATTGCCGACGAGGCCAACCGATAGACCGCGGCGTTCATGTTTGGCGCGTTCGCATCGCTCGACGGCATCGTCCAGAGTCTGAGCAACTTCATCTAGATATCGCGTTTCAACTCGGCGCCGCACTCGCGACGAATCAACGTCGATACATAGCGCAACTCCGTCGTTCATGGTGATCGCAAGCGGTTGTGCGCCACCCATGCCGCCGAGTCCGGCGGTGAGAGTGATGGTTCCTGCCAGTGTGCCACTGAATCTACGACGCGCAATTTCGGCAAAACACTCGTACGTGCCCTGCAAAATCCCCTGCGTTCCAATGTAGATCCAGGACCCGGCGGTCATCTGGCCGTACATGGTCAGACCAGCCGCCTCGAGGCGACGAAATTCGTCCCATGTCGCCCATTCCGGAACAATGTTTGAATTCGCCAACAACACTCGCGGGGCCCATTCATGGGTGCGAAACACTCCGACGGGCTTTCCCGATTGTACGAGCATCGTTTCATCTGGTTTCAGACTCTTCATTGTGCGAATCATTGCGTCGAATGCATCCCAGCTACGGGCGGCTCGCCCCGTTCCGCCGTACACCACCAGGTCATCTGGTCGCTCGGCTACTTCGGGGTCGAGATTATTTTGCAGCATCCGGAAAGGGGCTTCAATTTGCCAATTCGCACATTGCAACGAGGTCCCCCGCGGGGCCCTGACGGGGCGCGGACCAGATTTACTCACGACGGGGCAGCATCGTCTCGGCAATGAATTTAAGATCATTAACGGGCTCGAAGTCGCTACTGTCCAAATTCACGAAGCCCACGATACCAATCGCCTTCATTTCGTTGGACAATGAATGCAATTCGACCACGCGATGGAGTATCGAGCGTAGATCCGATATCGAGGCCGTTCGCGATTTACTCACAATGATCGGTGTGGCCGGCATCAACGGGCCGGCGCCAATAATGCGCAGTCCATGCACAAGCGATGGGCGGAATCGACGGAGCAATTGAAAAGTAGCTGGATCGATCGAAGCCACATCGGCAATCCCGTCTTGTAGCAACTGCAAACTTCCCGCATGGTGATGTCCAATGAGGTACGGCTGCACAAAGTCGGGGTCGCGACTAACTTCGGCCAGCGCGCAACCGAGGCTGCACCACCCACTCAAGCTTTGGGTATTGCTAATAACTGGTCTGGCGCCCCAAAGTTCGCCCACCGAAGTTGCATCGAGATCGCCGCGGACAACGATATGGGCACGATAATTGCCTAAATCATCGCTGATCTCGTCCCATTGGAATGTACCGAGTACATCGGCGACCGCATGTAGTTCCTCAACGTAGGGCAACCCACACGATTGGCTCATATACATGTTGTCACTGAGCCAATGCGACATCAATGAGGAGTGCTCGAAACTATCCGGGAAGTCGGCGACGACATCCTCGTCAAGCCCTTGCACGTCGAGTGCTATCGCTGCAAGCAATGCGGCCGTGGAAGTCTTGACTTCGTCGAAGTCGTACATGGGGAGTGAGACGGAGCGCGACAAGCGTGCGCCTAACTTCAACGACTACTCAGATACGAGAAATTTCGGTTTTCCAAAAACCTCTCGCACCCGAGCTTCAAAATGCTCGAGGGGCAACGTGTCGTACGCCGGATCGAATGCCTTCTGATCCCACTCATCGGCGAATTTAGCGGCAAGTTCGTACGAAGGATGTCCCTCATATTTCCGCCGCGCGTCTGGGTTCATGCCGAAGTGACCGTAATAATGCTTACCCTGAAAATCCTGGTGAGCCTCGATCATGAAGTGCACCTCCGGACGAACATAGGGTTTCAGGATCGCGGCGGCAATTGCCGGATGGTTGGGCACGCTTATTGCTTTGCCGATGTCGTGACAGAGTGCCGCGACCACGACTTCATCATCCGCGCCGGCTCTCTCGGCCATGGTCGCCGTCTGCAACACATGAGTGAGCTGGTCGGTAGCAAATCCATCGACAATATTGCTCAAGGATCGCAACATGGCTAACACGCCATCGGCAACCCTTGGCTGATTTTTGGCCGTTTCAGCGCCAATGACGAGCCATTCATCCTTTGTCGACACATCCATACTGGTAAACGTCGCATTAGCCATGTTCACACCCTAATTGACGGAGCCGGTGCCGTCGGATAGCCGTTGGGCAAACCAAGCAATTGGCAACGAAATGAACATCACGACCGTAGCCACAACGGTGACATAGGGCAAAACATTGGGACGAGAGAAGTTGTTAAGTATCCACTGGGGCAGAGTTTCAACGCCCGCTCCGGCGGTAAATGTGGTGACCACGACTTCGTCAAAGCTGAGCGCAAACGCCAGAATTCCGCCGGCAAATACGGACGATCGGATCAAGGGCCAAGTGACAAGACGGAATGTTTGCCACCCGTCCGCCCCCAGATCGGCGGACGCTTCCCGCAGGTTGGGCGACAGTCGCCTCAAACGGGCAACCACATTGTTGTGCGCAATGACGATACAAAATGTCGAATGTCCGATAATCACCGACATCAAGCCAAGATCCCAACCAAATCGAATGAACGAATTGCGCAGGGCGACACCCGTGACAATTCCCGGAAGGGCAATTGGCAAAACGACAAGAAAACTGACCGCACTTTTGCCGAAGAAATCAAAGCGCTGCAAGGCAAACGAGAGCATTGTGCCGAGCACAATTGCGATGAGCATGGCAATAAAGGCGAGACGAGCCGATGAGAAAATCGCATTACGCGCGCTCTCAACATTCACGATTCCCGTCCACCAGGAGGTCGTGAATCCTCGAGGCGGCCACGCCAAGGACTTGGCGGAGTTAAAGGACAGAATTACCACCAAAATTAATGGAACATACAAGACAACAATCACGCCGTAGGTAATGGCTCGCATTGAGCCTCGGGCGGTTCGCGATAGTTGCATCAGAGGTTCTTAAACGCGCCGAGGCGCCCCATCACAATGAGATAGATCACCATGATCGAGATCGGCCACAATGTGAATGCCGCTGCGAGTGGTTGATTTGGGGCCAAAAGTGCTCGCTCGATGATATTGCCGATCATCTGCGAGGTACCGCCCACGACCTTCACGGAGATGTAGTCGCCGAGCGAGAGCGAGAAGGTAAAAATGCTTCCTGCGGCAATGGAAGGCACAAGTATCGGCATAACCACCGAGCCGAATGTTCGCCATGTTCCCGCACCAAGATCGCTTGAGGCGTCCAGAAGGGAATCCGACAAACGTTCAAATCCCGCATAAATCGGCAGCAACATATAAGGGAACCAGAGATAAGCAAGCGTCAGTATGACCGCGACATAACCGAATCCAGGAGACCACCCAATGGTGCTGGCGAGAAATCCACCGCGACCGAATTCGGAACCTGGATCAAATACTGCTCGCAACGCATACGCCTTGACCAGATAACCGGCCCACAGCGGCAACAGCATGGCAACAATCAGACCTCGCTTAGCCCATGGTGCTGCACACTTCGAAATATAGAAAGCCGTCGGAACTGCGGCCGCCAGGCAAACAAGCGTTGTCGCCGCCGCAACTCCGACGCTCTTGGCTATTAATTTGAGGTAAGCGCTCTTGGTCAGAACTTCGTTGAAGTTATTCAGTGTCCATTCCGAAGTTGTTTTGCCGGTGAAACTATCCAGCCGAAAAAAAGCACTCACTACAAGTAGAAGTAACGACCCGATGTAGACGACCAGCAACCAAGCCAATGGCGCGGTAAGCACCGAGGCCAACGCCAATCGTGGTTTATTGCGCAACGCCATCGTTGCCCGGCGAGGCAACGATGGCGTTGGCGCTATCTGTTGCGCTATGCGCGCAATTCGTTCCAGGCGTTCACCCACTCCGAGTACGGCACACACTCATCGCCGCGACCATCTAGGCATTCGCTGGTTGGAGTAGTCCAATACCAGACATCCGCCCAATACGCCGCATCACTCGCGTGAAATGTGGCGCAATGATTTGGGTCTGCCGTAAGTGAGCATGACTCCTCATTCGACGGTGCCTCACCGAACCACTCGGCAACACCGGCATTCGCTTGTGGCGAAATGATGTGGTTCATCCACATGTACATGCAATTTGGATGCTCCGCCTTGCTGGAAATCATCCACGTATCGGACCAGCCAGTTGCACCTTCCTTGGTTTTCACCGCGCCAATCTTGGCGCCGTTTGCGGTTGCCAAGTTGACAATGACCTGCCACGAGGTTCCAACAGTGACCGCGCCGGACTCAAGAGAAGCTTGCTGATCCGTGTACAGCGACCAGTACTGACCGACCCGCGACTTTTGATCTGTCAACAATGCAATCGCCGCATCGAACTGACTCTGATCTAGAGCATATGGATTGGTAATTCCCAGTTCGGGCTGAGTGGCCATGAGGTACACGGCCGCGTCGGCGATGTAGATCGGGCTGTCATACACCGAAATTTTCCCTGCGTACGGGCTGTCGGCGGAGAACATTGCCGACAACGAATCTGGGGCTGGACCCGCCTCGGTGTTGTACACCAAGACGTTCGCTCCTCGACCGTGTGGCACTCCGTATGCGACTCCGTCCTGTGAGTTCCATTGCTTATTCTTGAGGTCCTCAAAGACGTTCGCATAATTCGGGATGAGGTCCGTGTTCACCGGAGCGACATCGCCACCTGCAATGAGTCGCAAGGAAGCATCACCCGACGCCGAAACGCCGTCGTATTCTCCACTTTGCATCAACTCGACCATTTCGTCGGAGGAGTTGCCTACCTTGACGTTGACTTCACAACCGGTTTCGGCTTCGAATCCCGTGACCCAGTCGACCGCTGGATCCGTGGATCCATCTTCGACATACCCGGCCCAAGCGATGATGTTCACTTGACCTTCGCCTTCGCCCAGCGATGTGAGCGCTCCATCATCCGAACTGTCGCTTCCTCCGCACGACGCGAGCAGGAATACTGCCGCCGTGCCGAGAGCGAAAGCTTTATTGATTTTCTTCATGCATGGCTCCCCTATGTTGACAACGACAGCGGTTGCCGCCGTTACGATGTGACAGTAAATACTGCTTCGGGCGACCACGAGAGAACGACGCTCTCCCCTGGCATGACCCCTGTTGGCGCGTCACTCGCCACACGAGAAATCACCTTACTACCATCGCTCAGGGCACAATAAATTCTTGAATCTGCACCCAAATATTGCACCGCAATCACGGTCGCATCGACGCTGGGGCCAAGGTCTGTCCGCGTACCTGGTCGCGAAATTTGGACGTGTTCGGGCCGAAGCGTGTAGACGCCGCGTTTTCCAAGTAATCGTTGCGCTACATCATCTAGAAACAGATTGGTCGTACCAACGAAGCTAGCTACGAATGCGCTCGCCGGTCGCTCGTACAGGTCCCTTGCGGTTCCGACCTGTTCGACCCGACCACTATTGAACACGGCAATGCGATCGCTCATCGAAAGAGCCTCGCCTTGATCGTGGGTCACATATATAAAGGTGATGCCAACGACTTGTTGAATGGATTTAAGCTCGACTTGCATTTCCTCTCGTAATTTCAGATCCAATGCGCCGAGGGGTTCGTCGAGTAGGAGGACCTTTGGCTGATTCACCAGCGCCCGTGCAAGCGCGACTCGTTGGCGCTGACCTCCCGAGAGTTGAGAAGGCCGGCGAGTTTCGAGCCCGCTCAACCGAACAGTCTCAAGCATCGTTCGCGCGCGTCGCTCGCGTTCGGATCGATCCACCCCCTTGACTTTGAGTCCATATTCGACATTTTTCTGAACGCTCATGTGCGGAAAGAGGGCGTAGTCCTGGAACACCGTGTTTACATCGCGATCAAACGGAGCTCTGCCCGCGACTTCCTCGCCCGCGAGCAGAACGCTTCCTTCGTCGGGTTGGTCGAATCCCGCAATTAACCGCAGCACGGTTGTCTTGCCACTTCCCGATGGAC
>JBKJXI010000086.1:0-3553 GCA_046716325.1 Ilumatobacteraceae bacterium | reverse complement strand
TGGGGTCGGGCTACTCATCGGAAATCGAATTTCGGATCGATTGCGATGCACCGTGGTTCAGGTGATCGGACTCGTAGTCGTTGCCTTGGGCTTGCGAGACGTGATCAACACCCACAACATGGTGTTTCCATTGGTGGGGATGGTGCTGGGCGCAATTGTCGGCGAACTGCTGAACATCGACGGGGGATTGGAATCGATTGGTCGGAAACTACGCGCCCGATTCGCCCGCCCGGGTACGGAACACAAATTTGTTGAGGGTTTCGTGACGGCGACGCTATTGTTTTGCGTTGGTCCGCTGACAATTCTTGGTGCGATCGAAGACGCCAGCGGTCGTACTCCTCAGTTGTACATCATTAAAGGCACGCTCGACGGATTTATGACGGTGATATTCACAGCGATCTACGGAATCGGTGCGATGTTTGCCGCTGGGAGCGTGCTTGTAGTGCAAGGAACGCTGACCATTTTTGGCGCCGGCATCGACTCGATGCTCACCGATCGGATGCGAGTCGAGCTATTTGCCGCGGGAGGCATTGCGGTCATGGCAATTGGACTCAATTTGCTGGAGATCAAGAAAATTCGGCTTGGTTCGCTTCTGCCAGGCTTGATCATCACGCCACTGTTGGTGTGGATTTTCGCGGTGCCTAACGGAATCGCGCACTAGGTCGTGCAATAGACATATGTGCGGTCGTTTCGTATCCACCTCTAGCGCCGCCGAAGTTGGATTGGCGTTCGAGGCATTAGTGCGAGCCGTCGATGTAGCGCCCAATTACAACATTGCACCGACGGCCACCATTTATGGCATCGTGACCGACAAAAAGCAGCGGGTTGTCGAGAATTTCTCTTGGGGACTGGTACCTATATGGGCCAAGGATCGCTCCAGGGCTTCCAGTCTGATAAATGCAAGGTCGGAGACGATCGCCGAGAAACCGTCGTTTCGAAATCTGCTCAAGCGTCATCGCTGCATCGTGCCACTTACCGGGTATTACGAATGGATGTCCGTTGAGGTTCCCGGAGACTCCAAGCCGTCCAAGCAGCCGTACTACTTCACTCCAACACAGTCGACTCTGTTTGCCGTCGCTGGCCTGTGGACGACGTGGCAAGAGCCGGGTTCGCCACAAGATGGTCCTGTCCTGCACAGCTGTGTGTTGATAACCACAGATGCGAATGAAACCGTGGCCGCCGTGCACAATCGGATGCCAGTGCTTCTCGATGCCGACGGAGTCGACCAATGGATTAGTGGCGACGAACAAGCTCCGCTTCATCTGCTGAAACCGGCCGCGAACGACTTTCTATCTACCGTCAAGGTGGGAACCGCTGTGAACAGCACCCGCAATCGTGGCCCTCAATTAATTGAAGAAATTGATCAGGGATCCGGCCTCACACCCGAATCAGGGACTCTCTTCTAGTTCCTTCAACGCCGAAATTACTTGGTTAGCCGCCGATTCAAGCTCTTCGGTCGGAACGCTTTGGGCCGCCCGATGGAAATCAAGATCGGCCATCGAATTGGTTGGAATGAGATGAAGGTGGCAATGTGGTATTTCATAGCCGGCAATAATTAATCCGACTCGCTGGCAATTGAACGCAAGTTTCTGGGCCCTGCCAATAGTCGCGGCGATGGCAAACAAATGGGCGGCGAGTTTCCCTGGCAGGTTGCTCCATTGATCGATTTCCTCGAGTGGCACAACTAGGAGATGTCCCCGCGCAATCGGATTGATGGTCATGAACGAAACGCACTGTGAATCCCGGTAGACAAATGTCGCCGGTACTTCGCCGTTAGCGATTCGAGTGAACAGAGTTGGCATTTATCTAGCCCCTAGTTGTATCCCCCGGAGGCGGAAAAGACCTCTCCGGTGCAGTAGCTACTCTCCGGTCCGCACAAGAAGCGCACCAATTCTGCAATCTCGTTCGGGCTTCCCAGCCGCCCCATTCCAATTCGCGAGGTGAGGATTCCCTTCAGTCTTTCGCCAAACGGATCGAGCAGGGGCGTATCGATCCAACCGGGACAGATCGCATTTACTCGCACCCCGAATCCGGCGGTTTCCTCGGCCACGGATTTTGTCAGCGAAATAACGGCGGCATTGGCGGCGGAATAATGCGGGGCGGTGGCGCTATGGCGTAATCCGAGAATGGATGAAACATTTACAATGACGCCGCTACGGGCAGGAATCATGTGCCGAAGTGCCCCACGGCAACCGTAAAAGGTCCCATAAAGATGAACCTTGAGCATTCGATCCCACTCCTGATCGGATAGGTCCTTGAGATAGTTGACCGGTTCCAATCCGGCCATGTTGCCCTCAAATCGCTTCATTTGATTGGCGATCGAAATGTCCAGTTTTGTCTCGTTGCTGGGCGGCGCTATACCGGCGTTGTTGATCAAAATATCGAGACGGCCATATTGGGCAACGACTGCGTCAATCGAATTGTCGAAGCACGCCGAATCGGCGACATCGACCGTGAAGTGGGTACCGCCGATATCATTCGCCACCCGTTTGGCGTTGGCGGCATCGATGTCCAACACCGCGATACGGACTCCGTCCTTCGCCAAGCGTCGAGCGAACGCCTCTCCCAATCCGGAACCCGCGCCGGTGACGATCGCGACGGATTCCATGTCACGATCGTAGGTGCCCGATCGTCTGTGACGGGCAGGCTTGTAGTCTTTTTGGGTGATGACCGACGCCAGGCTGCGAAATATCCTCACGTTTCCCAATTTGATTACAGCGGCGCGACTCGCATGCATGCCTGTGTTTCTTTGGCTGTTGTTCGGGCGTGAGGATCACGCCCAGGCCGCTTTCCTGCTCGGTCTGTTGGGGATCACCGATTGGGTGGACGGCTGGGTCGCCCGTCGCTTCAACCAGTGCAGCGACTTTGGGGCGATATTCGATCCGGCCACCGATCGGGTCTTGTTCATCGTTGGAACGGGGGCGGTACTCATCAGTGGCGCCATACCCCTCTGGTTTGGGTTGGCAATTGTGATTCGAGAAATTGTTGTCAGCGCGGTCATGGTGGTTGCCACCGCATTTGGTATGCGCCGATTTGAAGTCAGCCTGCTCGGCAAGAGGTACACGTTTCTGCTGATGATGTCGGTTCCACTTCTGCTGCTTGGCTCAAGCAATCACGTCACGGCTTCGGCGGCCGAGATCACCGGGTGGGTACTTGGAGTGCCTGGGCTGGCTTTGTGCTACTTCACGGCATTTGCCTACATTCCCAAAGTTCGTGAGAATCTGGCGGTCGGTCGGGGGCAGCACGAAGTGTCCAAGGGCAGTTAACCGCGATGTACAGAGGCGGTATTGTGGTGGCAGTCAACCTCAACCTGATGGAGAGACCCGCATTGCGTTCATCTGCTAGCCACGGTGGATTATGAATTACATCTTTTGTAATTCGTGCGGGCACCGCAATCCTCCAGTGTCGAGTTTCTGTTCAGCCTGCGGGGGAGTATTGGATCTACCGGAGCAACGCACGATCGTTCTTGCCAAGACAGATCCGCTCCAAGATGCGCCGGGCGATACCGACAATGTGCATGTCACGATTACCGATTCTCCGACCGGACAAGGAC
>JBKJXI010000085.1:0-2647 GCA_046716325.1 Ilumatobacteraceae bacterium | reverse complement strand
AATGCCGTCGCGAGAGTACGCCAGCACGCCGTCTAGTGGCGGTGCCGGGAGCATAATCTCGATTGGTGCGTCCAGTTGGGTAACGCTGTCCCCCGACCGCATATTCGCGGTGACTTCGATAGTCATGTAGCCCTCATTGATCGACGACTGCTGCACACGGTCGCTCATCATCATGTTCCACACCAGGTTTTCCGTATTCGCTGCCGGTGGTACCACAACGGCAATAACGATCGGAGCGGAGTCAGTTGATCCAGACACCTTCGGAACGCCCATCTGCATGATGGTTGCTCCATCGCTCGCGGTGATCGTGGTTGGAGAGTCAAATAGTGGAGCAATCGTCGTGGTTGTCGTCGGAGCTGGAATTGTTGTCGAAGTAGCAGGTACAGGTTGTGGACTCGTGGTAGTTGTGGTCGACGGCTCAGTCGTTGGAGGTTCTGGGATCGTCGTAGAGGTCGTCGGTGGTGCCGCGTTCGGTGGTGCAATGGTTGTCGTCGTAGTTGTCGTCGTAGTCGTTGTTGTATCCGGTGGCGCAATCGTCGCAACCGGTGGCGCAATCGTCGTATCCGGCGGTGCGACCGTTGTTGTGGTAGTCGTAGCTGGAGGAGCAGTTGGGATACCGGTAGCGGCGGCCGAGGCGGTCGGGCTACCGACACCGCTGCTCGTCACGCGAATGACCACTGAATAACTTGTGCCGTTAACAAGTGAACCGATAGTGAAGCTGCCGGCCCCGGTTAGACCTGTGGAGACCCAAGTACCACTGCCATTCACTTCGTACTCAATGGCACTGATTACTGCACCGTTAAGAACTACCGAATGCACCGTGCCGGTCAATGCACCGTCGGCGGCCGCCACGCTTAACGACGCAGTGGCGGCGCTCACTTGCGTCGTGATCGAAATAATCGGACCTGTTGTGACCCCGTTGCCACTTGACGCAACGATCCGAAAATAGTAGGTCGCGCCTGAGGTTAATCCGGTAACCGCATAGGACACTGCCGTATTTGAACTGCCAGAAATTGGTGACTCCGCCGCAACCACGACTGTGGCTCCGGCTAGGTTGGCCGCCGTTCCATATTCAAATCGCACGGTCGTCGTTGAGAAATTGGGATTCACTGTTCCAGTGAAAGTTGCCGTGGTTGTCCCCACCGATGTTGCAGCGGTTGCGCTAACCACAGGCGGAGCGGCCGGCGTCACCCCGGCTGACGGGGTGGACGCCACACCAGTTCCAGCGGCGTTGACAGAACTCACGCGGAATGTGTACGACGTACCGTTAGCCAATCCGGTCACAGTTGCGCTTGTAGCTGTTGAGGTTCCGTCGGCGAATGATGCATAGGATCCGCCACTGCTAAATTCGACGACATAATCGGTAATTGCTGAACCACCATTATCGACCGGCGCAGTCCATGTCAAGGACACCGACGCGTTACCGACCGTGCCTGACACACCGGTCGGAGCGTTCGGCACCGTTCGGGGAGTCACCACGCTAGATGCGCTCGAGACTGGGCCGGTGCCAACGCTGTTGGTGGCACTGACGCGGAAAGTGTATGCGGTGCCGTTGATTAAACCGGTCACTGTTGCACTCGTTGTCGCCGACGTGCCGTCGGCAAATACTGAGTACGACCCACCACTACTAAACTCAACAACATAATCAGAGATGGTGGCCCCACCAGCACTGGTAGGCGCCGTCCATGTCAGCGACACTTGCGCGTTTCCGGCCGTTCCAGACACCCCTATCGGTTCACTTGGTGTGGATATTGGTGTGACTGCGGCAGATGCTGTCGAAGCCACACCCGTACCAGCAGAGTTGCTGGCAGACACGCGGAACGTGTATGAAAGTCCATTTGTCAAACCAGTCACCGTTGCCGTTGTCGAAGCCGAGGCCCCATCGGCGAATATCGCGTACGATCCACCGCTGCTGAATTCGACGACATAATCAGTGATCGCCGCACCGCCGTTACTTGGTGCCGTCCATGTCAGTGACACTTGCGAGTTCCCTGCGGTTCCGGATACGCCTGTAGGTGCACCTGGGACCGTCGCCGGTGTTATCGAAGATGATGCAGTAGATACTGCTCCAGTACCAATACTGTTTGTTGCACTCACTCTAAACGTGTAGGCCGTACCGTTGGTCAATCCGGTCACAGTGACGCTCGTAGAAGTAGATACGCCGTCGGCAAATACGGCGTATGCCCCACCGCTACTAAATTCGATCACATAATCTGTGATCGCCGCACCACCATTATTTGGTGCAGTCCAGGTTAATGAGACCTGCGTGTTTCCTGTTGCACCCGTCACATTAGTTGGTGCACTCGGAGTCGTCTTTGGAGTCACAGAAGATGATGTGGCAGATACGGCACCGGTGCCAGCACTGTTGACGGCACTGACTCGGAATGTGTAGGCAGAACCGTTTGTCAATCCAGTCACTGAGGTCGACGCTGTTGTCGATACACCGTCACCAAATGTTGCCCATGTCGCGCCATCATTGAATTCGACGACGTAGTCGGTGATCGCCGCACCACCGTTATTTGGTGCCGTCCAACTCAGCAAGACTCGAGCATCGCCAGATGTGCCCGATAAACCTGTGGGTGCACCGGGAACTGTCGCTGGTGTTACACCAGACGATGGGGTTGAAACCGTACCTGTGCCGACACTG
>JBKJXI010000084.1:0-9204 GCA_046716325.1 Ilumatobacteraceae bacterium | reverse complement strand
GTTCTTCCGTGACCGACGACGAGGCAAAGACACTTTTCCCCAATGGTTGGAAAACAGTTAAGCCATACTTAAGAGTGTTGCCTCAACCCAAGGGCTAGTTGCCACTCCCTTACACTGGCGGGATGTCTTCAACTTCCGCCGCGGCAATAGCCGTCAATGCAACAAAAACTTACGGCGAAGGCGATAGCGAAATACATGCCCTCAATGGGATCAGCATTCAATTCGACACGGGTCGATTCAGTGCGATCATGGGTCCCAGCGGCTCGGGAAAATCCACATTGATGCATTGTCTGGCCGGCCTCGACTCACTCACGTCAGGGAGCGTATCGATCGGCGGAACAGATCTGGCACCACTCAATGACAAGGCTCTCACCTCATTGCGGCGCGAACAGATTGGTTTCGTGTTTCAGGCTTTCAATCTCATCCCGACCTTGAATGCGTATGAAAACATCGTCCTGCCACTTTCGCTGGGCGGACAAAGCGGTGACGAGGCATGGATCGATCAAGTAATCGACACCATCGGACTTCGTGACCGACTCAAGCATCGCCCAAGCGAGTTATCGGGTGGCCAGCAACAACGAGTGGCCATAGCACGAGCATTGGCAAGTAAACCAAAAATAATTTTCGCCGATGAACCGACGGGGAACCTCGATTCCAAGACCGGAAGCGAAGTATTGAACTTCATGCGACGAGCCGTAACCGACCTCGGCCAGACCATCGTGATGGTGACACATGATGCCGTTGCCGCGAGCTACGCCGACGTCATCGTGTTCCTCAAAGACGGAAAAGTTGCCGGCGAAATGACCGAGCCAACTCCAGAGCGAGTGCTTGATTACCTCAAACACCTCGGAGAATAACTTCGTGATACTTCTTTCGCTGAAAATGACCTTGGCCCGCAAGGGGCGCTTGTTCCTGACCTCGCTGGCAATCATCCTCGGCACTGCGTTCTTGTCCGGAACGTTTATTTTCTCCGACACATTGAATAGAACATTCGATCAATTATTCGCAGATGTCTACCAAGACGTCGATGCTTACGTAAGGTCATCGAAATTTGTCGAGGTCCAGTTTGGCGGCGAGCAGCGTGCACGGATACCCGTGAGCGAACTTGACACCGTGCGCGCTGTGCCAGGCGTGGTCAACTCAGTTGGCACTATTTCGGCATTTGCTCGCATCATTGGCAAGGACGGCACGCCACTCGGCAGCAACAACGGTCCTCCCAATTTTGGCGGAATCGTAAGCGAGAGTTTTTCCGGATTTTGGAGTGCCGACTCCGGCCGCCTTCCAATTGGCCCGACAGAGATGATGATGGACAAGCGGTCTGCCAAGAACGGAAAGTTTCAAATCGGCGACACCGTTCGCGTCAACGCCCAATCGGGCAGTCGTCAATTCACGCTCGTTGGAATCGCCGCTTTCGGCAACGTCAGTTCACATGGCGGAGCGACATTTGCACTATTCGATCAGCCGACCGCATCGGAATTCTTACTGGCACCGGGGTTTGTAGACGCATTCCTTGTGCAGGGTGATGGTTCGCTCACGGAAGTCGAGCTTGCAGCAAAGATTGACGCCGCACTACCAGCATCGGCCAAACTCGAAACACTTACCGGCGCCGAAAT
The DNA here is from genome assembly GCA_046716325.1 of Ilumatobacteraceae bacterium. Lineage (GTDB taxonomy): Bacteria > Actinomycetota > Acidimicrobiia > Acidimicrobiales > Ilumatobacteraceae > UBA3006. The sequence continues at coordinate 7,591 of JBKJXI010000084.1, read as the reverse complement.
AACCGAGGAAGAGCAGGATCTGATCGGGGAAGCACTTGGCTTTCTCTCCACATTCCTCACCGCATTTTCGCTTATTGCACTAGGAATTGGCTGCTTTGTCATTTACAACGTGTTTTCAATTACCGCGGCACAGCGATTGAGAGAGAACGCGTTGCTAAGAGCCATCGGCGCAAGTCGCCGACAAATTACTCGAGCGTTGCTCATCGAGTCGCTGGTGATCGGATTGCTCGGCTCGGTACTTGGCTTTTTTGCGGGCATCGGGCTGTCGCGGGGACTAAGCGCATTGCTCGGAGCCGTTGGGCTCGATATTCCGGCAAGCGGATTAAGTATCGAACTCCGGACGGTGATGATCACGATCATTACTGGCGTCTTGGTGACCGTTCTTTCGGCGATTCTTCCGGCCAGGCGGGCCGGCAGGGTGCCGCCGTTAGCGGCGCTTCGAGATACCGTCATTGAAACTACGGGTAGCAACCGGACAAGATTCACGCTCGGTCTGGTCACCCTCGCATTGGGCGCCGCCTCACTGATCGCGGCGGGCGCCGGGGCCAACACAGTATTTCTGGGATTGGGAGTGCTGTTTGTATTTGCTGGTGTACTCGTCATCGGCCCGGGTGTGGCCAGACCAATTGCTCTTTTACTCGGAAGACCAATCGAAAAACTTCGCGGAGTAACCGGTGCCATGGCCCGTCAGAACGCGGCGCGAAATCCAAAACGTACCGCCCGCACCGCGGCCCCGGTTCTCATTGGCGTCGCACTTGTCACGGCGTTCACGGCGTTTGCATCGAGCGTGAAAGCCGAAATTCGCGACACGATCGGCAGCCAGTTCCGTGGCGACTATGTCGTGAATGCACCCAACAACGGCTTTGGTGGGCTGAACCCGACACTCGTTGACGAACTTGGGGCAATGCCCCAGATTGGCCAGGCGACCGCACTGGGTTTCGCCACAATCAAGATCAACGGCAAGGGCGAATTTGTTCAGGTCATCGATCCACAAACATCTTCCGGACTATTCGAATTGGAAATGGTTCAAGGTGAGCAAGAGTCGTTGACACCAAATGGCATTCTGGTCAGCGAGAGTCGAGCCAATTCAAAAGGGTGGGTGATCGGATCGAAGATTGACCTTGAGATGATCGACGGAACAGCCAGGGAACTAACCATTCAAGGAACATTCCGGCCAACTGGATTCTTTGGTCCTTACTTCATTGACCGTCAGGTGTTCATCGGATCGAATAACTCATATTTTGACTCCGTCATCTATCTGAAATTGAGCGACGGAGTAAGTGCGTCCGAAGCTCACGACGCTCTTGCCGCCGTGACTACCGACAGAGGCTTGGGCGAGCTGCAAAGCCGCGATGAGTTTATAGATTCCCAATCGGGACAGGTCAATCAGATTCTTGGTCTCATCTACGGTTTGCTTGCATTGTCCGTCATCATCGCCATTGTCGGAATCGTCATCACATTGCTACTCTCAGTATTTGAACGGCAGCGTGAGATTGGTCTTTTGCGCGCCGCGGGAATGACACGATCACAAGTTCGAACTACCGTGCGTTGGGAAAGCGTGATCACTTCCATGTTCGGTGCCGTCGTAGGCGTCGTATTAGGAATACTGATGGGAGTCGTGCTTATGGCGGTCCTCGCCGATAATGGGGTCGCCGCGTTCCGCCTGTCAATTGGCAGCACGGTGGTGATACTTGTGTTGTCCTTTGTCATCGGAGTGATCGCGGCGATTTATCCCGCGCGACGAGCTACGAAAATTGAGATCATGCAAGCTATTGCCACAACGTGACCGACTGCATTTAATCGGAGGCGTAACCGGCTTCAACTGGAAGTGAATACGCGCCAGATTGATCTCGTTCAAGGTAAACCGGTGTGAAATTTGGCCGCATCAGTGGCTGATGGGCTATCTGACAATTCGGGCACCAGTACAACACGCGATGCGCTTCGCCGTGATGCGTCACCTTAATCACATCACCGCAGCGATGACAGCGTTTTCCCTGTCGTCCGTATACGGCGAGACTGCCGCTGAACTCGGCAGCCGTGCCACGTGGTGTGTAATCAAGGTTTGCCAGGATCATCTCCGAGGCCAGCATGACCATTTCACGACACTCCCCTCGCTTGAGCGACCCGACGTGCGCCCACGGGTGTATTTCGCAGGCCCACAGCAGCTCGCAACGAAATACATTTCCCACTCCGCACATCACTCGCTGATCGAGCAAGACATCGGCGATTGGAGTGTCTCGTTCTTGGTAATTCATCATCCTCTCGACACATTCCTCAAGGTCGGCATCTAGACGACACAAATCTGGACCGCGACGCCCGAGGATCGGATGTCGTCTCGGATCGAAATCCCGGTATGTTTCGACAATTGCCGCGTTGAAACACACAACAATCCAATCCGACACAACGATCACGACACTGGCCCGGTCCTTAGACTTTTTCCAGCGCTCACCCGCTCGATAAAGTTCCCAAGAACCGAACATCCGTAGGTGCGTATGCAATACAACACCATCGTCCCAAATGATTTCGATATTTTTGCCATGACTGCGCACTTCTTCGACTACTCGTCCGACGGCGGGTCGAATCCCAATCAGATGCGGGGCCTCAAAACGGAACAATTCCTTACCAATTAGCGCCGTTCGCAGCGCCGCGGCGCTGCGGTAAATGGTGTCTACCTCTCGCACAGTAAGAAGATTATTGCACCTCAAGTTGCTAACTGTGGGATGAGCACTATGTTGATCATTGTGTCGTCACCAGCAAAACCGGATTTACCAAAAGTGCCTCCGCCGACACAGACGAACGAGCAGGCCATGTTGCGGCGAGCAACGCAAAAGTATGGGACCGTCGGCGCCCTGCTAGCCGGAGGAATGGTCGTGTTCGATCGACTTCTCGGTCGAAAACCCCAACAGGAAGCGGCCGTCGTCATTGAGGCATCGGGTGAGCCGGGAAATATTGATCACGAGGGAATCACCTTGATCATCAACGAAACAACAACGGTCATTTCGCCGGCTCCCAACGCACGCTCGCAACGGTCTCGACGGGTGCGCCGTCGGCGCCGGATTCAGGGCAACTGACCAACCGAAGCTAGGGCCAGACGAATAAGCCGGTCGTGGCCGCCCGTCATTTCGTTGCGCATCGGTGCGCTCACAGCCTGATCAGGCGTGTACCAACCGAGATCGAGGGCCTGTTGGCTGGGTTGACAGTCGCCGGAGACCGGTACAACAAAGGCCAAACTGACGGCGTGATGGCGAGGGTCGTGGAATCCGCTAATAGTCGGATCCGGAAAATACTCGACAATTGTGAAGGGTGCCGGTTCGGGAGGTATCTGCGGCAACGCAAGCGGTCCCAGATCCTTTTCCAGATGCCGTAGCAAGGCATGACGAATTCGCTCATTTAGCAAAACGCGCCCGGAAACAATTGTCCGGCTGATACTGCCGTCGGGAGCCTGCCGCAGCAGCATCCCAATGTGGGTGACATTTCCCTGGTCGTCAACTCGCACGGGTACCGCGTCCACATAGACAAGGGGCACCTGGCCCCGGACGGACTCCAATTGTTGGGGGTCAAGCCAATTCGTTCGCACATCCAGGCCGTCGGTCACGAGGGTTCTCGTCGCATCCGTTGCTACCAGTTTCCCGCGATGTATTTGGTCTCCAGAAATGCGAGCAGGCCGTCGTGACCGCCCTCGCGCCCAACTCCGGATTCCTTCACTCCGCCAAATGGGGCGGCCGGATCCGAGACCATGCCACGATTGAGGCCGACCATGCCGGTTTCGAGCACCTCGGCCAGGCGCATGCCCTTAGCCACATCGCGCGTAAAAATGTACGAAACAAGACCCAGTTCGGAATTATTGGCATACCTTCTCAGCAACTCTTCATCTTCGAACGACACGATCGGAGCAACGGGGCCAAACACCTCGTCTTGCAAAATTGCGGCATCGACCGATACATCCGCCAACACGGTGGCCGCGTAGCCAAATGAACCGTCCGTGGCGGGGGCACCACCACACAACACTCGTGCCCCATTGTCTACGGCTTCATTGACGAGCGAGGTCACCCGCTGTTGCTGGGCCAGTGACACCAGTGGACCAAGTGTCGTCGACGGATCCATTCCGTCACCGAGTTTCAGCGCCGACATGCGAGCTGTGAACTTGTCGGTGAACTCGTTCAACACGGCCGTGTGCACATAGAAACGGTTGGCGGCCGTGCACGCAGCCCCTCCGTTGCGCATCTTGGCGATCATTGCGCCGTCAACTGCGGCATCGATGTCGGCATCGTCATAGACCACAAATGGAGCATTGCCGCCAAGTTCCATCGAACAGTTGATGATCCGCGTGGCCGCCTGGGCCAGCAAAACGGCTCCGACCTGTGTTGAACCAGTGAAGCTCAGCTTGCGAACTCGACCCGAATCGAGCATTGCCTTTACCGCTTCGCTTGGCGGATCGGGCACGACCACGTTGACGACTCCTGCCGGCAATCCGGCACGCTGCAAGATATCGGCGATTGCCAATGCGGTAAGTGGCGTGTCGTGTGCCGGTTTGAGAACCACCGTGCATCCGGCGGCCAATGCCGGACCGATCTTGCGCGTGGCCATCGCTGCCGGGAAATTCCACGGTGTAGCCAACAGCGCCACTCCAATGGGCTGGCGCATCACGAGCAACCAGTTCGCGCCGCTTGGGGCACGACGAAAGTCGCCGTCGATTCGGACCGCTTCCTCGCTGAACCAACGGAAAAATTCCGCGGCATATGCAACTTCGCTGCGCGAGTCACTAAGAATTTTGCCGTTCTCCAAGGTAATCAGGCGAGCAAGGTCCTCTTGCTCCGCAATCATGATCTCAAATGCCTTGCGCAGAATTTCAGCTCGTTGACGGGGAGCCGTCACTCGCCACGGTGCAAATGCGTCATGCGCCGCGTCGACGGCTGACATGCAATCATTCATCGTCGCGTTTGCCACTTGTGCAATCGAATTACCGGTCATTGGATTTATGACATCGAAGGTGGAGGACGACTTGACCCAATCGCCTCCGATAAACGACGAGGTTCGCAATTGCTGCGTGCTCAGAACGACTCCACAGTTATTGCTCTAATCCTTGGCTAGATCCACGCCAGCAATTGTTTTGATTCGCTCCCGCAAGAACTCAAAGGCGGTCTTGTCTTCGGCAATCACCACATCATCGGCTGGATGGAGGAACAACGGAGTCGATACACGCGAACGAAGTGCCGACTCGCCTATTGGATTTGTCACTTGATGAGTCGTGCTCGGGTAATAACCGGCGCTTGCAAATTTGAGCATGTCTCCGGCATTAATGGCGACGCTGCCAGGATCACACGGCACATCAAACCACCTGCCGTTTAGATCGCGCACCTGCAACCCAGGCTCGTTTGCGGCGGGCAAAACAGTAAGCAAGTTGATGTCTTCATGTGCCGCTGCGCGAACCGACCCGGCCGGTTCATCACCACGAAGCGGTGGGTAGTGCAAGATCCGAAGCAGAGTTCGACGCGTTCCGGTAATCATGTGCGACAAAGGTATCGAAAAAGTTTTGGTGATTTCTTGCGGGGTGTTGGCCTCAATCCAGCCGAGCAATTCGAGCCCAAGGGACATTCCGGCCTGATACACCGCGGCTGCGCTGGCCGACACATCCGCCGGTTGACGACCCCACGGGTACCAATGGAAGTACTCCTTAATATCGCGCAGTTCCGCACCTAGTGCGGTTTCGGACTCTTCAAGCGGTCGGTACCCATCCTGATCGTGTTGGCCAGGTAGGAAATCCCATTTACGTTCAGACCTAAAGAAGGCGAGCCACTCATTGTGCAGTCTCTGCACGAGTTCATAGTCGATCGGATGATTGACTACCACCGCAAAGCCGGTCAGGCGAAGAGACTCGGTGAACTGGGCCGGAGCACCAGCTGATTTGTAGTCGACAACGGCTACTTCCATACCGCTACCTTATGCGAACAAATGCTCCAGCCGCTTGTCGATCTCAAGTTCATCCATCGAAACCTAATTCAAGACGAAATTCGAGAATCATTGTCTACTATTGCACGGTGCATGTAAAGCGAACAATCCTCCTTTTGCAAGTTTCCGTCGGGCTGCTCGCCGCCGGATACGGAGTCATGTTCACAATGTTGGACGACTGGCGCGCCGAGTACGGAATCCATGAAACCGGACTCGGGTTTATTGTCGCGGTCGGATTCTTCACCTCCTTTATTGCCCAACTCACCATCGCACCACTTGCCGACAAGGGGTTCTCTCGCCGCCTGATGACCCTTGGACTGATAGCCAATGTTGTTGGCGCACTGGCGATGGCCCAGGGTTCAACAATGACCGCATTTATCATTGGTCGATTTTTAATGGGCATGGGAGCAGGAATGGCGATTCCAGCCATTCGCCGCATTGTCGTCGTTTCCGACCCGGAACATCTAGGAGCAAACATGGGTCGAGGATTGTCAATCGAGGTCGGCGGATTTGCCCTTGGGCCAATCATTTCCGCTGTCACCGTTGACACATTTGGTTTGGCCGCGCCGTTTTACATTATTGCAATTGTGCTGGCCGCGATGGCGCTCGTGGTCTGGCGAATTCCGATTCATGAAACTGCGGTCGAGGATCGAACCACCGAACGCTTCGCCGTCGATCTGCTCAAGATTCGTCCGTTGTGTGGTGCCATCATGATTGGTCTCGCGCTATATCTGATGATCGGAACATTTGACCCACTGTGGGTGGTGATGATGGACGATCTTCGGGCTCCAAACTGGGTGGCGAACGCCGGCATTTCCATTTTTGGATTGCCGTTCATTTTCTTTGGCACCCTCGGCGGACGAATCGCCCAACGTCACGGACCGTTTCGGGTCAGCGCGTTTGGGCTGATGCTTGGAGCCGGATACATGACAATCTATGGATTTCTTGGTCGACCGTATCTGATGCTTGGCATCGGCGTTACCCAGTCGATTGTTGATTCACTTACGGTCACCGGAACCGGGCTGGCCGTGGCTCAGGTTGCCCCGATTGAGCGCCAGGCCGGTGCTTCGGGATTGCTCGGTGGGATGCAGACGCTGACCGGCGGCATTGCCGCAACGCTGGCTGGAGTCACATACGAACACTTCGGGCAGGCCGTCGCGTTTACAACAACCGCGGTCGTCATGGTGCTGATGGTCACGACGGGCTGCATGCTTGCCGGCGCACGATGGATGCGTAAACCAGTCAATAGTGAGGTTTTCTCAACATCTCAATAGATTTGTGACATGGAATTTCGCTATCTGGGAAACAGTGGGCTGAAAGTTTCGGCAATCAGTTACGGAAACTGGATCACTCACGGAAGTCAGGTTGAAGAGCAGGCAGCGATTGCCTGCGTGCAGCGTGCCCTCGAGCTGGGTATCACTACATTCGATACGGCCGATGTGTATGCAGGAACCAAAGCCGAAGGAGTACTAGGCCGCGCCCTGGGCGGAGTTCGTCGCGAGAGCATCGAGATCTTTACCAAGGTGTATTGGCCTACCGGCAAGGGCCAGAACAACCGTGGATTGTCACGAAAACATATCGCGGAGTCAATCAACGGCTCGCTGAAACGACTGGGCACAGATTATGTGGATCTCTATCAAGC
>JBKJXI010000083.1:0-28788 GCA_046716325.1 Ilumatobacteraceae bacterium | reverse complement strand
GTGCACGCCGTCGGAGGCGTGGCGGCCCTCACCGGAGCATTCGTTCTTGGTCCGCGCATCAGCAAATTTGATCGGGACGGCAAACCGAAGGCAATTCCGGGGCATCACATTCCAATGGCGATGCTCGGCACATTCATCTTGTTGGTCGGCTGGTTCGGCTTCAACGCCGCGAGCACATTCGCGGCTACGGATGTGCAGTTTGCAACGGCGGCGACGAACACGGCGATCGCCGGAGCATTTGGCGGGATCACGGCAATGATGTGGATAACTCGTCGTACCGGCAAGCCCGACCCGGGAATGATGGCCAACGGAATGCTGGCTGGACTAGTCGCCATCACCGCACCGTGTGCCTTTGTAGCTCCCTGGGCAGCGGCGGTGATTGGTGTGATCGCTGGCGTTCTTGTCATCGAATCGGTATTTATCGTGGAAAAGCGCCTGAAGGTCGACGATCCCGTGGGGGCGATTTCGGTTCACGGCGTGTGCGGAATATTTGGTGTGCTTTCGGTTGGCATTTTTGCTAACGGAAACTATGGATCGGGGTGGAACGGCTCGGCTTCCACCGGAATCGAAGGGGTGATCAAGGGAGATTGGGGTCAGTTGGGTGCCCAGGGCCTCGGAGTACTCGTCATTGTGGTCGTCAACGGAGGCATGTCGTTTGCTTTCTTCAAGATTCAAAAGCGTCTCACCAAGGGCGGAATTCGTTCGACACCCGACGATGAGATTCAAGGACTCGACATTCCCGAAATGGGTGTGCATGCCTATCCAGAATTTGCCGGGGCTCACTGATGACTTACAAAACTGTAGGTTTCTACCAGCGAAAGGGATTCTGATATGAAACTCATCACCGCGATCGTCAAGCCATTCAAATTGGACGATGTAAAGGACGCGCTCAAGGCGGCAGGTGTCACTGGTATTACCGTCACGGAGGCACGCGGATTTGGACGACAGGGCGGACATGTCGAAACATATCGCGGAGCCGAATATAAAGTTGACTTGGTTCCAAAGGTACGACTCGACATTCTCGTCGATCAATCCGTCGTTGATCAGATAGTTGATGTTTTAGTCAGGGCCGCTGGCACAGGCAAGATCGGTGACGGCAAAGTGTGGGTTACCGATGTTTCGCGAGTCGTGCGAATTCGTACCGGCGAGGAAGGAATTTCGGCGATCTAACGCGATGTGTTTACTTGGCGAAGTAATCGCCCACAATCCTGGCCGTTCGTTTGAGGCTGATCTTCAAAACGGCCTTAGTGCCAGGTGAAACACTTGGGTCGACCAGATCGTCGAGTACCGAACGAATGGACCAGCCATGAACCTTGTCCACCCACGTTGGAAATACAATTGGGCGAGCGATTGTTACATGGCCGGTGGGCGAAATACTCATGTCGACGGTGGCGATGACCGCGTCTTGCGACTGTGCCGGCCAGCGCTCATCGGTCGGGAGGTTTGACAAGATATTGCCGAGCCCATACATCACCCACTTGCCATTCATCTGGACAATTGGTTGCACCACGTGGGCGTGATGGCCGACGATGAGATCGACGAGACCAGATTTGGTGAGCTCGTGGGCAACTGTCATTTGCATTGAGTTTGGGGTCGATTCCATTTCATTTCCCCAGTGCATGCTCACGATCACCAGCTCGGCCCCCATCTCGCGAGCGCTTTTTGCATCAGCGAGTATTCGCCTCGAATCGATGACCGCCGAGCGCCATTGTTGGTCTAATGGCAGGCTCAGTCCGTTGAAACCGAAGGTGTACGAGAGATGAGTGACTCGCACCCCATTGAACGCAATGACCTGCGGTTCAATTTCGGCCGCGGTGCGAGCCATCCCGGCTTGGCCGACACCATGAGCCTCGAGCGCATTGACCGTGGCATCAATTCCATCCTGCCCTCGATCGAAAGCGTGATTGCTAGCCGTCGAACAGCGATCAAATCCCGCATCGGCAATGGCGGCAGCAATCTCCGGAGGAACTCCGAAATAAGGATAGGTAGAGAGATCCTCGCCATTAGGAGCTATCGGTGTTTCCAGATGGCAGATTGCCAGGTCGGCACTGCTGATGAGTGGAGTCACGCGGAGAAACATTGGTCCAAAGTCATATTCGTCGTTGGATCGATTGGCAATCGCGTTACGCCGTGCCTGGACAACGAGTGGGGAGTGGGCCAACACATCTCCGCTGAACGCGAGGCTCAAGTGTCGGTCTAACTCTTGCAATGTGGTGGTCGCCGACTCACTTGGAGCCGACAACTGTGCCGCTGTCGATGTCGGACTTGCAATGTGAGAATCGACATTCGTGCACGACCCTAGAAGGACCGTTGCGCCAATCGCGAGATGCCACTGCTTCACGAGCAAGGTCGAGCGAATTAGACGCAGCGATTGCGTAGGGTGCCGACACATTCGAGCGAAGTCTCGATGAGGTCGCCAGGTCGAAGGTAAATCGGTGGCTTGCGACCGTGGCCGACTCCTGCAGGCGTGCCGGTGAATATGAGGTCGCCTGGAAATAGTTCGCAGATGGTCGAGAGATACGAGACAAGTTGTGGCACGTCAAAGATCATGTCGTCCGTAGAAGTTTGCTGGCGAACTTCGCCATTGATCGTGCATCCGAGCATTAACTCATTGCGTCTCGGATTGTTTCGAACATCGCACACCCATGGTCCGACTGGGGCGAAACCCTTGCGGCTCTTTCCAAGGCTGAATTGTGGTGGTCTACCCGAATTTTGCAATTGACGATCGGAGATGTCTTGTCCGACGCACAATCCGGCGATGTGATTCCACGCGTCCGATTCGCTGATATTGCGTCCACCGCTTGAGATCACAACGACCACCTCGGCTTCGTAGTCACATGTCTCCCCGACGAGTGGGATGTCACCGGCGGGATTATTCAGCGCACTCTGAAATTTGGCAAATGTCAGAGGAGTGTCCGGGAGTTGCGAACCCATCTCCTCGGCGTGCTTGCGATAATTGAGCCCGACCGCAAATAATTGACGCGGCCGCGGAACCGGGCAGTCGAGGCTTTCGAGAGTTGCGCGCGGTGCATCGCCACTCACGACCGCCGATCTGCTCAGCTCCAGGAGTTCATCCCATCGCGCGAGACACAACATTGGATCGCTCGGAAGCGAACCGTTGCTCAGGAATTCAATGTCTACGAGCCGATGATCCTCTCCCAGGACCAGGTGCGCTCGTTGGCCAAACGAAGCGAGCCTGGTAGTCATCTGTGCGTAGATCTAGACGCGATTGCGTGCGGCTCGGCGTTGTGCCTGGGACTTGGCGCGGGATTGCCGCTCCTTTTCATTGCGCACGGCCCGTTGACGGCGCTTTTCTTGTTGGGCGACAACATCAGTTTCGATTGGCAGCAACGGTGAATTGACCGCGGCGGTAGTCGGCAAAGCGAATCGCTCGTCAGTGGCAATTAGCTTCTTGAAGCCGGCAAGTGTCAGGGAATACTGCACGGACATTAATCGGACCGCATCCAATCCAAAGGATTCAATGAGCTCGTCCACACTCGCTTGCAGATCTGCGAGATTCGGATCATCGGAAGTAGTTCCTAGGATTTCGATACATCGCTCGGTACATGGTTCACTCAGCAGTACGCCTGTGTCGAAATGCGCATTCCGCACGACCATCGCTTGGCGGATGGTCGCCGCTATTGCAACCGGATCGCTAAATGACCCGGCAGGCAGCGCAAGTACCTTTGCCAATGGGTCGCGAAGTTTTTCTGGCAAAGCCAGCGTAAGGCTGGCCAAAGATTCATCGCCGATCGAGGTAAAAACGGATGCGTAGCGGCGCTCCATGAGAATGTGTTCGCGCGATGAACTGACGGCCATGGGGGATGCCTCTTTTGCTGTGATGGGGGATTAAGTATCCGATCAAATGTCTGATCGAATAGTCACAGTGTGTCAGCAGAGTCAGCAGACCACTACCACGATGCACAAATTGATTAAAGCGGTCGGACGTTGTTAGCTTCGACGCCTTTGCGACCTTGCCCCAGTTCGAACTCAACTTCTTGCCCAGCAACAAGGCTGCGGCGCCCTGACCCCTCGATGTTGGAAAAGTGGACGAACACGTCTTCGCCGTCCGTTCCCGTAATGAAGCCGAAACCCTTTTCATCGTTAAAAAACTTGACCGTACCTGTTGGCATAACTTCCCTTTTCATCCTCAACGCGGATTGTTGCAAAAATGCTACCTAAGTAAACGATGAATTTCTAGGTGTTGAACAGGGTTTTGTCAAGAGCTATTGCGAAGTAAGTGCTTGTAGCTCGCGGACAACAATTTGATGCGACGCATAGAAGGTGACACTAGGCAGGGTTCCGCTAGCCCCGGTATTGGATCTCCAGGTGACGCGCCACTCAATGCCCAAGCGCGCGGGAAATGCACCGCTGCTGTGAAGGCTCGATGAATGTTGGTACGTGTACATGCACGATGAATCGAGTGAGTCGCCAAAGATGGCAAACCACCAGAGACCGGGACCATTGCATTCGACCTCTCCTGCTCCCAAATCGTCGTCACCTGGCTGGAACTTCAATTTCTTAGGTGTTGCTGTGGTGGTCACGGAAAGCGGCCCGCTCGGAGTAGGCACCCACGCCGTCACCGACACCGGAACCCAAATCAGAGGGTTGACCCAAAACCACATTCCGAGTTTGACCACCCCGCGATGTGCCGGTGGGGCGAACTCGCCCCAAGGTGCCGGGATGTTGTCATAGAGAACAGATGATGCCTCGACCGCCAAAGACTCGTTGGAGACTTGGGGAATCCAATAATACGAAGTAGCGGGGGTCCGATCGCTGCATGTGAAGTCATACAACTGATAACCAATCGAGCCAATCTGTTTGAAAACCTCACCACCTGACCCAATGTTCGAGTCGCGGGGGATTGCCGGCGACCATTCGCAGTTACTGACACTCGAGTCGCCTCTTGGTGGAATCCCAATCCGAACTCCGGCCATAATCTGCTCGCCATTGACTGCGGCGCTTAGGTCAACCGCTACTCCGTTGCTTGAATCGTCGGCGAGGGCTGAATCTGCAAGTTGCGTCGGCACGCCGAGCGCTGCGACGACAATGAGACTGGTCACGATACGAATCCGCATATGTCCCTTCCATAAGTCGTGTCGATGCCTGAGGCGGCCGACCATTTCCATTTGCCATCGTGGGAGACAACCTGCCACTGTGTGTGACCAGAGATGACATCATCGTCGAAGACGATGTCATCTCTAGTCGAGTCTGACCGACCCGCGTCAAATACCACCAGAGAGTCAAAGATGCATGTGTGCACGACAGCCAAGTGAGAACTCAACAATCTGATGCTGTCGATACGAAAACGAAATTGACCAGCCCCTTCCCTGGTCGCCAGATTTGCCTCCACCCGAATTTTCATTAGTCTCGCGAGGTATTTCCGATAGGTGCTATCGGGTGCGGTCAGTTGATGAATCGGACACGAGGCAGGTATTCGACCGCACTGCACCCGCATGTCGAGGAGGAGAGCGAATTCGGCCGCGATTTGCTCGGTGATCATCGTTTCGGTATTGAGCGAATTTCTTGCGGTTGGAAGCGAGTTGGGCGACTGAGCATATTGGTCACCGGAATCGGTGATCTCCGGCTCCGAATTGAATTGAAGGCCGAGTCGATCGCTTTCCCGTCCGCATCCGCCCATGGTGACGACAAGCGCAAGTCCCGCCGTCCACCGCAGGTAACGCAAACTTGATGACATAACTGTCCCTCCGCCGAGAGCGCCCGAATTCCGAAATCAATATCTGTCAGAAATCAATGACTTTCCGAGCGTGATCGTCGCAGATTTCATGTGTGCGTGCATAATTCTGCGGGGCGATAGAATCAATGAACCCCAAAATGACCCAGCTGCACCCAGACCTCGATGCTGAACAGGCCTACATAGATCACGCATACGCATGCCTAGAACGAAGCAAGACCGATGCGTGGCGAATTCGCGACCTCAATGAGGCCAGCACCGGAGGTACATTTCAGGCTCGCTTCGAGCGCAATGCCTTCGACGAACAGCTCTTCAATCGATTGACCCAGTTAGACCTCGGCGATGCCGCGCTGGTGTTTGGTCGGATCGACAAGCTGGCCGAAACCCCGGACGGAATCGAAAGTTTTCATATTGGGCGACTGGCGGTCGCCGATACAAATCGCGAGCCCGTGGTGGTGGATTGGCGGGCGCCGATTGCGGAGCCCTTTTACCGTGCCACTGGTCGGGAGCAAATGGGACTGGCGCGGCGCCGACACTTTTCTGTAAGTGGACAAACTCTGCACGGGATCGAGGACGAACTGTTTGGTGCCGGGCACCTTGGAGTCGGTCACGACGAAGGTCTTGGCGGTTCCGATATGACGGCCGTGCAACAGACCGCCACCGGGTTGCGCGGCTACAGCACCTTGTTATCGGTTCTATCACGTGGTCGCACGGGTCAACTCGGCGACATCGTTGCGACCATCCAATCCGAACAAGATCAGATAATCAGGTCACCACAACATGGGGTAATGGTTGTACAAGGCGGACCCGGAACCGGAAAAACCGTCGTAGCGCTTCACCGTGCGGCGTATCTGTTATACACCTATCGCTTTCCATTGGAGGAGCAGGGCGTGCTCGTCATCGGCCCGAATCGAGTGTTTCTGCGATACATCGAACGAGTACTTCCATCGCTCGGCGAAGCGGGGGTGTCGCAGGTGGTGCTGGCGGATCTGGTGCCGGGACACCGTTTTGGACGAAGAGAAACAATCGCCGTGGAGCGAATCAAGGGCGACATTCGTATGGTCGACCTCGTGGCCAAGGCGGTAAGAGATCGAGAGAGGGCACTGCGTGAGGATCTCGTCATACCGTTTGGGTCTGGATATCTACGCCTGACGACAAAAGAATCTGGGCGAATCGTGCGCGAGGCGAGGCGGCGCTATCGGCGGCACAATGCGGCCCGGAGGTGGGTCGAGTCGGAAATGGTTGCTGCCATGGCGGCGACTCGCCGAGATACAGAGATCGATCTCGGTCAGTTGCGAGATTCGCTGCGCGACATCGAAGAATTCCGGGTAGCGCTGACGAAAATCTGGCCAGTGCTTACCCCGGCAGAGTTACTGCACGACTTGTATGGCTCGAAGGCCCTGATCAGAATTGCCGCTTCGGATGTATTGGCGATCGAAGAATACGAGTTGCTCTATCGTCCGCGCAGCGAAAGCTTGGACGAAGTCCAGTGGAGCGATGGCGACATTGCGATGCTGGATGCCGCGCTTGGTCTCCTCGGTCCGCGTCCAAGACGAAATGGAAAGATTAGCGAGTCCGACGAGATGCGACTCTATGGACACATCATTATCGACGAAGTCCAAGACCTCACTCCGATGCAATTGCGAATGGCGACTCGGCGGTCGCTCAATGGTGCAATGACCGTGGTTGGAGACCTGGCCCAGGCGACCGGTGTTTTTGCTCCGCAGTCATGGTCGGAGATAGTTAAGTTCTTGCCTGATAAGCGGGAGCCACAAGTTTTCAGTTTGTCGGTCGGTTATCGGATCCCCGAAGAAATTATGGCCCTGGCCGATCGGGTCATGCGTACCGCGGCACCGACGCTGCATCCGCCGCGATCGGTTCGCCAAGGTGAATTTCCACCTCTCATCGTCCGCGCCGACTCTGGCGACGAATTGCTCAATGAGGTTGTCCATCACACCCGTCAGATACTGGAAGCAATTAGCGATGGGAATGTGGCCGTGGTGTGTCCCGATGCGATGGTCGATGCAGTTTCCGGCGCACTTTCGATCGCCCAGATTAGTCACGGTCGAGCCAACAACACCGCGTTAGATTCTCGCCTCACCGTCGTTCCGGTAAGCCTCGTCAAAGGACTCGAACTAGACGGGGTCGTCGTCGTCGAACCAAGTGCGATAGTTGATGCACAGGCAAACGGTCTACGGGCGTTGTATGTCGCACTAACGCGCGCCACGCAACGGTTGACGGTGGTGCATTCCCAAGCACTTCCACCGTCAATGATTCACTAGTTGCCTTTGGAGCTCAGTGAATGACCAGCGAATTAGATGGTCACCAGAATTCGCGCGCTGGCGAACGCGTCAATATCGACACTGTTTCCATCGATGTCGACTGTCCGTGAACCGTCGGCGTGAGACCCTGTAACGACTCCACGGTGCCCGGGCGCGATGCAGGAAAGTTCCAGGAAATCGAGGACGCCTGGCGCAAACTCGAGTTCCTCTGGAATTCGGTTGACCGTGAATTCAGATCCAACCTCAATACTGAAAAGTGAGGTCAGGTGTGGTTCGATGTATTTTGACCCGGGAATCGGATTTCCATGCGGGCACGTGGTCGGCGTTCCAAGAAGTTTGTTCATCGCCGATTCGACTTCAGCGGTAATCACGTGTTCCCATTTGCAGGCTTCGTGATGGGCGATTGACCATGAAAGTCCGAGCACATCGGTGAGGAACCGCTCTGCAATCCGATGCCGGCGCACGACGCGACTTCCGAGAGTTTCGCCGAGTTCGGTTAGGCGAATCTTGCTCCCCGTCGATGTCAGGAGCCCCTCGCCTTCCATGCGGTGAATCATTTCCGACACCGAGGGGCGCGACACATTGAGGCGATCGGCTACGCGAGCTTGAATAACCTCGAGGTTGTCCTCGCGTAACTCGAAAATGCACTCGCAATACTCCTCGAATGCAGGGTGGTGCTCGCCAGCGATGGCCATGAGTCAGAGTTTACCAACGTCGCGCGGGCCAACCCACGGCATGTCGGCGGTCTACGTTCCATTGATCCTGTCGTCTCGCTCGGCGGCCTTGACTGCATATCCCAAGACAATCGCCGGTGCCAACAAAATTGAGCCAATAATTAGCGCCGCCGTGGCAATGGATCCGATCAACGGCGTGAAGCGCCATAGCAGTCCGACTCCGACGGCAACAATCGAAGTTCCAAAACAGAGATATCCGAGACGCAAGGCTCTGCGAGTCCAGATTGAGATTATCTTTCTGCGACGCCTTATTGGGTCGGGTCGAGTCGGGAGATTTCTGAACGGATCGTCGTCTTTGGCGGGAGAAGTCATACAGTCGTCTACATGGTAGATGGAACAAGTCGTGGGCAACTCACGGTTGATTGGCACGGTTCGGTTGCTCTCGTCACAATCGATCGCCCCGAGCGTCGCAACGCCGTGGACCTTCCGACTCTTTTGGCGATCCGCAAGGCACAAATCGATGTCGCTAGCAAAGGCGGTCGAGTGATGGTGATTACCGGGGTAGTCCCGGCCTTCTGCGCCGGCGTCGATTTGTCGGGAGTCCATGAGGAAGAATTTGCGCCCGCGTTGCACGAAGTTCTTGTTGCAATGACGACGATGTCGATCGTGACGATGGCTTGCATTGACGGTCCAGCACTTGGGGCCGGCGCCCAAATTGCGGCCGCTTGCGACCTGCGAGTGTCGAACGCGACGAGCATCATTGGCGTGCCAGCCGCAAAACTAGGGTTGGTGGTCAACCACTGGACAGTGGAACGGCTCGTTCGAGAATTCTCGTGGCCGGTGGCACGGGCAATGTTGCTCGCGGCGCGTCTCTATACGGGTGCGGAGCTGGCTCAAATCGGTTCGGTGCATCGGCTCGGTCAACTAAGCGACGCACTTTCGTGGGCCAAGGAGATCTCGGAGTTGGCGCCACTATCAATTGCCGGGCACAAGCTTGCACTCGAAGTCTCGGCAGCGGATCCGCTGTTGAACAATCTCGTCATCGAGGCCCGCCAACGGGCCTGGCGCAGCACGGACGCCGTTGAAGGTCGCACGGCATTCCTGGAAAAGCGTCCACCAAATTTCATCGGGTCGTGAAGGACGAATGAATTCATGACATCCGGAAATGTGATTGAAATGCACGATGCGGTCGTCGTGTACGGAGATTTTCCGGCCTTGACCGGCATCACTTTGTCCGTCCGCAAAGGCGAGATTCTTCTTTTACAGGGCGCAAATGGGGCCGGTAAGTCCACGTTGTTGCGAACCTGCGCCGGACTGACGCCGATAGCTCGAGGATCCGCGGTGGTTCTTGGGCACGACCTGCGAACCGAGCGCAATTCCGTCCGTCATCGTGTCGGTTTGCTTGGACACAACAACGGGCTATTCAATGACCTTACGGTTTGCGAGAATGTAACGTTCTGGTCGCGACTCGTCGGCGCCGGCGACGACGAGACAGGAGCTGCACTCGAACGAATGGGAATTGACGGCCGTCTCGCCGATGTTCGTGTTGGAGAATTGTCTGCAGGACAGAAGCGACGGTGTTCGCTTGCCAATCTTGTCGTTCGTCGCGCCGAGCTGTGGCTTTTAGATGAGCCGCATGCCGGGCTTGATGGGAATGGACGAGACGAACTGGACGCAATCTTGCAACAGGCAGTCCAATCGGGGGCTACCGTCGTCTTTGCATCACACGAAATTGAGCGCTCGCGACAGCTTGCCACCCGAGTCGTGCATGTCTCGGGCGGACAAATTTTAGGCGCGTCCAAGTGAAATCTCAAAAGACATCTCAAGCGACACTGCGAACTGCTCGAGCCGTGGCAGGAAAAGACCTGCGTATCGAGATTCGCAGTCACGTGGTAACGAACCAGATCGTGCCTTTTGCTTCCTTGGTGATGGTGATGTTTGCATTCGCCCTCGACGACGACACGCTGCTGGCGCGGGTGGCTGGTGGTCTCGTGTGGCTGGCAACCCTATTTTCCCTGCTCATTATTATTCAGCGGTCATTTGCCATCGAGACTGCCGATGACGCATTGGATGCCTTGCGAGTTGCCGGCGTCGATCCGGCCGGAATATTTCTGGGTAAAGCGCTGGCCCTCGTGGTTCAGTTACTCCTGTTGGAGACCACGCTTGTTGGTTCCGCGATCGTGTTGTATCGAGTGCATGTCGAACCGGCGTCGGCGGTGCTATTGGTCACTTGCATGTTCTTGGCCACACTTGGCTTGGCCTTCGTCGGAATCATCTTTGGTGGTCTGGCAGCAGGCGTGCGGGGACGAGAAACTTTACTGCCGCTGTTAATGTTGCCGGCGATTGCGCCAGTATTGATCGGTGCGACCAAAGCAACCGAGGCCGCATTCAACACAAGCGGTATGGTGACATCCGAGGGCTGGCCCTGGATTGGGTTGCTGGCGTTATTCGCCGCCGTGTTTGGAGTCGGTGGCCTGAGCGCCTTTGGCTCACTAATTGAGGAATGATGTACGGCGACAACGACATGAAGCACGACTCAACACCTGATGCTGTTGGCGGAGTGGCCACCACAACTTCTCGGACGATCGGCGTTCTTGCAATTGTCACCATGACGTGGGTGCTGGTGTCCGGATTATTCCTCACTCCTGCAGACGCAAATCAGGGAGATGCCGTGCGGATCATGTATGTGCATGTGCCAACCGCGTGGATCGCGTACTTGGCCTTCATCGTCACCGGCGTGGCATCGCTGACTTGGCTGGTGAGGAAGGCACCATCGCTCTCGCTAGATCGCGTCGCCGGTGCTAGCGCCGAGGTAGGTGTTCTGTTTATGGCGATGACGCTGATCAGCGGAAGTTTGTGGGGTCGCTTGACGTGGGGAACGTTTTGGGTGTGGGACCCTCGCCTAACGACAACCGCATTTCTCTTTGTCACATACCTCGGATATCTCGCGGTTCGAGGACTGGGAGGATCCCCTCAACAGCGCGCGCAACGATCCGCGGTGATTGCTTCATTGGCGGTTCTGGAAATTCCACTTGTGCACTTCAGCGTGGTGCTGTGGCGATCCCTGCATCAAAGCGCGAGTGTTCTTCGGCCGGACGGCGACGTAAAAATGGATGGGTTGATGTTGTTTACATTGTTCAGTGGAGTGCTCGCATTCACTTTCACGTTCATGTGGTTGGTCATTCATCGACAACGGTTACTTCTTCTGCGCGATGTGGTCGGAGAAAAGGGTCTCGAAGCTGCAATCCGTGAACGTCGTAGAGACCACGATGGAGCCAATGTGTGAGCGACGCCGGATTTATTGTGCTCAGTTATCTCGTCACCGGCGGATCAATTTTGCTTCTGGTCATCGTTACGATTCGTCGTGGTCAACTCTTGTCGCGTCAAGTCGCCGATCGGGACAAACCGTGGATCTGAGTCCGCGAACATCCCCGGACGATTCACCCGTCGCAACTCGCCGTAGAGGTGCCAGCTATCTTTCGATGGCGCTGATCGTTCTTGTAATGGTGGGCGGCGCGGTAATCGTCGCAAAGTTTCTTACCTCGGCAATCGACTATTACTGCAACGTCGATGAGGTTGGCGTTCGAGACGGCTGCGAGTCGGGTCGACAGTTGAGGATTCAAGGCACGGTCGACCGCGGTTCGCTGACTTCGGTCGACGGGGCGACAGCCTTTTCGCTGAGCTTCAACGACAAGACCCTCCATGTTGTGTATTCGGGTCAGCCCGGTGGGATCTTTCAGGAATGCATTCCGATAGTGGCCCAGGGTCGACTCGTGGGCGGAATATTCGAGGCTAGACGCATCGAAGTCAAGCACTCCAATGAATATGCAGCCGCCAACGAAGACCGAATTGATCAAGCCGAGGCCGAAGCGTGTTCGCAAGTAACGGGGTGAGTGGTCCGCTCGGGCGAGCACTCCTGCTAGTTGGAATAGTTGGTGCGGTGTTTGGTGCGCTTGCCGCCATCACCAGCGTGCGCTCACAGGACCAAAAAGTCGCCCGACTGATACCACGATTTGCGGTACTTTCATTCGCCGCCGCAATGAGTGCGTTCGCCACCATGGAGTACGCGATGATTACGCGCGACTTTTCGCTCGCCTATGTGCAGAAAGTTGGATCCACATCGACTCCACCTCTGTATAACTTTGCGGCGGTTTGGAGCGCCCTAGAGGGGTCGATCTTGCTATGGGTGCTCGTTCTTTCCGGTTACACCATGGCGATCGTTTTTTGGCTGCGCCGCCGCTTGGACGATGCATTGTCACGGTGGGCGATGGCGGTGATGTTCATTGTGCAGGCCTTCTTCTTCCTCTTGTCGTTTGGTCCTGCTAGCCCGTTCAGAGTCGGCGCTCAAGGTGTAATTGACGGTTCGGGGCCAAATCCATTGCTGCAGAATCACGTCCTAGTGATGTTTCATCCACCACTTTTGTATTTGGGATACGTAGGCATGACCGTGCCGTTTGCCTTTGCCATAGCTGCGCTGATAACCGGGCGTTTGGGCGAAGGATGGCTGTTAGCCACACGACGGTGGACATTGTTTGCGTGGGGTTTTCTCACGGTAGGAATTGTGCTCGGCGGTTGGTGGAGCTACGAAGTTCTCGGGTGGAGCGGAGTGTGGGCCTGGGATCCCGTAGAGAATGCATCGCTTCTGCCATGGATCACCGCCACGGCATACATCCATTCGGTATTGGTGCAAGAGCGTCGCGGGATGTTGCGAGTCTGGAATCTGTCGCTTCTCGTTTCGACGTTCAGCCTTACCATTCTTGGAACGTTTCTTACTCGCTCGGGAGTTCTTAACAGCGTGCACTCCTTCAGTGAAAGCAACATTGGCCCATGGCTCCTAGCATTTTTTGCGGTTGTTGTCATTGCTTCGATCGCGCTGATCGGATGGCGTGGTGATCGTTTGCGATCTCCGGGAAGTATCGATTCGCCGTTTTCTCGGGAAGGTGCATTTCTGGCCAACAATGTATTGTTCAGTTTGTTCGCGTTCGTAGTTTTGCTCGGAACCGTGTTTCCATTGATTGTCGAGGCGATTCAAGATCGCAGCATCGTTGTCGGTGCGCCATTTTTCGATCGGATGACGATGCCGATCGGTATCGCCCTGCTGACAATTATGGCGATTGCGCCAGTATTGCCCTGGCGCAAGGCGTCGAGCGAGCTATTGCGCGAGCGTCTCTTCTGGCCCGCATGGGTGGGGATTGGGACGCTGGCGCTGTGTGTTGCAATCGGCGCGACAGGCTTGGCACCGCTGCTTGCATTTGGTCTTGGTGGCTTTGCAATCGGTTCAGCGATGCGTCAGGTAATTTTGGCGACTCGCCGACAAGGTCTTCGCGGTTTGGTCGGACGCACGAACGGGGGGATGATTGTCCACGTCGGAGTCATTCTAATTTCGGTGAGCCTGGCCGCCTCGAATAGCTACACGCACAGCCAAGAGCTTGATCTGATGGCGGGAGTTCCGGCCAACTTTGGTGGTCACAGTTTTGAATTTGTGAAGTATGTGGAACATGTTGATTCTCGGAGAACAAGTGTTTCCGCGTTGGTGAAGATCGACGGCGGTCAGGCGTACGCACCCGCGGTTACCAAGTACACCAACCTAGGTATCAACATTGGAACCCCCTCCGTGAGAACGGGATTATTTGAGGACCTCTACCTGACACTGGAACCTCCCGTATTGAAGGACTCGGCAACGGCGAGAATCAAGGTGTTTATTAAACCGCTCGTGCTGTGGCTGTGGATCGGTGGCGGCCTGATGGCCGTCGGCACGTTACTTGCCGCATTTCCCGGTCGTCGACGGCGTCCGACCTCGGCCACTTCGGCGCTGTTGCCTATTGGCAATGACGACGCTCAAGAAATGGTCGGCCTATGAGCGAGCGCCGCGGGGCTCGAATCGTGTCCATTGCGATCGGGCTCGTGCTGGTGGCGTTGCTGGTGGTGCTGTTGAAAGCATCGCCAAATCCTGCGGAAACCGCGGACTCGCCGTTGCTCGGTCGGCCCGCCCCGGCGATGGAGACGACGACGTTGAGTAACGACAAGTTTGATCTGGCGCGACGCAAGGGGTCGTGGGTTGTTCTTAACTTTTTCAACTCAACGTGTGTGCCGTGCCGTAACGAACACCCGTTTCTACTTTCCTTTGCAGCGCGACAGGAGTTGGCGCGGGATCCGGCGGAGTTATACACGGTTATCAACGACGACAGCGACGAATCCGTGTCGGCCTATTTTCAAACGTTTGGTGGCGACTGGCCAAAGTTGCGAGACCAAAACGGAGCCATCGCGGTCTCCTTTGGTCTGGCGAAAGTTCCCGAGACCTGGATTATTGATCCGAATGGCTATGTGAGGCTACGAATTGTCGGCCAACTCAGCGAGGGTCTATTAGACGAACAGCTTCTAGCCCTGAAGGCGAGTTTTGGCTGATGAAAACAGACATGCGGTTGAAGGGTCCGATCGTCTGGGGCGTCATGGCGATCATTTTCGGGTTATTGCTGACTATTGGCGCCAATCGAGATAGTGGACCACTTACTCAACAGGACCGAGTCGACAGTATTGCCAGGCGCCTGGCTTGTCCGACTTGTCAGGGTGAGAGCGTGTATGTGTCGCGTGCGTCGGCCGCGGTGTCATTGCGCGATGAAATCGCCCGACAAGTGCAAAGCGGGGAGCGCAGCGATGATCAGATCATTGCCTATATTGAGGATCGATTTGGGGGACAGGTATTGCTTGTGCCTCGTTCCAGTGGCATCGAAGCATTGGTGTGGGCCCTGCCGATTGCGGCGCTGATATGCGCCATGGTCGGATTGATCGCGGCATTTCGTCGCTGGAAGATATCGAAGGTTGCCGACATCAGCGCGGCTGATCGTCGGCTAGTGGATGAAGCGCTCAATGACTTCTGAACCCGACGCAAATTCAGATAGCGATCTACGCGCCGAGTTACGCGATGAACGACAATTCCTACTCCAGTCGTTGCACGATCTTGATCGAGAACGTGAGGCCGGGGACATTGACGAACTTGACTATGTCGCTCTGCGCGATGGCTACACCGCGCGGGCGGCAAGTGTCATCGCTCAATTAAATAGCGGAGAACAATTGAGCAAGGAAGGTCCGCGCCATTCGGCGCGAGTGAAGCTGATCGGAATAGCAGTTGTGGTGATCGTGTGTGCAAGCGGTATCGGCTGGTTCATGGCCACGCAATTTGGACAGCGACTTCCGGGCCAGAGCCTGTCCGGTGGCATTGCCGACAGCACGGCGAGTCTGTTGTCTCAGGCTCGTGCAATTAACTTTACGGATCCAGCGACCGCGGTTGATCTGTACTCTCAGGTACTGAAAACCGATCCCGACAACATTGAAGCACTCACATATCGAGCATGGCTGATCGCCCTTATCTCGCGCGACGCGAGTGAAGATCTCAGAGTTCTCGCATTTGCCACCGCAACCGAAGACCTTGGTCGAGCGATAGCGCTCGACTCTCGCTATCCGGATTCCCATTGCTTCCTAGGAATCATTCGTTTTCGGATCGCGGCCGATGCCAAGGGTGCGAAGGAAGAACTTCTGGTCTGTCAAGAACTCAATCCGCCGGCGGTGGTTCGGGAATTCGTCGATTCGATCGTCGCCGAGGTCGATGCGGCGCTAGGGGACTGACGGCGGCGGCCAGGCTGCGGCGCTAGTGAACGATTCCTTGGTGCGTTCGAGGACCCACACTGATGCCTTCCGCCAATCCGGAGTCGTGGTGATCGTCATGCCGCGACTCTCGAGAGTGTGAATGACCGCTGGAATCATGTCGCCATGACTGCAGATGACTGTGCGATCGGGCGCATGCTCTAGAAGATGGACGGCATCCGCAACGTCTTTTTCTTCGGCAAGTCGTTTGTCGGTGAGAATCGGCAACCCCGTCAAATCGCTGAGGTCTTCAAGCGACTGTACACATCGTAAAAATGGACTCGACATCAACTTCGTTGGCGTCACTTCGGAAATCTTGGTTGCCAGTGCCTTCGCCTGTATTCGCCCCAACTCATCCAATGGCCTGGTCAAGTCGGGACCATCCCACTGGCTTTTCCTGCCAGCCTTGGCATGGCGAACCAGATAAAGGGCCATGGCCAAGAAATCTAGTGGCGCGGCATGCGGAACAAACAATGTTCGCCGTGTTCACGGCACAATGTGTGCATGGGTTTTTTCGATCGAAATCGAGAAGCACTTGCGAACAAGGGAGTGGACGGATCCCGACTTCCACCGGGGCAGTATCTCACGGAAAGATTTCCCGTTTTACATGTCGGCGATGTACCGGTGTACGAACCGGGTGAGTGGGATCTGAAGATATATGGGCTTGTAGATCACCCGTTTAGTTTGAACCTCGACGAACTTAAATCGTTGCCATCGGTCACCATCACGACCGATATTCACTGCGTCACAAAGTGGTCAAAATTTGATACCTCTTGGACGGGAGTTCGCGTGCGCGATCTCTTCGCCCGAGCGTCGATATCGACCGACGCCACTCACGTGATGGGACACGCCGAATACGGCTATAGCGCTAACTTGCCGCTCGACGACATTATTGGCGACAACGCACTTGTTGCCTACGCATTTGAGGGCAACGAGATTGAAGCCATCCATGGCGGTCCCGTACGACTTGTGGTGCCGCACCTGTACTTTTGGAAATCGCCAAAGTGGTTGCGGGGCTTGGAACTTCGTGCCCAAGATTCTCCCGGTTTTTGG
Organism: Ilumatobacteraceae bacterium; assembly: GCA_046716325.1. Lineage (GTDB taxonomy): Bacteria > Actinomycetota > Acidimicrobiia > Acidimicrobiales > Ilumatobacteraceae > UBA3006. Next base: position 11,443 of record JBKJXI010000083.1, on the reverse strand, counting down.
GAGCAAAACGGATATCACATGTACGGCGACCCGTTCAAGGAACAGCGTTTCTGGGGCGACTGAAATCTAAAAAGCGAGTTATACCGTAGTTGCGCAGAAGGTGTCGCCTTGTGGGAGCGACGCCGACATTTCTGGCGAAGTTTCACCGTAGATCGCTGTCAGCATTCCCTTCACCATTCCACGATCAACTGCGCAGATCACCGGGTGTTCAATGGCAACGTCACCAAATGGACAGTGATTGTTGACGATTCGTAACTGATTATTTCGTTGGTCGGTATGGGCCGCAAAGCCTTGGGCGGTAAGTGCATCGGCCACTGTCTGGAGGGCGGAACGCAAGGACCGATGTCCTACATTCACACCATTTTCAGAAATCCCAGTTCCGGTGAGACCGGCGGCCATGATACGGCCATATTGTTGGCCGACTTCTTCGGCCATAGCCTCGGCATCTTGGGGCGCCAGCAGTGCAAGTGCCTTGCCGAGGAGCGATAAAACGAGATCATCGCTGCGCACCGGAAAATCAAGGTGAGGTGATTCGTCGACCGCCCGATATCGCTTAGATGGTCGACCCGCTCCGGCGCCCTTGTGATGTTCAATTGCGACTTCGAGATATCCGCCGGCGGCAAGTTTGTCCAAATGATGGCGGGCCACATTTGGGTGAACTTCAAATTCATCGGCAATTTGTGCGGCGGTTAAACCTTCGGGATGTTCGCGCGCAAAGAGATACACGGCGCGTCGCGTTGGGTCTCCAAAGGCCGATGTGATCGCCGACACTGTCGCGGTGAAAGAGCCCGAGGTCAGTGATTTACTTGCCACAGCGGTATTCTACCTATGGCGATACTAGAAATTAGTTACTGCCTTACCGGTCGGAGATCAATGCCAATACCAACGCACGATCAGGTCATCGACGCACTTCGCCCCGTGCAAGATCCGGAGCTTCATCGTTCGATTGTCGATCTGGGCATGGTGCGTGATGTTGTGGTCGACCGCGACGGTGTGATCGGACTAACAGTCGTGCTCACGATTGCCGGCTGTCCGTTGCGCAACGAAATCCAACAGCGAGTCAATGGCGCACTGCGCGCCCTCGACGGGGTTAGCGATGTTGGGCTCAACTTTGGCGTGATGACCGATCAGGAGCGTGCGTCCGTGCGTGAATTGCTGCACGGTAATCCCGGCGCAACGGCTGGTAGTACCCCGGCTCATGGACATGCCGAGGGTCGCAAGATTCCGTTCGCCCAGCCCGGCTCGCGAACACGACCAATTCTGATTGCATCGGGAAAGGGTGGCGTTGGAAAAAGCAGCGTGACCACCAATCTCGCAGTCGCGCTCGCGGCACTGGGACACAAGGTCGGAATCGTCGATGCCGACATCTATGGTTACTCGATTCCGCGAATGCTTGGTACGGATCGAGATCCAGTAATCATTGACAACATGTTGCTACCGCCCGAGGCATGGGGAGTTCGTTGTATCAGCATTGGATATTTTGTTCCCGCGGGCCAGGCCGTCGTTTGGCGAGGTCCAATGTTGCACAAGGCACTTGAGCAGTTTCTCACCGACGTATTTTGGGATGAGCCCGACTTTCTGCTTATTGATATGCCTCCCGGCACCGGCGACATCGCATTAAGTCTCAGCCAGTTCTTGCCTCGCGCCGAAGTTCTTGTCGTGACGACTCCGCAGGAGGCGGCTCAAAAGGTTGCGCGCCTTGCGGCGGCGATGGCGACCAAAGTAAATCTTCCGGTACGGGGCATCATCGAAAATATGTCGTGGTTTACCGGAGACGATGGCAAGCGCTACGAACTATTTGGTTCGGGAGGGGGTCGATTGCTCGCCGATGAACTGGGAGTCCCGCTTCTCGCCCAGATCCCGCTCACCACTGCATTGCGACAAGGTGGAGATAACGGTCGACCCATCGCCGCCGTGGATCCCGATGGTGAACTTGGTCGGATATTTTTTGAACTGGCAAATAAGGTCGCACTGGAGATGAAACCCAAAAAAGTGTTCAGCGCTGCACTAAAAGTCACCTAACTGGAAAGAGATTGAACATGGACATTCGAATTGGTATCACCCACGCCCCCCGCGAGATTTCGATCGAAATCGAGGATGACGAGACGATCGTGAAGGAAACAAAGGCATTGGCGGAAGCCGCATTGGGTGGAATGTCAACCACGTTTACGGTGACAGACAGACGTGGTCGTCAAGTCGTCATTCCTTCGGCAAAGATTGCGTATGTCGAATTTGGCGCTCCCGACGGCGACCGCAAACTTGGTTTCGGTAGCTGACACCGAGTGAGGTTCGGCAATGCCAACGCTCACTGAACTGGCGCACGAACACACCGATTTTGACGCCGACACCGTTGCGCACTTGAGCGCGTTGGTTTCGGAATGGGGAATGCTCGCGGATTTCTGTTTCGCCGACATGTTGCTGTATCTTCCGGTAAGCGATGGCCGTTGGCTGATCTGTGCACAGGTCCGTGCCGCCACCGGCCAAACGCTGTATCACACCGACTATGTCAACACTTGGGCTAGCAGGTCCGAACAAGAACTACTCGATATTGCCTATCAGAGAGGCGAAATCGGCACCGGTGAAATCAGAGTCGAGGCAATTGGCGGCACCGCAAACATGCTCACAATTCCAGTTCGATTCGAAGGCGTTGTAATCGCGGTGCTGTCGCGCGAATGGGTGACCGATGTTGCTCGTCGTCCGGGGCAACTTGAGACTACGTACTCCGAAATATTTGCGGAATTTGCGGAGATGATATCCCAAGGGCTGTTTCCGTTTACGGGGAACGTCGCTGATACGAGCATCGCTCCTCGAGTCGGCGACGGTGTCATCGTGCTCAATTCCGATGCTCGCGTTCGCTACGCATCGCCTAATGCGGTCTCGGCACTGCACCGAGTCGGGGTAAGTGCAAACGCAGTTGGCCAGACCCTTGCCGAGCTGGGTGTGGCCGAAACGGCCGCTCGCCACGCATTCGAACGCAAGGAACCGGTTGTCGAAGAGTTTGAACAGGCCGCCGATGTCACTCTTTTGACTCGCAGTATTCCCTTGCTCAAACGAACCCCAGCGGGATCGGCCGTAACGGGTGGGGTTCTGTTATTGCGTGACGTCTCAGAGCTGAGGCGCAGAGACCGTTTGCTGCTCACCAAAGATGCCACGATTCGAGAAATTCATCATCGGGTGAAGAACAATTTGCAGACCATTTCCTCGCTACTTCGATTACAGGCCCGTCGCCTGACCTCACCGGAGGCGAAGGAAGCGGTGGCCGAATCCGTGCGACGAATTCGCACGATTGCGCTCGTGCACGAGACACTTTCCCGCGAGCCGGGCGAAGACATTTCGTTCATTGAAATCGTTCGACCGCTGATGCGGCTAGTCGAGGAAGGTCTCCAGTCAGCCGACCGACCAGTTCACTTCATCGTGCAAGGCGAAGGTGGTCGGCTACCGGCAACCGTGGCTACTCCGCTCTCGGTGGTCATTCTCGAACTATTGCAAAATGCGGTCGATCATGCATTTCCGGAGGGGAGTCGCGGTGGGTCGGTGGTTGTTTCCTTGAGTCGCGACGAGCACTCGCTTGGAGTCCGCGTGGTTGACAATGGCACCGGACTGCAACCCGATTTTGAACTGAATAACGCAACAGGACTCGGGCTGTCAATCGTTCGTACACTTGTGACAACCGAACTTGCGGGGACGATCCAAATGCGTCGTGCGGTGTGCGGCGATGGCAATAAAGCCGGTATTGAAATGGCTAGCGACGGTCAAGGAACCGTTGTCGAGCTTAAGGTGCCGATAAATTAGGCGCTTGCACGAGCGGCTCGCCGCTCTGCGGTCATCTTTCGCCGGATGTCTCGTCGTTCCTCTTCCGAAGTTCCGCCCCAAATTCCGCAGTCCTGATTAGTGTCGAGGGCGAACTCAAGACATTCGCGCCTGACTCCGCACTCATCACACACGGTCTTTGCCCGTGAAATCTGCTGCAACGCTTGACCGGTGCTACCGATCGGAAAGAAAAGTTCGGGGTCCGTGTCCTTACAGAGGGCTTCAATCCGCCAGGTGTAGTCGGCTGATCCGAGGGCGAGGCTGGTGGCGAGAATTGACAAGTGAATCTCCTGCATCGGGGATGGACAACGGTGTCACGATAGGCACCCACACTCTCAGTTGCAAGGGGTAAGTGATGTTTTTGTCAAAATTGTTCCGATGTACTGTGCTGAGGTGACTTCACCGCCCACCCAGATCATGGCCCATCGTGGCGCAAGCGCAGTCGAGCGTGAAAATACAACCGTGGCATTTCGCCGGGCAGCCGAAATGGGGTCTCACGCGGTCGAACTAGATGTGCGTATCTGCAAATCGGGCGAATTAGTGGTGCACCACAATCCCGTTTTGGCCGACTCAACCGCGCTAAAAGATCTGAGTCGCGATCAGTTGCCAGGATACATTCCCACCCTAGATCAGGCCCTTGACGCGTGTGCTGGTATGTGGGTGAATATCGAGATTAAAAATGATGAGCGCGAACCCGATTTTGACCCTTTGGACAGAGTCGCGGAACTGGTGGTGGCATTGCTTCGTCAACGCAGCTCATCCCAACGATGGCTCATATCATCGTTTCGGAGACAGACCGTGGACTACATCCACAATCTGTGGCCCGATCTCCCCACCGCGTGGCTCACGGGCCATGTCGTTGATTCCGAGGCGCAGGCACTTGCTGAGTCGCTGAATGTGTCGGGTCACAGCGCACTGAATCCAAATGTCAGAAATCTCACCCGCCAAGTGGTGTCGATCATGCACGACAATGGAATCGCCGTGAATACCTGGACGTGTGATGATCCCGTGCGAATGGGCGAACTTATCGATTGGAAGATTGATGGCATTTGCACCAACACACCCGACGTTGCCTTGCGAGTGCTGGCCGAGCGAGCCGGCTAGCCAAGGAAGTTAACTCTCGGCAAACGAAGGTTGTACCAAGCGAAGCGCACCAGGACAATGCCGAATCTCGAGGTTCGTCGTTTCACCCAGGTAATCGCCGTCGAGCTGGAACGGGAAAGGAGCCGGAAAATTGATGGTCACACTTTCGACATCGGTGTGGATGTCGACACCCGATGAAGGCGAAATTCCGTCTCTCCTCAGGGCGCCGTAGAGGTTTCTCAGCATCAATAGCGACGACATTTTACGGAACGTCACCACCACAAGTTTCTCGTTGAGGCCCGCAGCTGGGGACAAGTTGACCGGGTGCTTACCAATGAATGTGTACGGATTTGAATTGAGGACAACGGCGAAAAATCCATTTGGAATATGTCGGCCGTCAATATCTAGTGTGAAGTGAGGAAACTTTCGGTCATATGAGATGAACCAGGTGCGCAGGGCCGCATAGGCAAACAACGGTTGTCCAACAAGTCGCTTGAACGATGCGCGGCGCTCAACTTGTTCGACCACGGCGGCGTCATATCCGACACCGGCATGGAAGCAGAAGTAGCGATCGTTTGCCTTTCCAAGACTCACCGACTTGATCTCGTTCTTGTCGAGCGCCATTGTTATTTGGGCTAAGGCGACCATCGGATCGTTGGCCAATCCCAAACTTCGCACAAAGACGTTTGTTGAACCACCGGGCAACATCGCTAGGACGGTAGAACTCCCGGCCAGACCTGTGGCGACCTCATTGAGCGTGCCGTCTCCACCGAACGCAACGACAGCATCCAAACCTCGAGCGGCGGCATCTTGGGCAAATCGAGTGGCGTGTCCGCGCTCGTTGGTTTCGACCACCTGCACGTCGTGGTGCCGAGCCAGGTGCTGATGCACGAGTACGGTGTTTCGAGGTGTCACCGATGAGGCGAATGAGTTGACGATGAGCAGGATTTGCAAGGTCATCAAAGTTACCAGCGTCACAGGCACGAATTCGGATGACCTCGGGTTGGGTTGGAACTAAAGCCATCGGTAACAATGTAGGAATGAACATTGTCGTCTGTGTCAAACAGATTCCTGATCCGGCAACACCGGGTTCTTTGGATGGCTCCACCAATGCCCTGAAGCGGGACGGAAAGCTCATTCTTGATGAATCAGATGGTTACGGAGTGGAGATGGCGCTACAACTTGTCACTTCGGCGGGTGTTGGTGAAGTAAGTCTTGTCTCAATGGCGCCAAACGGGGAAGTATCTGGAATGCGCACGGCGCTGGCGATGGGGGCAACCAAGGGAGTGTTGGTCTCCGATCCTGCGCTTGCCGGTTCGGACGCGTTAACTACGGCACGAGTTCTCGCGGCTGCGATTAAGAAAGTGGGCGAGGTCGATCTTGTCATCGCCGGCACCGAATCATCCGATGGATACACGGGGACGGTTCCCGAGCAGATTGCGGAATTATTGGGACTTGCTTCGATTACGTTCGCCAAAAAGGTGCTGGTCGAGAGCGGAGTTCTGAAAGTGAATCGGCAAAGCGAAAATGGATATGACGAGGTCGAGTGTCCGCTCCCGGCACTCATCACGGTGACCGCGGGTGTTGTCGAACCTCGATACCCCAGTTTTAAGGGGATCATGGCGGCCAAGACAAAGCCAATTGAAACCGTTACCGCCGGCGATTTGGGCGTAACGAATGTTGGTTGGACAGGCTCGAATCAGAAAATAGTCAAAGTCGTTCAGGCCGAGGCTCGTCAGGCCGGTCAAATTTTCGAAGACGACGGTGAGTCGCATGTCAAAATCGTTGCGTTTCTTGAAAACCTGAAAGCGATCTGAGGAACTCCCGTGACCATCAATAGCGTTTGGGTGTTCGCACAGGCGTCAAATGGCGTCCTCACATCCGGAAGTCTCGAATTGCTCACCAAGGCGCGGTCCCTTTCGTCGCAGGTCTCGGCGTTCGTCGGCGGGGACGCATCGGCCATTGTCGGCAAGCTTGGGGAGTTTGGTGCCACCAAGGTGTACTCAACCGGCGACTTGGCGGGAAAATTGCCCGGTGTCGCCGTGAGTTCGGCGATGAAAGCGGTAATTGACGGTGGCGACGTGCCGTCGGTCATTTTGTTTCCGCAGAATTATGAGGGGCGTGACACGATGGCCCGACTGTCGGTGAAGATCGACCGCACTGTACTCACCAATAATGTGGACATTGCAGACAGCGCCGATGGAGTGGTGGTCACGACACCGATTTTTGGCGGAAACACTCTCGTTAACACGGCCTTCACCGGCGACGGTCCGTTTCTTGCCGCGTTCCGTCCAAAAAGTTTTGTTGCCGAGTCGGTTGGCGGTGCAACGCCACCGGTAGTTGAGGCTCCGGTTGGGGATCTTGGCACTCAGGGCTCGGCCACCGTCATCGCCGTCCACCTCGAGGAAAGCACAGGACCAAAGCTCGATGAGGCCAACATTGTCGTCTCTGGAGGTCGGGGACTCGGCGACGCCGCCAAATATTCAATGATCGAAGACCTGGCCAAATTATTGAAGGGTGCTCCCGGTGCGTCGCGAGCAATCGTCGATGCCGGATGGGTTCCTTACAGCTATCAGGTTGGCCAGACCGGCAAAGTTGTGAAACCCACCGTGTACATCGCCGTCGGAATTTCGGGGGCAACGCAACACATGGTCGGAATGAAGGGATCCAAAAACATCATTGCCATCAACAAAGACAAAGAGGCGCCGATTTTTGGAATCGCCGATCTGGGAATTATCGGCGACGTGCACAAGGTAATTCCAAAACTCATTGAGGCGCTCAGGTCTCGCGGTTAACTCGCGTCCATCGCATTGATCGCCCAGGTCAGACCTTCAGTCTCATTGTGGGCGACGAGTTGTAGTTGCCAACCGGTTGCAGCTTCATCGGCGTCCCACCACCACCAATTCCACTGCTCGGCGATCTCGTGTGCGCCGAGGTTCGAAAGTGGCCACGAACCTAGTGAGTGATCCAAAGCGGCCAGCATCCACCATGCATTGAGGCGGCCGGTTGCCGCCCCGCGTCGGCGGCCGTGAGCACCACCGCTTGCTCCCGCCCAAGCCATCCACGCCATTGCAGAGGCGCCGGTCAAGGGTCGCAAGTTCGCCGATGAGAGTCGCAATGCTCCGAGCGCACATGCGGGGTCTCCCCGCGTGACAACCGATTCGCACTTTCCGTTTGATTGCGCCGTCCATCCTTCGACCAGATGAATTGCCGCCTGCGAAATTTCTGGCTCGTCGAGTCGTTGACCATCCGCGGTGGAAATCGTCTCCGCGTTAGATGAAGAGGGAAGTTGCGGAGCGGGAAACGCGGCCTCGTTGTCGTTGTACTCGGCCAATTGGTACTTGGGTTCCCATGTTCCACACGCGACGGGAATCTCGAGGGCCGGAAACAAGGAATCTGGTTCGTCAATGACTTGTCCCCGAAGCGCACACTCATATGCCACGAAGGTTGATTGCGGACCATAGGGAAGTCGATCTACGAGTTCCCCCCACATGTGGTTTTGAGCGATGACCTCGGTTAGTGGTCCAAGGGTGAATCGACTCGCCTCGGCCACGATGACCACTGTTGCCCAATTGGCGGGGGAATGGAGCGCGAGTCGGTATTCGGCCAGGGTTGCAGCTGGCCAAAGCTGGCGTCCACTGTGCACGGCGACTCGACACGCGTTGCGGATGTTGAGAAGTTGCTGCCAGTCAGACAACGAACAGATCGTGTCGATAAGTCGAATCAATCCATCCAGGTCGGCCCGACCCACGAGTTCGTCAATTTCGTTGTTCACAGAATTAGACGAGCGGCCACGGATAGCGAGTACGACTGCGATCCACGGGGAGTACGCCATTGTCGGCCAGCCATGTGGCACGCTCCTGAAGAGCGGAGACCTCATCATCTTCGAGCAATGTCGCGATGTCAAGCGGGACCTTGCCGGCTATTTTCGCGATCGACTCTCGGACACTTTCCGGAAGTGTCTCGCCTCCGAATTCCCAGATCACGGTGCGCAATTTGAAATCCGACGAAAAGGACACGCCATGGTCGATTGCCCAGACCTGTTTCCGTTTGTCAATCAGGCAATGTCCCGCTTTTCGGTCGGTGTTATTGATCACGATGTCAAATGCGCAGATGGTCCGAAACACATCATGCAATTCTGGGTGTTGCTCGAACAACGTGAAGTAATGGGCCTCTAAGTCGGCTTCGATAAAAAACTGCACAGATCCCTCTCCAGCAGGACCATCCCGAAGGACGGTTGGCGGTACGAAATGGAAACCGAGTGCCTCCGAGAGTCGATACGCGGCCACCTCGCGACGATGAAGACCCGGCGGAAAGTCCCACAGCGGTCGTTCGCCGCGCATCGGTTTGTAGATCACCGGTGTGTTCAAACCATTTAGAGTGACGGTGGCGAGAAACGTGGCGTTGCTGCTGTATGGCATGCGGTGGACAATTTCAATTTCGCCCCTTAGCAGGAGCGACATTGCGTCGCCCTCGAAGATCAGTTCATTCGCGGGCACATGTGACCATCGACATTGATTGGCAACCCGCAAAAAACACACAGTGGACGACCGGCCGCGACAACATCGTCAGCGTGCTCACAAAAAGCCGCGGCCTGACCGCGCGTGATGAATGCCCGCACTCGACCGGCGTCGAACTCGGGGTCTGGCTCGCCGTCTTCGGTTGTGGGCGTAATTTCGTCGAGTTGTAGCACCAATCGATCGCTCCGCTGGTCGTATGCCAGACCAACCGTTCCAAGGACAAATTCCACTTCGATTGGCGATGCCAATTGCATGGCATCATCCAATGGCCGGTCCTCGACATCCGGCGCATCAGCGAGAAGCTGTCGCAAATACTGTGAGATCGCCGCGATCTGTTGTTTTTCGCATTTCAGCGTTACGCGTCGACTGTCTGCACGAACTTGCAACAGGAATACACGCTCTCCTGGCACTCCCAAGGCGCCCGTGGTAAATGCACTGGCTTTATCGAAGTCGTAGAACACGCTCATGATGGGCGAAGTTCTCCGAGAGATCCGCCAATCGAGTTCACGGTGAGCACAACCGGACCGGATTCGGCGAAGGCAATCGCACTCACCGAACACGTGCTTATGACGATCCGCTGGAAGAGGTCCAAATGTGTGCCGATTGCATGCGCGACCGCAGACTTGATTGGGTCGGCATGCGAAACGCAGATGACGACCTTGCCCCGATGTTGGTTTCGGATGCCGTCGATCGCGGTCACAAAGCGAGTTTGCATTTCAATGAAACTTTCACCATTTGGAAACCGAAACGAACTTGGTGCGCGCTGAACGGCCTTCCACTCCGGTTTTTTCATCAACGCCGACAAGTGCGCGCCCGTCCAATCACCAAAGTCGCATTCGACAAGACCCCTGTGAATTTGTACTCTGGTTTTCAAAGCGGCCGCAATCGGAGCGGCGGTTTCCCGTGCCCGTTCGAGGGGTGATGAATACACGGCGGCAACTTTCTTGAATTCGCGTAGTCGCGATGCGACTCCGTCGGCCTCCTCTCGTCCGGTTGCGGACAGATGCAGTCCCGGTGTTCGTCCCGGAAGCACCTTTCCCGTGGTCGCGGTCTGCCCATGCCTAACAAACAGAATCAGTGTTGACTCGTGGGCAGCCGTACGAGAGAGTTTTTTCGACATAGTCAACTAGCCAATGTACTAGTGCTCCTCCTATGGAGGGTCAACCTATTGACGGTCAACCCACAAGTGAATGGCGTATCGTCGCCCTTGTGGTTGGACTGGAACATTTGAATCAACGAATCGTGAGTTGCCGGAAATGTCCTCGGTTGACGATGTGGCGTGAATCCGTCGCCACTGAAAAACGAGCTGCATATCGCAGCGAAATTTATTGGGGCAAACCAATTTCGGGATTCGGCGATTCAGGCGCCCAAATAGTGATCGTGGGATTGGCTCCGGGCGCTCACGGCGCAAACCGCACGGGCAGAGTATTCACCGGCGATCGGAGCGGCGAGTGGCTATTTCGGGCGATGTTTCGTGCCGGTCTTGCCAATCAAGCCAATTCGTTGCATCGGGACGATGGTCTGAAGCTTCGCAATGCGTGGGTCACCGTGGCTGTGAAGTGTGCACCACCGAATAACAAACCAACTCCTGAGGAGCGTGAAAATTGTGCGCACTTCATGGAAACTGAACTTGAATTGCTCACTAGAGCCAAAGTTGTCGTGTGTCTTGGCTCGTTCGCATTTCGTGCAGTTTGCGAACAACTCGACATTAAACCTCGTCCAAAATTTGGGCACGGTAAATTGGTTTCGACGGCAAAATATTCGTTGCTGTGTTCATATCACCCAAGTCAGCAGAACACTTTCACCAAAAGACTGACCGAGCCAATGTTGGATGAAATCTTTGCCTCCGCAAATGAGCTAGTGCGGGGCCGGAGCTGAGCCGTCCGCCTTTTTCTTAGGCGGCGGTACACCAACAGTCGGTGACTTATCAGCAAAGGCCGGCCATCGGCGCCGACTGACAGTGCTGAGAAGTTTCAGCAAGCGCATGGCAGTGGCATCGGTCTCTGCCGGCCTGGCGATGACCGAGCCAT
>JBKJXI010000082.1:0-3197 GCA_046716325.1 Ilumatobacteraceae bacterium | reverse complement strand
GCTTGTCAGCAGCAGAGTGCCGATGTGCGTCTTTCCAGTCCGGTGAGAGATATCGAACAACCAGTTTCCGGAAAGTTCGTGGTCAACACCGTCGATTCCTCGTTTGCTGCGGATGCGGTGGTGATGGCGACTCCGGCACGCCATAGCGCGGCGCTGGTGGAGTCACTCGATCGTCAGGCTGGGGAAATCCTGTCGAGTGCTAGGCACTCGTCGGTAGTAATTGTGAGTATGGCAATCTCACGTCAGCAGTGGCCGTCGCACCTCACAGGCAGTGGATATCTCGTGCCAAAGTCGGTGCAGCATGCCGTGACCGCGGTGTCGTTTGGATCCAACAAATGGAAACACTGGAGTCCGCGCGACGGTTCAATGATCCTTCGGGTTTCGCTCGGGCGCGATGGCGCACCGCGTCATCATCACGATGATGACGCGCTAGTCGAATTGGCTCTCGCGGATTTAGAACTCCACCTCGGTCCTCAGTTCACTCCGCACGCCGTTCGAGTTTCACGCTGGGTCGAGTCGTTTCCGCAGTATCGTCCGGGACATACCAGGCGGGTCGATCAGCTGGATGCATTGCTTGGCGCTTCGGCGCCCGGACTTTTTCTAGCCGGGGCCAGCTATCGCGGCATCGGTATTCCGGCGTGCATTCAGCAGGCTCGCATCGCGGCCACGCGCGTGCTGGACAAACTCGACTCGTGACTCGACGAACAGTGAGTTCAAAAGGTAACGGCGGAGTCAGTCCAATGCGACTCGTCGGAGTTCTGATTGCGGGCGCGCTTGTAGCCTTTAGCCTGCCGCCGTGGGGATGGTGGCCGTGTGCAGTAATCGGGGTCGCCATCTTTGCCGCCCTTGCCAACGGTATTAGCCGCCCAACTTCTCGCTTTGTACTCGGCACCACATTCGCGGTCGGTTGGTTCGCCCCCGGCATGGCGTGGATGTGGTTTCTCACCGCACCCGGATATGTCGGTGCGGTCTTGCTGTATGCCTCCTTTCATGGATTGGCGACACTTGGCTACTCGTTCACCCCGCGGCGCACGGTGATCGGACCACTCCTACATACATTGGCAGAGGCGTTGCGGTTTTCATTTCCGCTTGGTGGTGTTCCGCTCGCGAGCATCGCCATTGGCCAGGCGGATTCACCACTAGCGATCCTGGCCAGATTGGGTGGGTCGTTATTTCTGACATTGATTGTCTTTCATATCGGTTTTCGGCTCGGCCAAGGATCGTTTCGAAAAACCTTCGGCGCGTTTGCACTCACGGTTTGCTTGATCCTCGTCGCGACGATGTCGCCGGATGGTTCGGAACGCGGAGTGACGGCGAGAGTCGCAGCCGTCCAGGGTGGCGGACCTCAGGGAACTCTGGGAGTCAACACCGACTTTCGGGAAGTCTTCGAACGACATCTCACCGCCACAAAATTAATCTCACCAAGCGAAAAGGTCGACATGGTGATCTGGCCCGAAAATGTCATCGATGTGGCCAAGTTTTCTGCAAGCGCCGAGCGCGGTGAGATCACCGCGGAATCCAATCGACTCAGCGCGCCATTTGTCGTTGGAATCACCGAAGACGCCAACTCCCAGTCCTTCACCAATGCTCAGGTTGTGGTGCAGACAAACGGTGCAATTACCGACCGCTATGACAAGGTACGACGAGTACCGTTCGGCGAATACATGCCGCTTCGCGGCTTCCTCAAATGGCTGGGCGCGCCAGTGGATCTGGTTCCCCGCGATGCACTCGCGGGAACCGGCCCCGCGGTGCTCGATGTCGCCGGGATTCAAATCGGAGTGGTTATCTCGTGGGAGGTGTTCTTCGCCGGACGAGTTCGCGAAGGAATCCAGCACGGTGGTCAACTGATCATCAACCCGACCAATGGTGCAAGCTTCACTGGCACCATTTTGCAAACTCAACAAATTGCGGTGTCTAGATTACGGGCGATAGAAAATGGGCGCTGGCTTGTACAGGTGTCACCAACCGGCTTTTCTGGCGTGATCAGTCCAGACGGCGCATTGTACGAACGCACGAACGTGGGTGAACAACATGTTCTCTATTTCGACATACCGCTACGAACCGGATCAACGCTGTACTCAAAACTGGGTGATCGACCGCTCATTTTGACAATGCTGGCGTTGACAATTGGAATGCTTTTGCGTGACCGCCGACGCAGGAGAGCGAATTGACATTGAGATATCACCACAGCAATTTGTGTTGAACGCGAGTCGTTAACGCGATACACGCAACTACGCATCTCGTAATTCTCGATCCAGTTACTGCTCGTCGGGCTCGGTTACCCGCAGGTAGAGTGACATGACTATGACGGCGACTGTTGACATTAACGGTCCCTTGCGCATTGCATTTCTCACCTATCGCGGCAAACCTCATGTCGGTGGACAAGGTGTTTACACAAGACATTTGACGAAGGCACTCGCGGACCTGGGTCACCATGTCGAGGTATACGGGGGTCAGCCGTATCCAATACTCGATCCGCGCATCGCCATGCACGAATTACCGAGTCTCGACATCTTCAACGACGAGCACCCCGGACGATTCCCCGCCTATTGGGAGCTGAACAATTGGCCCAACATCGTCGAGGCGCTTCAGCTACTCAAGGGAACTTTTGGTGAACCGCTGGCATTCAGCATTCGTGCTTATCGGGCCCTGAAGGTCCGAACCTCAGACTTTGACATCGTTCATGACAATCAGTGCTTGGGTACAGGAATCCTGAAGATTGAGAAACTGATTCCAACGGTTGTAACCCTGCACCATCCAATCACCAAGGACCGCAAGTTAGAGATGGACCACGCCGATAGCTTCTGGAAAAGTCGAGGAATCGGTCGATGGTATTCATTCGTCAAGATGCAAGGCAAGGTCGCCAGCAAAATGCCGCGGATCGTTGTGGTAAGTGAGAATTCAATCCTCGACATTCACACCGATATGGGGGTTTCGCTCGATCGGATGCGACTCGTCCCCGTAGGTGTCGACCCCGAACTGTTCACCCCCTTGCCGCGCATTGCGCGCAAGAAGTCTCATCTCATTACCACGGCATCTGCCGACGTGGCGTTAAAGGGTCTTTCGTACCTACTTGAGGCGGTCGCCAAGCTGCGCACCGAGCGCGATGTGCATCTGACGATCATCGGCAAGGCGCGAAGGGGTGCGAGCGCCGAACTTATCGACGAGCTCGGGTTGCGAGATTGCATCAGTTTTGT
>JBKJXI010000081.1:0-4981 GCA_046716325.1 Ilumatobacteraceae bacterium | reverse complement strand
GGATGCAGCTACATTGCTGGTGGACAACAGTGACCAAACCGCGGCGGCGGACAAGGCAGTCCATCGCCGAAACCCAAATGAAGATCTGGGTTCGTTGCTAACATTTTTCAATCCCCGTAAGTCACTGAAGAACGCAATTAGGCCACACGCCCAAATCAGCCACAGCAATGCACTTGCAACGTATGGAAAGCACTTCTCCCAGTTGCCACTCAATAAATTGGATCTGGCTCCAGCCAGACTCCCTTGAGGTGTGAACCTCCAGAGGATAAGTGAAGTCGGCATCCCAAGCATGAAGAGAGTCCAGACGAACACCAGACTCGCCCGTTTCATGACCCGTCCACTGGAATTGCGCTCCGTTGAGCTGACAATGTCTTCGGCTTTGCTCCAAAGAGACTTAATAGTGTCATGGGAACATTCCTCGAGACGATGACAGTGACCTCATTATTCCGAATGAATACATCGCCAGTAAGACCTTGGCTGGTCAGAAATTTTTCTGCGGCTTTCACGGCTCGACCTTTATCGATTTGCAATGTTCCGCTGCGCAAAGAGGTGACCTCTTGGGCTCCAGCCCGCGCAGCATTTTCTGCCTGATCTCCAAGTTCAATTTTTGCCGCAACGAGGCGACCCCCATCAATCGCCAGTCCCGCGCACGCAACAAATGTCATGGCAAGTACTACCACCAGCGCGGTGATCGATCCATCATCTCCCAAGCGAGTTCGATCGATCATCTTCAATCAACTCTCCAACGATCGATCACTTCCGTGGAGTCTGCGCCAATATGTCGTTCACCTAGGCCCAACAAGTTGAGTCCATCTCGATTGACCTCACAATCCAAATGGACGGTCACACTGCGAGATAGTTCGGACTCGGTAATCGTTAGTTCGACGAATGAATTGGTACACCCGACTCCATTTCTGGACAAGTCTTCGCTGGCTACGCGTTCAGCGACGGCCTGCATCGAACGCGGGTGAACCATCGATGCGGCGCGCGCGGCCTGATCGGCCGCATGACGCACTTCAATTTGGGCCTCACCACTCCTGCCCGCAATAACTACAAACAGCATGAGCGCCATAAGCACAGGTGTAAGCAAGACCAGTTCAACGGTCGCGCTTCCGTTTTCTGTCTTCATCGGTCGCCTTCTGGAATAAAGCGCTCGCGCGGCTCGACAACCGTTCGCGAAACATTGATATGAAAAAATGGCGTAACTTGGGGAACCCGTAATTTCACCGTGACAGCAACTAAATCATCACTGATCGACGCATGCGGTTCTTCGGCTAGCTGCGCCGACAATTCGGCGGCAGATCGTACAACCGCATCTAGTGCGGCGATTACTCCACCATTCAGTGCGGCTCCGGCCGTTGCTCCTCGTGCGGCACTTGCGGAGGCGACATGGGCGGTATGCATATAGACCGCACCCTGAACCGCCATGAGAACAAGGGACAACACGATTGGAACGGCGAGGACAACTTGGGTCGTTGTTTCACCCGATTCCCGGTCACCGCAAGAATGTATTGGGCGGTTGAATCTTGCTCTCATGGCAAGTCGGTCCATTACTCAACCAAGATCGAGTGAATCTGCCTTGTCACGAACTCGAGCTGTGATTGTGGCGCCAACCACAATTGCAAGTGCGATGAGCGCGGCAGCCATGACCACTGTCGTCGCGCTTACCTCACCGCGATCGACATCATTCTCAGCCGATGCAGTGAATCGGATCCAAAAGTACTGCCATGTTTGTCGTATTGATGTCATACCAATTGCCTTTCTTCATAGTGGGTGTACTTTCTCTGACGGTTATGTGTGCTGGAATTCAGTCATGGAGTCACAGGCCTCCGACGACTGTCGTGACGGCGGGATACCCAATCAGCGCAATAAATGAGATGAATAGCACCACCATTGGAATGCCCATCCGTTCGGTAGCGGCTTGTGCTTGTGCCTCAATGTCGCCCATTTGCCGATATCGCAGCGAGTCTGCCTTGGCGGTCAGGGACAGTCGAATCCGGGCACCATGTTCACCCGCGAGCTGAACACTTCCAGCAACTTCAATTACTTCGGGAAGATTGAATCGTTTTCCAAGAGAAGCAAGTTCACTCCAAGGTGATCTGCGACCACTGCGCGCGCGGATAAGCGCGCGGCGAATTTCATCGAATGCCCAGCCATCTCCAGCATCAGCGGCCGCGACAAGTGCTGTTTCGGTTCCGGCGCCACCGGCCAGCAACACATTTGTGAGGTCAAGGTAGCTGGAAAACGCGTGCAGAAAATTCCTTCGCCGCGTGTTGGCCGAACTGCGAAGCAACTGATCTGGAAGGACAAATCCCACCACAGCCCCCAGCACCGCAGCACTGATTGATCCAGCCATTGGAAACTCAATTTCTATCTCGCCGAAAAGCGTCAATGTGCCTACAACAGTCGCCACACTACAAAGTGAACACACCAACTTGCGAATCACCATGCTGGCTACCACCCTGTTCATGATTTCTAGATCGGCGCGATGGCGAGTTCCGATACGTCGATCTAGCGAGGTGCGACACTGCAGGCCGATTCGACTTGCGGTTCCGAGGAATGCTCTGAGTTGATGGGGATATGCGGTCATCCAGACTCCAGTCCCAACAATTCCTCCGGACATCATCATGAGAATCACCGCAACGCCATCGTTCGCTTGCGAATGAATCGCTCGGGTGTTTCGATGCGAGACATGCTGTGCATCATGAACAATGCGAACGCAAATCCAATCAGTATGACGCCCAGAATGATCTGCCCAGAGACACTCGAATACGGTTCAAGATATTTTCGGTTGAATGTGAATAACCCTCCTACGAACAGCGCCACGACTGTCGTGATAATCCGAACTGCGCTTCGCGTCCTAGCTCTGCCAACCCAGACCCGAGTCCGCATCCTGCCCTCGTCCCGAGCGCATTGAGCAAGATGACCGAGCAGGAGGCCGATATCACGAGCCTGATGTTGTGATGCAGTTACCAATGCAGCAGTTACAAAATCAGCGGTGGGATGATCAACGTCCTCGGCAAAGCGCCGGAGTCCGTCCGAAAGTGACCCGTAGGTGATGAATACGCTCAACCGTTCCACTGCCTGCGCAATTGCCAATGGTGCATGTGGTGCAGTTGCAATAATCACTTGCTCGAGTCCATGTGATCCGGCGAGGGTGTCCCGCAACTGTTCTGTCCATGAAGCAATTGCCTCCACCAGAGCCTGCTCGTTTCGTCGATGAGCCGGTGTCGCCCCGACTCCAGGGACAAGGATGATGACAACACAGACAACCAATCCAACAACTAGCCAGCCTGAGACAACGCAGACAACGCCACCGATCAACGGCGCAATGAGAAACGTAGGTCGGATTCGTCGCCTCCTGGAGAAATGAGAATTCAAAAAAGTCGACAATAGGCGCTCACCGCGCATTCCTATCAATGAAATGAGAAAGCCAAGACCAATGGTTGATCCGCACAGCGAAATTAGGAGTGCACTCAACGCGATTTACGCCAATGTGATACTGCATCAAATCCAAACTCTCGAAACAGATCCTGTGTTGCTTCACGCAGCGGATAAGCCGGCGCGGCTACAAAATCGGACCCAGCTTGATACACCTCATTGGAAATGACATTGACTCCGTCGCTATCGATGACCTCGCGAATCGAAGTGACTCGTCGAATTTTCTGAGAATTGTCGATGTATACGACGAAGTGAACTGAGCTTGTAATCAATAAATTTATAGTTTCAATAGGCAAACCAGTAGACGCCATCGAGACATACGCCGCAAGCTTCGGGAATACCGACCTCGTGCTATCGGCGTGCATCGTGCACATCGAACCGTTGTTGCCCTGACCCATCGCCAGCAACATCGGAAATGCTTCGCCACCGCGGACCTCTCCGACAATTACGCGGTCGGGGTCCATTCGAAGTGCCATCCGGGTCAGATCGGCGAGCGTGACTTCACCTTGCCCTTCAATATTGGCGGGGCGCGATTGAAGAGCATCATGGTCCGGATGAAGTTCTTCGAATCGATCGAGACCAAGTTCATAGGCGTCTTCGATGGTCACGAGTCGCTCTGCGGGCTGTATTTCGTTAATCAGCGCACGCAGCAAGGTCGTCTTGCCGGATCCAGTGCCGCCGGCGATCACGAAATTTCGTTTGGCGCGCACTGCGGCCGCAAAAAACTCATGGACCGTATCCGAAAACATCCCACACGAGCGCAACTCGTCGAGTGTGGAAATATCGAATCGATGTCGACGGATCACCAAGCTCGGGCGTAATGAAACTTCCATCGTCGCAAACAACCGCGAGCCATCTGGTAACTGAAGATTGAGTTCTGGATTTCCCGCATCAAAACGGCGTTCGCTACTGCCCATCCTCGTACCAGCGCGGCGAATCAGATCGATTAGTTCGTTGTCGGAGTCGACCACCGATGGTCGTTGCTCGCGGGTACCGTCTCGTAGTCTCACCCAAACCGGGGCACAGCCGCGTACATGAATGTCGCTGATGTTTGGGTCGTCAAGCAACGGCTGGAGTCGACCAAACCCAAGTACGTGTGCGATAACAGCGTCGGTGAGATGTATCTCTTCCGCTGCGGTCAATACCGCTCGAGCTTCCGCTCGTCGGGCACCACTCAAGCGTGCAAGTTCAACTCGCACTGCACTGCGCGCTAGGTCGTGTTCGTCCGACGAGTTTGGTTCACTCTCGCCAGTTGTTCGGCGCGCGATTCGATCGTCGGCGAGAAGTTCGCTCACCCTGGTGGCGAGCGCACCAACAAGTCCGACTTCATTTAATTCAGCGGCACGCGAGGTGGGGGTGGCGAGTAATGTCATGGTCGGCTCGATTCAGGGATATCTCCGACAAGGACAATGTGAACCCGACCGGAACTGGCTACGGCCATCGCTAGATCAAGCGGTCCTCGCAGGGTCACGACCGCTTGATCAGAGAAGTCCTCGGGAAACTGAATGGACCATACCGTTACAACTTCCTCAAACATGCG
>JBKJXI010000080.1:0-9377 GCA_046716325.1 Ilumatobacteraceae bacterium | reverse complement strand
AGCGCGACATTCAGATCCGTGGTTACAAGATTCGACTGCCGCTAGATGTGTTGTTGGTTGCATCGGCAAACCCTGAGGATTACACCAATCGTGGTCGGTTGATTACTCCCCTAAAGGACCGATTCGGTAGTCAGATTCGAACGCACTATCCGCTCGATGTATCCACCGAGATCCAAATCGTGCGTCAGGAGGCCCGACCAACACGAGTCGGAAAGGTGGTGGTGCGAATGCCGGAATTTATGGAAGAGGTTGTATCCACCATCAGTCAGCTGGCTAGGTCCAGCAATCATGTAAACCAGCGCAGCGGTGTGAGCGTGCGACTATCGGTAAGCAATTACGAACTATTGGCCGCCAATGCAATGCGTCGAGCATTGCGAGCCGGCGAGGTCGATGTCGCTCCGCGCATTTGCGACTTGGCGGCGCTGGCGGCGTCGAGTTCGGGAAAGGTTGAAATTGAAAGCGTGGAGGAGGGTCGGGAATCGGCCGTACTCGACCAACTTGTCAGGGCCGCTGTGCTTCAGGTGTACAAGCAATATGTGAGCAGTGACAAGATACGTGATGTCATCGCGGGCTTCGATGAAGGTACGGTCGCCCATACGGGTGAAGACATCGCCTCGTCCGAGTATGCACGGGTGCTGGAAGCGATTCCGGCTTTGCGCGAAATTGTCGTTTCTATAGTCAAGGGTGATGAGTCGCCGGCCGTCATTGCCAGCGCGGTTGAATTTGTACTTGAAGGTCTGCATCTGTCAAAGCGTCTCAACAAGGATTCGGCCGGACCGCGGGCTACGTACCGATCACGAACCTAACAGCAACCGAAATCGACTTTAGGATCGCGCCCACAGATCGCTTGGGTTGTAACGCAAGCCGCCCACCAGTTCGCCCGACAGCGAGACCACTTCGATTGGATCCGGAAATCCTGGCAAGGTCATCGGATCGAGGGTACGGGCGACAATTCCCGATGGAAGGTCGGTGGCTTGGTCGGCCGGGATGAGGGTTCCGATTTTTCCGGCGGCATCACACAATCGAGCCGCCAGGTTTGGTGCGGAGCCAATGTAGTCCTGCCCCTCAAATAGCATTGTTTCTCCCGTCGCTACACCGATTCGAAGCGCCAGGGGCGCGCACGATTTCTGTGCGTCATTTTGTAATTCGACGGCAAAAACGATGCCAACAGCGGCTTCGATAGCAACGGCCATTAGGCCGTCACCGAGATATTTGTCGATTCGTACTCCGTGATGTGATCCGACCGACCGGGCGCTGGCGCGAAACTTGGCGAGCAATTCCGTGGCCGCCTCGTCGCCGTAGATCTCGGTGTAGTTCGTAAACCCCGAGAGGTCAACGAAGATAAAGGTTCGACGAAAGCGCATCCGAGCGTCAGCCTACGGCTATGACCAATATCTTGCTCTATCGAGCAGCGACCAGCGCGCACCAATCATTGCCCGATCTTGGAGTCCTTTAGATTTTGGACTGGGTGTATCGTGCGTTCATGGGTGCGCGATTTACCTACTCACGATGGGATGGTACGCAAAAAGGTTTTGAACTGGACGCCGACGGGCTCTTGGAGTCGCTGACCGATGATCTGCTCTATCACGGAGATGTCAACGCCGCCTTGCGCCGACTGATGCAAGAGGGCATGCAAGATCTCAATGGAGATCGTCTGGCCGGTCTCCGTGAATTGATGCAGAAGCTTCGCGCGCGCCGGCAGGAAATCGAAGGTCGCGGAGATCTCGGTGGTGTCTATTCCGAAATCGCCGATGAGCTAAATGACATCGTCGACGACGAGCGACATGCAATTGAGAACTACACGGCCGAGGCAAGAAACTCCGGCGACGAACGACGTGCCGAACTAGCCGGACAAGCCGCTCAGGATCGGAACTTCCGCCTCGACATGCTGCCTGCGGACCTGGCGGGAAAGGTGAGCGAATTACAACATTACGACTTTCAATCCAAGCAAGCCCAGCAACGATTCGAGCTACTTCTGGACAAGCTTCGTCAGCAATTGATGCAGCAAAACCTCGACCAAATGTCGGGCGCGATGCAGAACATGTCCCCGGCTGATATGCAGCGAATGAAGGACATGTTGTCGGAATTGAACAAAATGCTCGAGCGTCGCCAGCGGGGAGTCGACCCCCAATTCGAGGAATTCATGAAAAACTTTGGTGATTTTTTCCCCGAGGCCCCCAAGACTCTCGATGAATTGCTGGAAATCATGGCCCGCCGAATGGCTGCCGCTCAGGCAATGCTCAATTCGATGACGCCTGAGCAAAGAGCCCAATTACAGGCCCTATCCGATCAGTTGTTGGAAGACATGGATCTCAGGTGGCAAATGGACCAGCTCGCCCAGAATCTGCAGTCAATGTTTCCTGAGATGGGGTGGAACCGCCGCTACGACTTCGAGGGACAAGATCCGATTGGGTTTCAGCAGGCGATGCAATCGATGCAGGAACTCTCTGAATTGGATCAACTGGAAAATTTGGTGAAAAATGCCTCTAATCCGGCGGCTCTCGCCGAAGTAGACATTGACCGGGTTCGCGAACTTCTCGGTGACGATGCCGCCCGATCACTGAGGCGCCTTGCGGAGCTGGCCAGGATGCTCGAGGATGCCGGTCTCATCGAGCGAAAGGAAGGTCGACTAGCGCTTACCCCGCGTGGATTGCGCAAAATCGGGGCCAATGCGTTGAGAGACCTGTTCGGCAAACTCGACGCCGATGCGCTCGGGGGTCACCAAATTAGCCGTGTGGGCGTCGGCCATGAGCGCACGTATGACACCAAGCAATACGAATATGGAGACTCGTTTCAACTGGACTTACAGGGAACCCTGCGCAATGCGCTTCATCGCCGCGGTCCCGGTGTGCCCGTCAAACTAACGGCGGAAGATTTTGAAATTGAGCGCACCGAGCACCTCACTCGATCTTCGACGGTGTTGATGCTGGACCTGTCGTTGTCGATGCCAATGCGCGACAATTTCTTGCCCGCCAAGAAGGTGGCTATGGCTCTCCACTCGCTGATTTCAATGCAGTTCCCGCGGGACTACCTTGGCATCGTTGGGTTCGGCGAGGTTGCACGAGAGCTAAAGGCCGATCAACTTCCCGAAGTGTCGTGGGACTTTGTGTACGGCACCAATATGCAACACGCCTTTGCTCTGAGCAGGCGAATGTTGGATCGCCAAAGTGGGAGTAAGCAAATCATCATGATTACGGACGGCGAGCCAACCGCTCATGTCACCGCATCTGGAGATGTTTTCTTTAACTACCCACCGGTGCGAGAGACGGTTGAGGCTACATTGCGCGAGGTGATGAGATGTACCCGCGCCGAAATCCGCATCAATACATTCATGCTTGACGCCGATGTTGGTCTGCGCAGTTTCATCGAACGTTTAACCAGGATCAATCACGGTCGGGCATTTTTTACGTCTGCCGACTCCCTCGGCAACTATGTGTTGGTGGACTTTTTGGAACACAAACGGCAACAGTCACTGCGGACACATCGACGAGCTAGCTGATCTCGTCGCAGAGGTGAAATAGAAGTATTTGCAATTTGGGTGTTTACTTGGCATAATGACATAGTTGTAATTACCTCGTTGTCGGCGCGTTCTCGCGACTGCAGTCGAGAGCCGAAGGGGACCTTGCGAGTGGAAGATGAAATTATCGCGCTGAGCGCTGATCGAGCTTGGCAAGACCAAGCAAACTGCCTCGGTGTCGATCCTGACTTGTTTTTTCCCGAACGCGGCGCATCGACCCGCGAAGCCAAAGAAGTGTGTCGCGGATGTGTCGTGCGTAACGACTGTCTTGAGTTCGCACTAGAAAATGGTGAGAAGTTTGGTATTTGGGGCGGGCTTTCCGAACGTGAGCGCCGGCGCCTGCGTCGGCAGCGTGCTCAAGCCAATCGCAATATTGCCAGCGCCTAATCAGGGGCGCCAGGCTGGCGATTACTTCTATCTACCCGATTGATTTCGATGCGCGATTCTCCACTCAATTGTCTGCTCGCTACCTAGGCCAAGCTCGGCCCAGCGTGAGCGTGGAATGGTTGCCAGTACCCGAGCAGGTACTAGTCCGACAAGTTCGGCACGCTCAATTTTGAATTTTGCGGCCACCATGTCGTACATCTCGGCAGGGCCAACACGAAGCGGGTCGATGAGATTCGTACTTACTTGGACCTGTTCACCAACTTGAAATCCAAGTGCGCGAACCGATTCGCTGCGCAGCGAGATGGCCAACTGTTTTGCTGCATCGAGCGACACATCTCTTAGCCACAGGTTGTAGGCGACAAGTACATTTCTTACCCCGACGCAGGTCGCGCCGGCCGTCGGATGCGGTCGCTGAGGTCCGAAATCTGGAAGCAAGTCCTTGAATGCATGAGCACGAATGAAAGGTAGAGTCCGCTCTGGTCCGTAAAGAAAGCACGGAATCCCGAGTTCGTTTCCGCCGAACTCAGCAAATTCATTGCGCGCCAACAGTGCGTCGGCAAACGTGCTCATGTCTAAAGGAACGAAGGGAACGACATCTACTATGCCTAGGCGGGGGTGTACCCCGGCGTGCCTTGCAATGTCAAGCGCGGCTATTGCTCGTTGTGCAAGAACGCGAACCTGCGTGGTCCCAATGAGTGTGAAAACGCTGCGGTTGTGGTCGCCATCTAGATGCACATCGAGCAGGTCAATCCCTAACTCGTCGGCCAGCGTCGTTAGGAGGCCGTGGTCCTTGCCTTCACTTATGTTGACGACGCACTCGAGCACTCATAGTGCTTATCGCAATTGACACCCTTGGTGCTACATTGTTGGGATGTTTAGTGGCTGGGAAGGCATCGTTGTCATCGTCATTGCCGTCGCCTTGTTCGGGTCGCGATTACCCAAAATTGCCCGCAATCTTGGTCAGGCACAGCAGGAATTCAAGAAAGGCGTTTCGGACTCGAAGCCCGTGGCTCCACCCGTTGAAAAAACAGAGCCGAACAAGCCAGACGCGCCATCAGCGCTGTAAAAGCAGTTCTCGGAGTGTCCCGACCGAGTTGACTATTTAGTCGGCGACACTTTGACTCGGAGTCCCGTGACTTCGCTCAGCAATCCTTTTCGTTCATTTGCGGCGTACACGTTCAATTCCGTGTCTTGATTGTTGGTCGTTCTGACGGAGATTTCAAGTTCCTTGGCCGTGTTGCTGATCGTTAGCTTGTTAATCCGGCCGTCTTGAGTTCGGTCAAGGCCTATCGCGACACGAAGTAATCCGGCGAGACCGCGAACAATGTGTTGATCGCCGGCACTTAACGCGGCAAATTCCGGGTGCTCAAGCTTTGGCGAACCCTTTCTGTGGTACCTCGCAACTTGCGCAATGATCTCAATTTCGCGATCGCTCAAGCCAACGAGTTCGGAATTTCGAACGACGTAGTACGTATGCAGGTGATGTTTGGAATGTGAGATGACGACACCAACATTTGCAAGCAGTGCCGCTGCCTCGAGGAGCCGTCGATTCGAAGCATCGATGCTGAGTAGCCCATGGAGCTTGTCAAAGAGTTGACAAGACAGACGCGCAACGTGCTCGGCATGTTCTGGCCGATCGTCACAGCGTTCCGCGAGCAGGCGAACGCTTCGCATCGCGGCATCGGTAACTTCTGTTTTTGGACCTCGCCCTTGGCGCTGCAAGGTGTCAATGAGGACACCCTCACGCAACGCATAATCGCTGAACATAAACTTCTCCACACCGAAGACATTGGCGATTCCCTCCAGGATGATCGCCCCCGCCAAAATGATGTCGGCACGACCCGGATCAAGTTTAAATCGTTGCTGACGTTCGATCGCCGTTGGTGTCTCCGCTAACAGTTTTACCATCGCTCCGATCTCGGATCGTCCGAATTCAAATCGATTGAATGTCTGTGGCGTCGGCTTGCCCGACTGTGCGCAGATAAGTCGAGCCACGGTTTCGGCTGTGCCAGAGGATGCGACCGCAATGTCAAACCCAAACTCTTCCACTTCCGTCTGCAAAATCGTCAATGTGGATCGCACAAAGGAACGGCAACTACTCAACGCACTCGGATGCAGCAACTCGGAGGCGAAGAATCTATCGGTAAGTCGAATCGCTCCCAGTTTGAAACTTCGAGAAAGCAAAATATCATCGTCATTGGCGAGCACGATTTCGGTTGAACCACCGCCGATGTCACACAGAAGCATTGGATGCTCGTGGTCGCCAATCGCGTAGAGGGCTCCAAGATGAATGAGCCGGGCTTCCTCGACGCCCGATATCACTTCGACTTCAATTTTGGCTTCCCGACGAGCGCGCTTTACGAACTCAGCCCGATTCTTGGCTTCACGAATGGCGCTGGTCGCCACAGCACGTATTTGCGCGTTATGCGATTCGGCAATCTTTTGCATTCTGGTCAGGCAGGCGATTCCTCGCTCGATGGCATCCGGGTCGAGGAGTTTCATTTCCCCGCCGCCACGACCGATACGAACGGATTCCCGCTCCCGGGTGACAACTTCAAAGCCGCCAGAGACTGGCTTGGCAATTACGAGGTGAAAACTATTGGTTCCGATGTCAAGGGCGGCAATAGTTTCACCGCCACTTGATGACCCCACGCCTAGATCATAGTTTCGCGGCAACTCGTCGTCGTTTGGCGATTCTGCGCCGTTCACGCTCGGAGCATCCGCCCCACACGCCGTGGTCAATATGTTCGGCCAAGGCATATTCCAGACACGTTTTTACGACTGGGCAAGTTGCGCAAACCTTGCGAGCCCGGTCCACTCCTGCACCGTCAGCGGGGAAGAACACCGCGGGAGCAAAATTTCGGCAGTTTCCCTGCTCCATCCACTTCGTTGGGATTTCCATGGGTATGGCTAAAGCGTACCCGATCATGGCCATTAAGAACGGCGGTAGCCTGATTGACTCGTGGCCTGATTGGTTCTCCGGAGGATTAGATGTCGTCACCATCATCAATGTCAGATTCGGCGGTCGCAGAACCGCCTCGCGGACATGCCCGAATTGTGTATCTCGGCTCGGTTTCTCCTCATTGGGAGGTCTACAGCGATTATGGCGATCCCAATCTGCTCAATGAGTTTCGCGCCAGGGTTCTCGCACGACTCGTTTTATTGCCGCGGAATGATCCCCAGTTCCGGCGCAATCAAGAGCGCGTCAATCGAGACGCTGAACGCGAACGGATCAGTCTCGAGTGGGAACTTGGGTATCCAGTCGCTAGTCAGTAATGTCAAGTGCGTCGACTAGTTGACGTCGAATGCTGCGTATTGAAACGGAATATTTCCGGTTCGGAAACTCCAGATGACTTTTCTCCGACATTTCGTGTCTTCGGCCTTTCGGCCACGACAACATTCGTACGATTCGAGCATTGATACCAGATATATAAATCGCGAACTGAGTTGGCTCAACTTCAATGAGCGGGTACTTTCGCTCGTTGCGGATTCCGAAATACCGCTACTGGAGCGATGCAGATTCGCGTCGATATTCAGCTCGAACCTAGACGAGTTCTTTCAGATTCGGGTCGCGGCGCTAAAGGATCAAGTCGAAGCCGGTCTGATGGACCGCACCCCCGATGGCCGGACACCTCACGAGCAGCTCGAAGACATAGGAATGATCGTCGCCGATCTAGTCGACCGTCAGGAGTCGCTTTGGATCGAGATGCTCAAGCCGCAATTGGCGGAGAATGAAATCGAAATAGTCGCTTGGGACTCGCTTGGTCCAGCAGAGCGCGAATATTTGACCGACGAATTTGAATCACGAATCTTTCCCGTGCTCACACCGTTGGCCGTTGATCCCGCACACCCGTTTCCGTATATCTCCAATTTGGCTCTCAATCTCGCCGTCGTGGCGCGTGATCCCCGAACCGCCGATCACCGGTTTGCCCGAGTCAAATTGCCGCAAACATTCCCCCGGTTCATGCCGCTGCTTGCCGGCACGCGATTCGTGATGCTTGAAGATGTCGTGGCAGCCAATTTGGGTCGCCTATTTCAAGGCATGCAGATCGAGCAGTGTTTTACATTTAGGGTCACGCGAAACGCCGACCTGTCGCTAGACGATGAGGATGCGGAAGATCTCTTGGCGGCAGTCGAGATGGAATTGCGTCGACGCCGCTTCGGTCGTGCGGTGCGGTTGGAAGTCCCGAAGGAAATCTCACGAGATGTTCTTGATTTGATGGTCGAGGAACTGGAACTTGATCGACATGATGTGACATATCATCGCAGCATCATCGACATGAGCGCACTGTCGCAGCTCGCGTCGCTTGACAGGCCAGAGATCCGATATCGGACTTGGAAGCCGCTCTCCGCCGGTCGACTTGCAGCGGCCGAGGAATCTGGACGATCAATATTTAGTGTCATTCGTGAGCGTCAACTTCTCGTGCATCATCCGCATGAGTCATTTTCGTCCTCGGCCGATGCGTTTGTTCAACAGGCAGCAAGCGACCCGAGTGTTCAATCAATCAAAATGACCTTGTACCGAACCTCGGGTGACAGCTCGATTGCCAGACACTTGATCAAGGCGTCCGAGTTGGGAAAACAGGTCGCAGTTGTATTGGAGCTGCAAGCACGATTCGACGAGGCGCGAAATGTTTCGTGGGCCAAGGAACTTGAGTATGCCGGAGTTCATGTCACCTACGGAATTGTCGGCCTGAAAACCCACGCAAAATGCATTCTTGTCGTGCGCAGTGATCCCGATCGGATGCGACGATATGTCCATGTTGGAACTGGAAACTACAACTCTGTGACCGCGCGACTGTATGAAGACATTGGTTACTTTACGTGCGAGGAGTCCATCGGATCCGATGTCACCGAACTATTTAATTATCTGACCGGATACGGACAAGAACCGAATTATCAATCGTTGCTCGTAGCTCCTCATCAATTGCGTACGAAAATTATTGATCTCGTCAACAATGAGATGTCTTATGGCGAAAACGGTCAAATTGCGCTGAAGTTGAACTCGATTTCTGATCCTCTGGTCATCGAATCGCTGTATGCGGCAAGCCAAGCCGGTGTGAAAATTGACGCAATCGTGCGCGGAATCTGCTGCATTCGGGCCGGAGTTCCCGGATTGTCCGAAAACATCCATGTCCGTTCGATACTTGGGAGGTATTTGGAACATTCGAGGATCTATCGATTTGGGCATGGATCGCTAGATGGATCTCCTCTGCATCTCATTGGATCGGCCGACTTGATGGGCCGAAATCTAGACGGTCGGGTGGAGGCCTTGGTACCTCTTACCCATGAAAAGCATCGTCTGTGGCTGGACACCGTTCTCGGATTCCTCATGGACGATTCGGTGGTGCACTTTGCGTTGATGCCCAACGACACGTGGGAACGACGAGGGACGGACGGATTTGCCAACGACGCTCAGCAACGATTGCATGAATGGGTCGTGGCCACACAGGTTCGTTAATCACACGCACAC
>JBKJXI010000079.1:0-6388 GCA_046716325.1 Ilumatobacteraceae bacterium | reverse complement strand
CCGTTTGCGTGCGCTTGTGCTTCCGCGACCGACTCGGTCTTGCCAACAAGCGTTGCCGCCTGATCAGCCGTGATCACGACGTTTCCATCTGGCACCGACGACACGGATGTGTCGGTCATGTCACTGGTGGAGTCATCGGACGATGAGCATGCCGATATCAGAGATCCGCTCGACACGCTAAGCACGAACACAAAGAGGAACCGCTTCACGACTGATCAAATAATGCAGCCACAAATTCATCCGGGTTGAAAGGTGCCATGTCGATAATCGTCTCACCAACTCCGACTAATTTCACGGGAATGCCGAGCTCGGTCTCAATTGCAAAGACAATGCCACCTTTGGCAGATCCGTCCAGCTTGGAAAGAACTACGCCAGTTACTTGAGTGGCTAGGGCAAACTGGCGGGCCTGCACCAGACCATTTTGTCCGGTCGTCGCATCAATCACCAGCAAGACCTCGGTGACTTTGCCTGCGCCTTTTTCGGCAACTCGTCGGACTTTTTTTAGCTCTTCCATCAAATTGGTGTTGGTTTGCAGGCGTCCGGCGGTATCGGCGATGACCAGATCAATTCCGCGAGAATGTGCACTCTGCACGGCGTCAAAAATTACCGAGCTTGGGTCACTTCCTTCGGCGCCCCGAATTATTGCCGCGCCAGAACGCTCGGCCCAGGTGCCGAGTTGCTCCACGGCCGCGGCGCGAAATGTGTCCCCCGCGGCCAGCAAAACGCTGCGTCCCAGCGCAACTTGCTGAGCACTGATCTTGCCGATACTCGTCGTCTTTCCGGCTCCATTTACACCGACAACGAGCCAAATGTTTGGCCCGTCAATCGAGTCATCGAATACCAGCTCACGGTCCGCGCCTTGTAGTTGCGATGCCATGTCTAGGCGTAGGGCTTGCACAAGTTGATGCGGTGTAGCAATCTCTCTGCCTTTGACCCGCTGACGCAAACCGTTTAGCAAATTATGCGTGACCTGAACCCCAATGTCGGCCAGTAACAGGGCCTCTTCCAATTTGCTCCACGAAGCGTCGTCGATTTCGCTGCGCCCCAACACGCCTGACATTGCGCCAGAAAGGGCGCCGCGGGTTTTTGTCAGGCGATCTCGCATCCTCGTCGGCGAGACAACGATGCGCTCGGCGGGCGCATCGGAAGAAACCGCAACTGTGCTGATGGTGTCGACCCGATCGGTAGTCCCCCGACGCCGGCTCAATATCAAAACCGAAATTCCAAACACCACCACCGCTATTGCGAGCAGCGGAAAAATTAGGTCCGAATTCTGACCGATCATGCCGATTTCGCGGCTGCACGCTCGACGATCACTCGTGACGACCCGCCCGATTGCATGGTCACTCCTAGAAGACAGTCCCCGGCTTCCATCGTCCGCTTTTGATGACTCACGATGAGCAATTGCGCCTCTTGACGGAACTCATCGACAAGGTTGAGGAAGCGATGGAGGTTGACATCGTCCAGGGCTGCTTCAACTTCGTCCATCACATAAAACGGCGACGGTCGGCTACGGAAAACGGCAAACAGGAACGCCAATGCTGCCAACGAACGCTCACCACCCGACAAGAGTGACAGTTTCTTGATGTTTTTGCCGCTTGGTTTTGCCTCAATTTCAATGCCCGTATTGAGCAAGTCGTCGGGCATCGTAAGGGTCAGTTTGCCAAGTCCGCCGGGGAACAGCATGGCGAATAGTTTTTCGTAGTTGTCGCGCACGTCCGCAAATGCGGCGGCAAAGACGGACTGAATTTCGCGATCGACTTGCTTGATCACTTTGATGAGTTCTCGACGCGAGTTTTTGACATCTTCCAGTTGCTCCTCGAGGAATGTGTGACGCGCCTGTAGCTCGTCAAACTCGTTGAGTGCCAGCGGGTTGATCGGACCCATGATTCTTAGTTCGCGTTCCAACTCACGCATTCGGGCAACTGGCGTGACGCCCTCCGGCAATTTTGGAGACGGAGTGTCGACGGCGATTTGCGGCTCAACTTGTTGGTCGCGACGCAGAGAGTCAATGGAAGCCTCGAGACGCATCCGAACTTCGGCTTCCTCAATTTCTACTCTGCGGTTTCGTTCCCGCTTCTCTTCGAGTTGATGCTCAAGCTCGGACCTATCTCGGCGAGACTCATCCAACCGTTTCGAAATCGAGCGAACTTCATCGCTCTGTCGACGGCGAACCTCGTGCAATACTTTCTGACGCGCGTCCAATAATTTTTTCTTCCCGTCGGCAAACGAAGTCAGCCGAATCACAGCATTCAGGGCGCCCTCAACTTGGAGGCGGCGTATTGCCGCGGCGTTTCGCGCGTCGGCGTCGACGCTAAGTCGCTCTTCGACGTCGGCCAAACGAGACTCAAGAAACTGACGACGCTCCCGTAGGCCCGCGGTCTTTACCTCGAGGTCATTGCGCAACAGTGATAGCAGGCCGTGCAATTCGGCCTGCACCAACCGCAAAGTGTCGTACGCGCCCGCAAGTTCATCATTGCTCGATGTCGTACGCGAACGATGACGCTCGAGACCACTCAGCGCGGCCGTGTGCGCGTCACGGGCCCGGACCACGGCCAATTGAGCGCCGGACAACTCGACTTCGGCGTGTTGCAAGGCATCACTCGCTCTGCGTGCACGGTTAGTTGATTCCTCGAGCGCGGCCGCGGTGACGATGGAGGCCCCGACTTTCAATCCGGCCGACGAAAAGCGGTCAGCGTCGCCGGTGACCACGACGACATCGGGGTGCGCAAGAGCGACGTCGACCGCATCGGTCCATGACTGGACGAAAACGACTCGCGAAAGCAACACATCCAATAACCGATTTATCTGAACTTCGTGTTCACCGGAGCGGGCCCTGACACTGCCCCGCAGTGACAACCCCTTATCAATTTTCGGCGTGATCGGAACCGTTGCGATTGCGTTCAAAGCCAGGATCGACCCCTATTGAGCACCTTGTCGTAAAATCTGCAATGCGCGTCGAGCGGCATCGGCGTCGGTGGTAACCATCGCGGCTAGCGAATCACCGAGCGCGACCTGCACGGCGGTTCGCCGATCGCCTTCGATATCCAGTAGGTCGGCAAGCGCGCCGATGGCTCCATCAAGTTCATGCAACATTGCGCTACCCGCTCGCGCCGTGTCGATGGTCGACTGCAGGGCCTGCATCCGCGAGGAAGCCAACACCGAATCGGCTAGGGCCGTTGTGTGCGTCGCCATGGCCACATCGCGGGCAGCCTCCGCCAGCACTCGCTCGGCGTCGGCGGCCGCCAGTCGCTGCAGCAACTCGCTCTCGGCTCGCGTTTCACCTGCCACCACCGACCGAAGACGATCTATTTCTTCATTGAGGCCGCGAACTCGACCGTTCAATTCATTTACTTTTACGGTCGTGTTGCGCGCGTCTTCGAGGCTGCTCGCTCCATCGGTTGGATCGAAGTCCGCCACTTTCTCGAGAGAAGCAAGTTGGTCGATGACTCTTTGCAATTCCTGTCGCAGCGCGGATGCATCGGCCTCGAGTGTGGCAATGACACCCGAGTCCATTAGTTGGCCACGGTCACGCTCCACCGATCTGCGTCGTTCGGCAAGCACGGCAAGCAAACCGCTTGCACGCCCGCGGAGTTGTTCGACTCGTACCAACTCGTCGTTGACCGCCGTGTCTCCGCGAGTCGACAACTGTGCTTCGTCGGCCATCACTGCGGTGTCAAGCGCGGACAGTCGAGACCGCAGCGCGCGTTCCGATTGTTCACCCTCATGTTTGTCGGCGGCTAAATTGGTCAGTCGCTTTTGAAAACCGAAGATCTCCCTTCCGGTCAAAAAGACGCGCACGTTGTGCAGTTCGGTGACCAGAGCGCCATGTCGTCTAGCCGCATCCGCCTGACGTTCAAGTGGACGCAAATTGCGGCGAACCTCTCGCAATAGGTCCTGCGCGCGCATCAAGTCGGCCTCTGTATTGTCGAGTCGGCGTTGTGCCTTTTCTCGCCGCTTTCGATGCTTGAGAACCCCCGATGCCTCCTCGATGATCCCCCGTCGGTCTTCTGGACGGGCATTGAGCACGGCGTCGATTTGACCTTGGCTGACGATCACGTGCTGCTGACGTCCCACTCCCGCATCGGACAGCAGGTCCTGCACATCGAGTAATCGGCAATCAATGTCGTTAATCGCATACGTGCTCTCGCCGCTGCGAAACAAAGTCCGTTTAACGGTGACCTCGGTAAATTCGATTGGCAGTAGGCCCGAACTGTTGTCAATTGTTAGCGTTACCTCGGCTCGTCCGAGCGCGGGACGCTTGGATGTGCCGGCAAAAATCACGTCATCCATCTTTTGACTTCGTACCGCCGACGGAGCCTGGGCGCCGAGTACCCAGGCAATGGCATCCACCACGTTGGACTTCCCCGAACCATTGGGACCGACCACAACGGTGACCCCTGGCTCGAGTTCCATCACCGTGGTGTCTGCAAAGGACTTGAAGCCCTTGAGAGTTAGCGATTTGAGAAACACGTCAAACGGCGAGAATAGTTGAAAAATTGCCGCGACACGGGCTCTCCTTCGATAGCTATCTCTCAGTCATGACCGTCAGCGCTGACATTTCGGGCAATAACAAGTGGTCCTTCCAGATATCACCGATTGTGCAATGCGAGCAACTCCACAAGTGAGGCAGGATTCCCCCGCTCTGCCATAGACACGATGCTGAAATTGGTAGTTACCGGAGGCACCATCCAGATCCACATATTGGGAATCGACAAGGGTGCTACCACCAAGTTCAATCGCTAGGCGCAACACATCCGCAATCGAATGAAATAACCTTTCTACCGAGCGCCTCGAAAGTCGCGCCGGTACTCGATTCGGCCGTAATCCCGCCATGTGCAGTATCTCGTCTGCGTATATGTTGCCAATTCCGGCAATCACATGCTGATCCAACAACACCGCCTTGAGATTCCCTCGCTTATTCCGCAATAGTTGATGCAACTTCTCGGTTGAAAAGTCATCGGTTAATGGATCAATACCTAAGCGGGCCAATTCAGGGACAAGACGCTCCGCCGCGGAGGGGTCGAACACAACCACCTCGCCAAACGTGCGTGGATCAACGAACCAAAGTTCCTGCGCCTCGTGCGTCGCATTCGGCGAGAGATGCAGCACCACATGAGTATGGGGAGGTCGCTTTGAGCCGTGCGGCACCACGAGGATCCGACCGCTCATGCGCAGGTGAATCATCAACGACTCGCCGGAGTCGAGCGAGCACAGCAAATACTTGCCATGTCGATTTGCCTCGGTTATGCACACCCCCGACAATCCATGGATGAGCGCCTCCCGACTAGTCCGGCGCACGGTCCGTTCGCGTCCCACCTCGACTCGCTCAATTCGACGTCCGACGACATGTTCGGCGATCCCCCGTCGAACCGTTTCGACCTCGGGCAGCTCGGGCATTTCCTCTAGCCGAGTTCGCGTTGCAGCGTGTCGCAGGCAATTTCAGCAGCGATCTGCTCCGCCGCCTTTTTTGATCTCCCCTCGCCATGGCCGAGGTCGCGACCATTTACGAGGACAACGGCATAAAACATTTTCTCGTGATCGGGTCCGTCATCCGTAATTCGATAATGAGGCGCCACGTCGAACAGTCGTGCGGTCATTTCCTGCAATCGAGTCTTGGCATCGATCCTGTCAAGATTTTCAATGGCGTTGGTAATGCTTTCACTCAGCAAAGACCCCACGACGTCATAGGCGGTGGTTGCTCCGGCATCCAAATACACCGCGCCAATCAGCGACTCGAGAGCGTCCGAGAGAATCGAAGTTTTTTCGCGCCCTCCGGCCAGATCCTCGCCGCGGCCAAGTTGTAGACATTCACCGATACCAATGTTCTCTGCTACTTCGGCCAGCGATGTGGCATTGACAACACTTTTACGCAGATCGGTGAGTTTGCCCTCCGCCAATTCGGAGTGTCGCCGATAGACGATGTCGGCAACCACCCAGCCAAGTACCGCATCGCCAAGGAACTCCAAGCGCTCATTTGAGGTGAACCCTTCGTTTTCGGCGATCCAACTTCGGTGCACCATAGACGCCTCAAGCAGAGATTGGTTGAGAAATGTGTAGCCGATTCGCGACGCCAATGCGTGCAGTTTGTCGCTCACTGTGCGGCAATTGCTGTGGCGAGACGGCCAACCATGTCGCAGTCGACCATTTCTT
The DNA here is from genome assembly GCA_046716325.1 of Ilumatobacteraceae bacterium. GTDB lineage: Bacteria > Actinomycetota > Acidimicrobiia > Acidimicrobiales > Ilumatobacteraceae > UBA3006. The sequence goes on along the minus strand of JBKJXI010000079.1, from coordinate 235 downwards.
TTGCAACCTTGATGCCGTTGAAAATCGCTCGCGCATTCGACGAGCCATGCGAGATGATGCACACTCCATCTACTCCCAGCAAGATTGCCCCGCCCGTGCTGTCGGGGTCGAATTGCGAATAGAGGCCGAGCAGCGCCGGCATCAATGCGTCTGCATGAACTTTGTACTCGGGTGCTCCGATTGCGCCAAATAACGCCTTCACGATTCCGCGCATCGCCCCTTCAATGTTTTCAGC
>JBKJXI010000078.1:0-3614 GCA_046716325.1 Ilumatobacteraceae bacterium | reverse complement strand
GTGCGGAACTGGCCATCGGCGGTGAGCCTCACCCGCTCGCACTCGCCACACAATGGTTTGCTAACCGATGTAATGACCCCAACCGTGCCCTTCCCATCCACATAGCCCCATCCAATTGCAGGGGCCGCGCCGCGCGCCGACATCTGTTCCAACGGAAATACGGCCCGAATCGCGGCAACTATTTCATCTTGTCCCACAACTTGGTTGCTTTCCCACGAGCCCTGCGCATCTAGGGGCATAAATTCGATGAACCGCATTTCCACTCCGCGTTCGCGGCCAAAGGCGGCCAGGTCGACGATCTCATCGTCGTTGACATCGCGCTGAACGACCGCGTTGATCTTCACCGGCGAGAAACCAACATCGATTGCCGTGTCAATTCCAGCCAGAACATGGCCCAATTCGTCTCGCCGGGTCATTTCGTGAAAGCGTTTCCGATTGAGCGTGTCGAGACTGATATTGATTCTTTGCAGCCCGGCCGATCGAAGTTCCGAAGCGACCAGCCGGAGCGTGGCACCATTGGTTGTCAGGGCTAAATCAATCGGCTTTCCGGCCCGAGGCGAATTCGCCGAGCGCGGAACTACCAGGGTGGCGAGCTTGTTCACGAGCACCGCAAGATGGGCCCGCATCGTCGGTTCGCCACCCGTCAGGCGAATGCCATCGACATCAAAGTGGTTGACACAGATGCCTGCCACACGGTGCAACTCTTCGTAGGTGAGAACCTCGGAGCGATCCAACCACGTCATGCCCTCGGCTGGCATGCAGTATGTGCAGCGAAAATTGCACCGGTCCGTGACGGAGATCCGCAGATCCCTCACGGTTCGACCGAACGGATCAATCAATTCCACGCAACGAGCCTACGCCCACAGCATTACGTCTACTTCGCCGCCGATTGCGACACCGTTGCCATCGGGGACGACGGCCATCCCGTTGGCCAGGGCCGTGGCGGCTAACTGGTGGCTACCTTGGGGACCGCTGTCACGCACATGCAAACGACCGTCCGGACCGAACGATCCGAATACTCGAATGCAGTGAGTCTTGCCATCTATCTTTCGCTCAAGAGGCGCATCCGCGACCGCCCGCACCGTCGGGCGAAGCAAATCCTTGGTGTGGCCCATCATTTTGCGCAGCGCGGGACGGGCCATTAGTTCGTAGCTGATCATCGACGACACCGGGTTGCCTGGAAGTCCGAAAATTGGAATCGAGCGCCCGTCCGATGAGGCAAGTTGCCCGAAGGCAAATGGCTTGGCCGGTTTAATTGCCAATTGCATCCATTTCATTTCGGCGATACGCGACAACACGGCCTTGACAACATCGAAGTCGCCCATGCTCACACCTCCGGATGTGACTATTGCATCGCAGCGCGACGAGACATCGCGCAGAGTTCTTTCCAGCAGTTCCTCATCATCGGCGATGACTCCCAAGTTGAGCAGCTCGCAACCGGTTTCCGCGATCATTGCCGCCAACATTGTCAGATTGCTCTCGCGGATTTGACCCGGTCCAAGGGGCGAACCGTCGGTGACCAATTCGTCTCCGGTCGAAAGCAGGGCGACCCTGGCCGGCGGAAATGCCAGCACCTCGCGGGCATTGATGCTGGCCAAGACTCCGGCCCCCGCCGCCGTGAGCACGCTGCCTTCTGCAAAAACCAGATCACCGACTTGGACATCGCTGCCCTCGGCACGAATCGCCTGCATGTGCCGAGCGGGACGAGACAAACGCACCCGGTCGCTTCCGAGTTCCTGCGAGTCCTCGACCATCACGACCGCATCGGCTCCCGCGGGAATCGGCGCGCCGGTCATGATCCGAACCGCTTCTCCCGAACCCAACGTAAATGACGGCGCCGCCCCGGCGGCCAGCGTCCCGATTACTCGCAGGTCGCTCGGCACCGCAGTTACATCATGTACCCGCACGGCAAAACCATCTACCGCCGAATTGGCGAACGGCGGTACATTTTCTCCTGCGACAATGTCTTGGGCCAGCACGCGGCCATTCATGTCCTCGCACGAGGTCAATTGGGCCATGAGCGGCGGGCATAGTTCAAGCACTATTGCACGGGCTTCGTCAATGGCAATCATCGCAAGTGACGGTATCGGGTGCGACTAATCGGTAATTGCCTGATATACCAACTGCCGCAGATATGGCCGAATCGGGTAGGTGGTGGAGGGCATCAATTGGGTGAAGAACATCGCGGTGATTTCTTCAACCGGATCAATCCAAAACACCGTGCTGGCCGCACCGCCCCAACCATATGTGCCAACCGGACATGGGCCTCGAGTTTTGGCTTGATCAATCACCACAGAAACTCCGAGCCCAAAGCCCAACCCGTCGTAGTAGATCTCTTCACCAAGGGGGCGTCCAAAGGTGGACACGTCTTGATTGTTTGGCAAGTGATTCATTGTCATCAGGGCCACGTTCGGTGGCGAGAGCAGGCGCACATCACCCAGCACGCCACGGTTGGCAAGCATCTGCAGGAACTGGTAGTAGTCAAATGCGCTGGACACAAGTCCCCCGCCTCCGGATAGATACACCGGCATCGATTTTGCGTCGTTGCCAAGCTCCTCCAACCGCTTCAACCCGCGGGTTGACTCATTTACTCCATAGAGCGCCGCCAGTCGATCATGGTTTTCTGGGCTAGCAAAAAACGCCGTGTCGTTCATTCCAAGCGGTCCGAGAATCCTCGTGGAAAAGAATTCATCCAGCGGCAATCCGGATACAACTTCAATGACCCGACCAAGAACATCGGTGGCGACGCTGTAGTTCCAAGAAGTCCCTGGCTGGAAAAGCAACGGTAGAGCTGCATACTTATCGCAGACCTCGGCAAGAGATTGCTGTTGACCAACTCCCATTTCAAATCCGGCTCGACGATACATGTCATCGACGACATCCGTGTACAAAAAGCCATACGTCAAGCCGGCGGTTTGGGTCAGCAGGTGCCAGACTCGCATCGGCTCCGTAATCGGGTCCGTAACCGGCTTAAGTATGGTACCGCCCCGCCACACACGGCTGTGTCCAAACGATGGAATGAACTCGCTCACCAGGTCGGTGAGCTGCAACTTTCCTTCCTCAACCAACATCAACAGTCCGACCGAGGTAATTGGTTTGGTCATTGAGTAAACGCGATACAACGTGTCGAGCGTGGTCGGCAAATTTGCTTCCACATCGCGCTGGCCAAATGTGCTCACATGGGCCAAATGACCGCCCCTGGCAACGGCAATGCTATAGCCGGGCAAGCGACCGTCGTTCACATATTGACGAAAGTAATTGTCAATCCGGTTAAGCCGATCGGCAGATAAACCAACCTGCTTGGGTTCGATCTGTACCTGTAGTTGGCTCATTTATTACCCCTTGTTTGAACCTTTGAACCGAGCCTATGCGTTGCGAAAGCGCTCAACGAAGGCGGGCGCGTATCCATCGTTCGAACGATTGACCATCATCTGGATGCTTGAGCGCGGTCTCAACGGCGGCTTCCAGCAAACCCCTCGGCGTGCCCGTGTCGTAGCGCTCGATGTCACTCATGATGCCGCGCAAGGAGCCCGCGCCGGCGGCGATTCGTAATGCATCGGTCAGTTGGATCTCACCGTTCTCCGCGGGTTGCAACGAGTCGATGTCATCAAATA
>JBKJXI010000077.1:0-2851 GCA_046716325.1 Ilumatobacteraceae bacterium | reverse complement strand
TGACTACTCCGTCTGGGTGGCTGAATTTGACGGCATTGGCGACAATATTGGTGATGGCGCTTTGGAGCCGTCCCCGCTCGCCATGAACGATTGCCGATTCCGGGCCAACTTCGATTTGGAGCGTAATGCCACGACGCTGTGCCAGCGGAAGGTACTCCTCACAGGTCTTAGTAATCAATTCACCAATTGAAACCCTGGCAATATCTGTTGCCAACTCGCTACTTACACCACGATCGAGGACCAATAAGTTCTCAATTAATTCTCGAAGGCGGTTCGAGTTGCGATCCATTACTTCAAGCATTCGCAACTGCTCCGAAGTCACCGGGCCGGCAAATCCTTCCTTGAAGAGTTCAAGGTATCCGGTGATCGAGGTCAACGGTGTCCGCAACTCATGACTTACGGTCGTCACGAAATTGGACTTCTGGAGTTCAAGTTGTTCGAGCCGTTGAATATGATCGCGCAAATTTGCGTGATGCTCGTCGGCTACCACCGTAGTGGCCACATAGGCTGCGATTTGCTTGAGAACTTCGATCTCTGGCGCCGTCCAGTGCCTGGGACCGTCGACCATCAAGACGGAGATGATCCCGATGACACGGTCACCGACCCCGACCGGAGCAAAAATTGCCGCGCGGACACCCGTAAGTTGGTGGTAATACCGAGCGCGCTCGGTGATCTCCACACTAGATGCAAAATAGTCAACTGTTACCTGAATGCTCGCCGACTGCCACAATGTGTGGGCAAGTCCTCCCTCAAACGGAAACATTTCGGACGGCATGTCATCGATCGAGTCAAGTCCAGGTCGATTCCATTGCGCCGTCAGCTGCATGTAGCCTTTGCCATCGACGGTCCTTACCAAGACCCGATCCACTGCCAGACCCGCACCCAAAGTGGCGCACATCACGTCCAACGACCGCTCGGAGTTTGACTTTGCGTGGATGGCGTGTTCGATGTCCGTGATTCGCTCCATCGTGTTAGCACGCTCACGTTCTACCTCGAACCGCCGCACGTTAGTAATCGCGACCGCCGCCAACAAGGAAAATGCCCTGGCGAATTGCTCATCGTCCGCACTGAAAGATCCGGCGTTGCTGTTGGCGAGGGAAAACCTCCCGACTATGACCTCGTCGATCATGATTGGGACGCCAAGATACGACTCCACCCGGGGGAGATTTGGCAGGAACAACGCCGAAATGGGGTGATCGGCTAGATGTTCGAGTCGGAGGATTTTGGAGCCACCAAATTCGGCTGAGAGTGGCATCAAGTCCTCGGCTACATCGCCGATGATCGCTACCTCCTTGGGATCGAATCCGACCGTCGCGAAGTTTGTAATTCCTTCGCCGCTTGGTCTCATCAACCCGATAATTCCGTATTTCGCGCCAATCAAATCCCTGGCCAGTTCAATAATTCGAAGCAAAAGGTCGTCGATCTCAAACTTCGCGCCGGGGAAATTGCTCACATTTATTAATTTGGCAAAGCGATCATATAGACCCTCGATGCGCAGGCGAAAAGTGCCGTTGGCCTCAACAAGAGTGTTGAAGTCAACGGCAAGAGACCGAATTTCGGAAGGGCCGAGATTCTCGCGAGCGTGAGCATTGAGATCGCCTTCACGTTGACTCTTAATCACCTCTCTCAACTCAATGACCGGTTTGCTAATCGACCGAGCTATCCGTAACCCAACGACCAACGTGATTACCGACGTTGCAGCGATCACAACAAGTACGATCGCGAGCCCCCTCGATGATGCGGCGCGTGCCCGATTTCGGGCGTCATGAATCTCGGACTCGATAAGTTCGGCTAGCCGACTATTTGCCCGAACAAAGTCACCGAACAAATTGACACTCTGCGTAATATTCGGGTTCTCGGAACTGAGCGCTGCCTGCTCACTTCTCTTCGCGTCGGCCAGCCACAGTTTTATCGCATCCCTCTGGTTAGTTTCAAACTCCATAACAAGTTTCCCTGAGGAGTAACTCTTATGTTTCGTCATAGCGGTTATCTGGAGGTGCAACGGTGCCAGAGAGGCGAGAACCCGTACTCGCGCCAGGCGATAGGTCGTCAGAACCGTAAGATCACCGGAAAGTTGATATCGAAGCATTGCGTTCTGGGCTTCGGTCATGTGCCGGAATATTTCACTGTTGGTGTCAGTGACCGGGTTGACTACCAATATCAGGCGGTCAACCTCGGCCGATTGAACTCGCATCGACCTGAATGTGACAAAACCGATGACTGCCAGCATGGTTAGGCACACAACGACAATGGCGCGCATAGTCGTCGATATTGATCTCACGGGCCGGCTCATCACGGCGTCGCTCTTTGCGGGAGACCGAAGCAAGGAGTGTTCACTCATGTTGGCACCTAATCGGCACCCGAATTCCAAACCTATCGATCTCGGTCATGCCGGAAACTCCTTGCACGAACCCCTTTGTTTACGATATACCCAGCGTGGTACCTCTCAGTTGTTCGATTGGGCAAAACTTTGTTTAGGGGTTAAAAGCGTCATAGTAGGTCGTGTTTCCTTGTCGCAGTATTCACCTTCGACCTCGCTTTAATCACACCCCCGGTGATTTCGCCGCCAACGGAAGGTCGATGGCCACGGTCGTACCCTCTCCTTCGACCGAGGTCAGCCGCACTTCGCCTCCGTGGTCGTGCACGATCTGCCTGACGATACTCAGCCCTAGCCCGGTACCTGGGATCACATTTCGAACGGCGTTGCTGGCGCGATAGAACCGGTTGAACAGTTGTGTTTGGTCGTCGGGCGGTATTCCGATGCCACAATCTTGGCAACTGAAGTGGACTTGCCCCAATTCGCTGTCCAACACACACCTAATCTTTACTTTGCCCCCTGGGTGGCTGAACT
>JBKJXI010000076.1:0-4424 GCA_046716325.1 Ilumatobacteraceae bacterium | reverse complement strand
TACGACGCGAGGGAACCCGCAATGAGCGTTACGCCCATGCAGCACTCGTTCACGGTGGCGAGCCAATTGAGATTGACTCTCCAGTGATTGACGACCGCCTGCGACTCATTTTTACCTGCTGTCACCCGTCACTGGCAACGGAAGTTCAAGTCGCGCTTACCTTGCGACTCCTGTGCGGATTGCAGACCAACGAAATCGCTCGCGCCTTTCTGGTTCCCGAATCGACAATGGCCCAAAGAATAGTGAGAGCTAAAAACAAAATTCGAGCGAATAAGATACCGTACCGCGTTCCCGCCGATCACGAACTTGTAAGTCGATTGCCCCCGGTTCTCAATGTGGCGTACCTGGTATTCAATGAGGGGTATTCGGCAACGTCCGGTCGCGAACTGGTGCGCGATGAACTTTGTGCGGAGGGAATCAGGCTCGCCCGTCTACTGGCACAACTTATGCCCGATGAACCAGAAGTCGTTGGTCTTCTTGCATTGTTGCTATTGACCGACTCGCGCCGGCAGGCGCGAGTGGCGCACGACGGATCAATCGTGTTACTGACCCAACAGGACAGAGGTCTCTGGAACAAGTCCTTGATCGAGGAGGGACAGTTGTTGTTGCGTGACTGCCTGCGGAGGAATTCGCCTGGGCCGTATCAAATTCAAGCGGCGATCAATGCCGTGCACAGCGAGGCGCGCGTCGCCGCCGACACGGACTGGACTCAGATTGTCGCCCTGTACGACCAGTTGATCTTGCAATCGCCAACTCCGGTGGTCGCCCTTAACCGGGCCGTCGCCGTGGCTGAGGTGGACGGCCCGCAGGTCGCCCTCGCCGCGATCGAAGATCTTGACCTCCAGCAATACCATTTGTTCCACGCCACGCGGGCCGAATTTTTGTTCCGACTAGGACGATTTGGCGAAGCCGCCGACGCATTCGACAAGGCGAGGGCCCTGACCGAAAACGCCACTGAGCGCGAGTTTCTCGAATTGCGAAGTATCACCGCAAGATCGTCATCCCGCTAGTCTTTTCCCTCACGGGCGGTTAGCTCAGTCGGAAGAGCGCCACGTTCACATCGTGGAAGTCATGGGATCGAGGCCCATATCGCCCACCCGAATTGTCACGCCTGTCATGCCGTGAATGGCTAGAGTTCAGCCGTGACCAAGCAGTGCGAGCGACCGGGGTGTTCCGCCCTCGCAGAAGTGTTGTATGGCTTCGATCCGGGTCGCCAGCTTGTGTGGTTAGAGCACGACGCGATACCCGAAGGTTCGCGATCTAACGCATTGTGTCGGCGTCACGCCGATGCACTCGCGGTGCCGAGGGGATGGTCAATTGATGATCGTCGCGAATCGGCCCCACGGCTCTTTAGTACGCCGAAAAGCAAATCGCCGATAAGCAAATCAAACGTCGTCAAGTTCGCTGCACCACGTAGCGCCAGACATAAGAGTCACGGCGCGCGCGGGCTCAAGATATTTGACGGAACTCCTGAATTGGATCTGGAAGAGACCAAAGCGATCCCTTGGACGGCCCATTTTGATCACGATGACGATCTAGATGGCGTGTTGCAGGCGCGCGGAAGGCTGCTCAGTCGAGCATTTCGGTTGAGCGATGCCACGAGGGACGCCACTCGGCCAAACATGAAGGACTCAGAGTCCGAGCCGCCGGCCACGGCAAATCATTAGCGCACCGCGGTGGATGTACATGCATCTGTTGATGCGAACGTAACCGCCGAACAATTATTTTTCAAGATTTCGGATCTCTCTACGTATCCGGATTGGCTCGACATCGTCCACAGCGTCGAAGTTTTGTCCGATGTCGATCCAGCGCGTGCGTGGCAAGTTGAATTGCGGGCGCGAGTGGGTCCATTCGCGCGCTCAAAACGGTTGCGCATGGTTCGGACCATCTGTGAGCCTTCTCGAGCGGTGGTGTTTGAGCGCCAGGAAAATGTTGGGAAGCAACATTCGGCTTGGATACTGCGCGTCGCAATTGATCCGTTGTCAATCGGAAGTAACTTGAATATGCATCTTCATTACGGGGGGAAGTTGTTCACCGGCGGGGTGATGGAACGGCTTCTTGCCGATCAGATTCGCAGCGGCAGCGATCGACTGGTGGCCATGTTTAACACGGAAGCGAACTAATTGCTCTTGCGGCCGGCAATGGCGACGGGTTGGCCAGCGGCCAACTGACCGCACGCGGCATCGATATCGGTGCCACGATTTCGACGGATGGTGACATTGACCCGGAGCTCTTCCAATTGGCGAGCGAATTCGCGCACCCCCTCCGCCGGTGTTCCCTTTGTCGACCAGCCGGGCGTTGGATTGAGCGGGATGAGATTGACATGTGCCGATGGAACAAGCCGGGAACAGAGTCTGGCCAACTCTCGCGCGTCGCGAGGCTGATCATTGACACCGTCGATCATTGCCCACTCGAAACTGATCCGTCGATTTTTCTTGCTCAAGTATTCGGCACATGCGACCATCAAATCGGCGATCGGGTAGCGCTTATTAATCGGCACTAGCTCGTCGCGCAAGGTGTCCCGCGCGGCGTGCAACGACACCGCCAGATTGACCGGTAACGGGCGCTCTGACAGGGCCCGAATTCCGGGAATAATGCCAACCGTCGAGATCGTGAGATGTCGCGCCGATAATCCAATGTCGTGGTGCAACCTCTCAACGGCTGTCCACACCGCAGGTTCGTTGGCGAGCGGCTCTCCCATACCCATGAACACGACATTTGCCAGACGCTGATTGCGAATCGCACTCTGTCTCGATGCCCGCACCACCTGCTCGACAATTTCTCCAGAGGTGAGTTGTCGCGTAAAGCCAGCCTGACCGGTGGCGCAAAATCCGCAACCCAAGGCACATCCGGCTTGCGTGCTCACACACACGGTGGCCCGATCCTTGTAATGCATCAGCACCGTCTCGATCGGGTGACCGCCGTTGGCAAGATGCCACAGAAACTTGACGGTGTCACCTTTGTCGCTGACCAGTTGAGTGACCGGAATGAGCGCGGGAGCAAATGTGTTGGCGATGACGGCTCGAAGGGCGACCGGCATCGTCAGTAACTGCGAAGGCTCGGCCATCTGCTGATATAGCCCGTCCCAGACTTGGCTCAGTCGATAACTGGGCTCGCCAACAAGAAGTTGCGCAAAGTCTTCCCGAGTCGCATCGTAAAGACTGGGCATTTCTCAAGTTTACCGAGGCGCCAACTCCGGTCACATGAGGTGGTACTCATGACGCCAATTTAGAGATGCGGTTGTGCGAGTCGCTCGTAGTCGGTCATTCGCGCGCGCAATACATCGAGACTTGCGGTCCAAAACGCCTCGCTGGAAACATCGAGACCGAACGCCTGACCGAGTTGCTCGGCGGTATCCATTCCTGCCCGCGATAGGACGTTGTCGTAGCCGACTCGAAACCGTTCCGGATCATGTTGGTACTGGGCGTACAGTCCCAAGCCAAACAGAAGGCCATATGTATAGGGCCAGTTGTAGAAATGGCTCCCGTAGTAGTGCGACTTTAAGACCCACATGTACGGATGAGCCGTGGCTTGGTCGATGCCATTGCCGTACGCATCCGCTTGAGCAGCAAGCATCAATTCGTTGAATTCCGACACCCCGAGCGTTCGCCGCTGACGCCGAGCGAACACCTCGGTCTCGAACAGAAAGCGGCTGTGAATGTCGACAACAATCTGGACGGCGCCTTGCAAGTCGACGTCCAGGAGCGCGAGGCGCTCATCGCCGCTTAGCCGCTGCAAACCTTCCTCCACCACAAGTGTTTCGCAAAATATACTTGCGGTCTCGGCGAGTGCCATCGGCAACCGCTTTTGCATTGATGTGCGATGGGCAAGCTGGGTGTTGTGATAGGCGTGACCGAGTTCGTGGGCCGTGGTTTGGGCCGAATCCACGCTGCCACTCCAATTGAGTAGAACCAGCGAGCGATCGTCAACGAATGGCATGCAGAATGCTCCGCCCACTTTTCCGTCGCGGGGCTCAGCATCCATCCACTTCTCGTTAAGCGATCGATCGACCAATCCGGCCAAGTTGTCGCTGTATGCGGCGAATGCGCCGCGAACCAATCCGATTCCATGATCCCAAGAGATCTCTCCGGGTGAAAAACTTATTGGGGCCATCATGTTCCACCACGACAGTCCGTCCTTATCCCCATTAAGACGGCCCTTGATCCGCATCCAGGCGCGAAAATCCGGCAGCGAAGCGCGGACCGCGGACTGCATGGCGTCAAATGTCGCTCGGCTGACGCTGTTCCCGTACAGCGACGCATCCAGCGGCGATGCCCATTTGCGTCGAACGTTGACTGTGTTTGCTTCGCCCTTGATGCTGTTCATCGCCGCGGCACAGGCCACGGAAATTGTTGGCCACGCGCGCATTTCTGCGTCGTAGGCGGCCTTCCGAACGGCAATGTCGCCGTTGCTCACCAATCCGC
>JBKJXI010000075.1:0-5241 GCA_046716325.1 Ilumatobacteraceae bacterium | reverse complement strand
TCGTCTCCTGCCTCGAGCATTCGTGCCAACCAGAACAGACCGGCGTCGGCATTGCTCCCCCGAATACTTTTGATAAACGCCGACACCGCGTCGTAGTGATCGTCTCGTCCGTAACTGAGCGCGCTGACCTGCAATGCGGCGTGAACATGTTCGACCGTGATCGCGCCGGGTTTGGCAAGGGCACATGCAACTTCGAGGGCGGTGAGAGCCTGGCGTCCGTCGCCGGCAGCGCGGCCGACCAGCAGCGCGATTGCGTCTTCCTCGGCCCCGACCCCCTCGGCCTGAAGTCCGCGCAGGATTAATTGACGAATTGCGTCGGCGTCGAGCGGCTCGAGTCGAAACAGGGTTGACCGACTTCGTAGCGGTGAGTTGATCTCAAAAAATGGATTCTCCGTTGTCGCCCCAATCAGCGTGATAACTCCATTTTCGACCGATGGCAACAATGCATCTTGCTGCGACGTCGAAAACCGATGGATCTCGTCCACGAACACGATCGTCGAACGCGAATGCTGACCAAGTCGCGTAATTGCCCGATCGACGGCTTCACGAATATCTTTTACGCCGGCGCTAACCGCGCTCATCCGTTCAAATGTTGACTTCGTCGTCAATGCCACCACCTCGGCCAGCGTCGTCTTACCGGTTCCCGCGGGGCCCCAGAAAATTACGGACGACAGCCGATCCGCCTCGATGAGCACCCGAAGCGGTGCGCCCGGCGCAACCAGATGCTGCTGCCCCACCATTTCATCAAGCGTCCGAGGTCGTAGGCGTGCCGCCAGCGGTGCCTGTGATCTGAGGATGTCGCGCACCGCCGAACTAAACAGATCATCTGTCATATCTGATGTGGCACTGCGAAACTGGCACTTCAGCTCTTTGCCGGTGGCGGCAATAATCGAATTCCGAGTTCATTAAGTTGCGCTTGATCCACCGGCGTGGGTGCATTTGTCATCGGATCTGCACCCGACTGGGTTTTGGGAAATGCGATCACCTCTCGAATGTTGCTCTCGCCCGCCAAAATTGCCACTAGCCGATCCGTGCCAAATGCAAAGCCACCGTGCGGCGGCGCCCCAAACTTAAATGGAGTCAAGAAGAACCCAAACTGACGATCTGCGTCCTCATCGGAGATACCAAGTTGACGAAATACACGGCGCTGAATCTCTGAATCATGAATTCGAATCGATCCGGAACCCAACTCCCAACCATTGAGTACCAGGTCGTAAGCCACGGCGCGAACGCTCATCGGATCCGATTCAAGGCGCTCAACGTCATCTGGATGTGGAGAGCAAAATGGATGGTGCCCCGGCTGAGGTTTACCGGTGGCCGCATTTAGTCCAACGAACAACGGAAACTCGGTGACCCACACATAGCGATATGGTCCCTCGTGTACGGGTGGGCGCCCGATGTCATTGCGTAACTGTCCGAGGACCTCACAGGTAGTCGTCCAAGTGTCGGCAACGATAAGCAAGAGATCGCCTGGCTCGGCTCCCAGCGTCGATACGAGCGCGCCGTGTTCGACCGGCGACAAAAATTTTGCCACCGGTGACTCGAGGGTTCGATTCTCGCCCACCTTGATCCATACCAAACCCTTTGCCCCTAACTCCTTTGCCCGATCGGTGAGCGCATCCAACTTATTGCGCCCCATTGCCGCGGACTCTGGAAATTTCGTTGCATCGACTCGCAAGCCCTTGATACTCGGAGCGGACGAAAACGCCTTGAATTCGGTGGCCGCAAATACGGAAGTCAATTCGATCAGTTCCAGCCCAAATCGCAAATCGGGTTTGTCGACACCGAAGCGCGTCATCGACTCGTGCCAAGTTAAGTACTCGATTTGCGGCGGCGTCTGGCCAGTAACCGCTTCGGTCGCGGCTACAACCACCGCGCTGATCGCAGCAAGAACATCTTCCTGCGTAACAAAACTCATTTCGGCATCAAGTTGCATGAATTCGTATTGACGATCGGCGCGCAGATCTTCGTCCCGCAAACATCGGGCGATCTGATAGTAACGATCGATTCCGGCCACCATCAGCAGCTGTTTCCACAATTGGGGTGACTGTGGCAATGCATAAAACGACCCGGGCTCCTTGCGAGACGGGACGAGAAACTCCCTTGCCCCTTCCGGAGTGGACGGCGTCAGCATCGGAGTCTCTACTTCGACGAATCCCAGTTCCTCCATTTGGTGACGAATTGCCGAGTTAACTTTGGACCGAATCCGCAAGTTTTTTTGCATCCGCTCGCGACGAATATCCAGATAGCGATACTTCAGTCGAATGCTTTCGTCCACATCGTCGGCGCGTTGATCAATCGGGAACGGAGGAGGTTCGGCCGAGTTGAGAACCAGAATCTCACAGTCGACGAGTTCGATTTCTCCAGTCGGTATGTTTCGATTGACCGTACCTTCCGGGCGAGCCTGCACCCGACCGGTAATCTGCACCACCCATTCGCTTCGAACATCGATCGTGTTGTCGACCACACATTGCGTTATTCCGCTGTAGTCGCGGAGATCGAGAAATGCCAGATGTTCGCCGTGCTCACGTCGGCGCGCGATCCAACCGCAAAGGGTCACCTTGTGTCCGATCGCATCCGGTCGAAGCGAGCCGCACAAATGGGTGCGCAATTTTGTGCATTGATCGGGTACTGGGCAGTCGCTTGGTTTTTTCATAACGCAGTCAGTTCGCGGCGAATTTCATCGAGCAATTCGCGGCGCGGGACGACTCTTTGTTGGCCACCGATCATCGGGCGCAATACTGCCGTGCCGGACGCAATTTCCTCACTGCCGATAATGATCGCAATCGCACACCCGCTGCGATCCGCAACCTTCATCTGTGCCTTCATACTGCGATCGTCAAATGCCCGATCTGCGCTAATTCCAACTGCTCGCAGTTCTTGACTCAGTCGGGCGGCCTCCGAACCTCCCGCGGTATCGACCACGAACACATTCACCGCCAGTTTCGGCGCATCGAACACGCCTTCCGCGTCGCATGCCAGCAATGTTCGATCAAGTCCGAGCGCAAATCCAATTCCGGGGGTGGGTGGCCCACCTAGGGCCTCGACCAGTCCGTTGTAGCGGCCACCCCCACCAAGCGCCGTATGGGCGGATTGCAACGCGGTGCTGACAAATTCAAATGTCGTTCGCCGGTAATAGTCGAGTCCCCGCACCAGACGATCGTCCAAGGCGAATTTCACTCCGTGCAGTTGAAGCGCATTTTGCACAGCCTCGAAATGAAGTCCCGCCTCGGCCGAAAGAAATTCGCCGATGCGTGGGGCGGAAGCAATCACCTCTTGATCCTCGGGACGCTTGGAGTCGAGGACTCGCAACGGATTGCGCGACAATGTCGCTAGCGAGTCCGATGTCAGAGAATCGGCATGCGACTCGAAATAGGAACGCAGGGCCGTGGAGAATTTTTCTCGATCGCCAACATCGCCGAGCGAATTGAGCGAGAGTTCGACTTGCTTCAACCCGAGCCGTTCGTAGAACTCCACGGCTAGGGCGATCACCTCGGCATCTAGATATGGATCGTCAACTCCGAGTACTTCGACTCCAACCTGATCAAACTGGCGGTACCTGCCCTGTTGGGGTTTTTCGTATCGAAAGTTCGGGCCGGCGTACCACACCTTCCACGGGGTGGTCGGGCGATGCTCGACAAATGCGCGACAGACGCTTGCGGTCTGCTCCGGTCGCAATGCGATTCGTCTGCCGCCCTTGTCCTCGAAGTCGTACATCTCCTTGGTCACGACCTCGGTTGATTCCCCGAGTCGAAGAAATACGCCGAGGTCCTCGAACATTGGCGGAATCATGAACTCGTAGCCGGCCAACTCGACGACATCGGCGAAAACTGATTGAAACGCACGCCAACGGGCGGCATCCGGCGCCAGAATGTCCCGGGTCCCGGGGCTTGTGTTGAATTCGGTCACGCGTGAAGGTTAGACGCTGGATGCGCATCGATTGAGGGTTCATTTTTTGCATCCGCCGACATCACCCGATACGCGTCATACACAGAATCGATTCGCTTGATCGTCCGCAAAACCGATTGCAGGTGTGACGGATCGGCGAACTCGAACTCGAAGCGCATCTTGGCAACTCGATCCGCACCGGTATGGGTCGTGCAGGAAACGATGTTCACATGTTCCTCCGAGAGAGCGTTGGCCACGTCCCGCAAAAGTCGCGCCCGATCTAGGGCCACGATCTCAACGGCCACGACATACATCGCCCCCTGCAGGCTCCCCGACCACTCCACATCGACAATCCGGGCCGCTTGCTGGGCTACCGCGGTCGCCGCGTTCGGACAATCGGATCGATGGATGCTTACACCGCGCTCCTTGGTGAGGAAGCCAATGATGTCGTCACCGGGTACGGGCGTGCAGCACTTCGACAGGCGAACGATCGTGTCCTCCATGCCCTCGACGTGAATACCGACGTTTTGATTCTCGGTGAATCCCTTGCGTTCCAGCCGTGACCCGACCGAGAGTTGCTCGGCGTGCGAACCGTCCCGCATTGTTCGAGCCAAGCGACCCGCCATCATCGACGCATCGACGTGGCCCTCGGCAATGGCGAGAAACAACACGTCGGCCTCGGCGTAGTTCATGGACGCGATCTCGTTGGCGAACGCTTCCGATCCGAGCACCTTTTGCATTGGGAGTCCCTCGCGACGAAGTTGTTCGATGAGGTCGTCACGCCCGCTTTCGACAAGGTCTTCGTGGCGCTCGCGCGAAAACCATTGCTTAATCTTGCTCTTGGCCTTTGGCGATGCCACGAACTCAAGCCACCGCTCGGAGGGCTCCGCATTTTCCGCCTTGGAGGTGAGGATCTCGCACGTGTCGCCGGCGTTCAACAGGTGCTCAAGAGGCACAAGTCGGCCATTTACCCTGGCGCCGATGCATGCATGCCCAACCTCGGTGTGCACGGCATAGGCGAAATCAACGGCAGTCGAATTCACCGGCAGGGCAATTACCTTTCCCTTCGGCGTGAACACGAATAGTTCTTCCTGATCGAGATCGGTCTTGAGGCTCTCTAGAAATTGGCGGGGGTCCGAGACCTCGCCCTGCCAATCAATGATCCGATTCAACCAATCGATGTCTTGCGATGGCGATCCGTCCTTATATGACCAATGCGCCGCCACTCCCCACTCAGCTCGCTGGTGCATGTCGCGGGAACGAATTTGGACCTCAATCGTCTTGCCGTCTGGACCGATGACGGTGGTGTGCAGGGACTGATACAAATTGAACTTTGGCATCGCGATGTAATCC
>JBKJXI010000074.1:0-5408 GCA_046716325.1 Ilumatobacteraceae bacterium | reverse complement strand
ATGCTGGATTGATCGGATCGGACATCTCGGATATCGACTGAAATATTTTTGCCTGCGAGTCGGGTTGATACAGGTTGAGGTCGCGGATGTGACTATGCACGGCCCGTCGAATCGCCTCGGCCCATGTCGCTAACTCGCTCGTCGGTCCATCACCTCTTTCCGTGGATAAGGCGACGGCCAAGTCGACGATTACTTGCGCCGAATCCTCGAGATGGCGAAGGTGAATCGTCCACAACTCGGGCGTACCCGGCATATCGAGGTCTTTCGGAATGAGAGCATTGAGCGCGTCGTCGAGTTGTCGGTGTGCGTGAGATTTGCTCTCATTGCTGGCGTCGACCGCGTCGAATGCTTGGCGGGCCAAAGTGATCGCGTCGGCGATTCCGGCAAGTGCGGCGGTAACGGTTAGCGATCGGTCCAGCAACTGGCGGCAGGCATTTGAAACCACAACCAGGTGACCGGCTAGGTTTCCGCTGTCAACCGACGACACATAGGCGGGCTCAAGGCGCTTCAGGTCGCGGGTGTCGTACCAGTTATATAGGTGTCCTCGAAATCGTTCGAGATGATCGATTGTCGCCAGCGTTGCTTCCAGTCGCTCCACTAATTCGACTGTTCCGATCCAGCCGAAGTCGTGCGCGGTCAGGATCGATAACAGGTACATTCCGATGTTCGTCGGGGAAGTTCGATGATCGACGATTGGCACCGGATCGTCTTGAAAATTGTCGGGTGGTAACCAGTGATTGTCCTCGCCGACGAATGTCTCGAAGTACAGCCAAGTTCGCCGAGCGGTGAGTCGGAGGGTCTCCATTTCGGCGTCGGAAAGTTGTTTTGCTGTCGTGGTCGGCGGAGGCAGGCTGACCCCGCGGGCGACGAGCGGGGAAAGAATCCACAAGGTGATAAACGGCGTTGCAATCCACAACGCATCAGGCTTGGCAATCAAGACCGCGATTGCGGTTGCGGCGGCGACCGCTACTGCTCCGGCCATCCTCCGATAAAACCCCATCAAACTCAGCTCTCGACTTGCTTTGGCCTGTGCTGTTGTCGTCCACTCGAGAAGATGTCGCCGCGTGACGTACACGCGGGCCAATGTGCGAAAAATCGCATCGATCATTAACCAGGCTTGGTGTGCCAAGAACGTAACGCCCAGTCCTACTTGCGCCGCGGCGGCGATCACATCTGAGCCGACCGCACGAAGGTAACTGCGCTTGGAGATCCCTTGCTGCCGTGGCATCTTGAAGGTCAAAACAGGAAGAGAAGCAGGAATGATCACCGAGGCCACGACGAGCAAAGTCCACACTCCTGCCGACACGGAATTAATAGTCCACGCCGCAACGAGGGTGGCCAGCGAGAACGGGGCGGAAACGGTCCGGCGCAGGTTGTCGATCATTTTCCAACGGGCAATCCCGGGAATGGAATTCCAGGTCCGCCGACCAGCGGCATTGCGGGCGCGACCGAGAATCCACGGCAAAAGTTGCCAGTCCCCTCGCGCCCACCGATGCTGACGCGAGGCAGACACAAGATAATTGGAAGGAAACTCATCAAAGAGTTCGATGTCCGTCACGAGTCCCGCTCTGGCAAAAACTCCCTCGAACAAATCGTGACTCAGGAGTGTGTTTTCGGGAACACGGTTGGCCAGCGCAGATTCAAATGCGGCGACGTCGTAGATCCCTTTGCCGGTGAAGCTACCTTCCTGAAACAAATCTTGGTAAACATCGGACACTGCGGATGCATACGGATCCAGTCCGGCAGACCCGGAGAAAATCCGCTGATAGATGGAGCCCCCGTGTTCGGTCGGCAGCGTCGGAGTGATCCGTGGTTGAAGCACGCCATAACCCTTTGTCACCCTGCCGGTCGACGAATCAAGAATTGGTTGATTCAACGGATGGGCGATCGTCCCAACGAGGCGCCCAACTGACCCGCGCGGCAGACGTGTATCCGCATCGAGCGTGATCACATATCGCACATCGGTTGGAGGTGTCGACGAATGCCTCTCGGAGGCGAGAAATCCGGTTGAGGCAGAGCCGCGAAGTAGAGCGTTTAGTTCAAAAAGTTTGCCGCGCTTGCGCTCCCAACCCATCCAGCACTCTTCGGAACTATTCCACTGTCGCTTGCGGTGAAACAACAGGAATCGAGCGCCTCCGTCGATTGCGGGACCGTGACGCTCGTTGAGCTCATCGATTCCAGTGATGGCTGTCGCCAATAGTTCGTCGTCGCCTGGCACATACTCGGCCGGCGCGTCGAGCCAATCGGATAGCAAGGCAAATCGAGTGTCTCCGTCGCGGTTTCCCAGATAGTGGATCTCCAACCCTCCAACCAGAGATTCGATTTCTGCTTCATTTGTGAGGATCATCGGTACGACAACGAGTGTTCGCAGGTGCACGGGAACGCCGTCTTTCATTTCCAGGCGCGGCAAAGTTTTTGGTCCCAGGACATGGGTGATCATCCGATTGGTGAGTGACATCGACAGATCAGCCGCCGGAACAAGTGCCAGGATTGCCACCACAAGAGTGCCGACTCCGGAGGCGCTATCGTCCCCCAACAGCAAAAACGGCACGGCGAGGAAAACGCCCGTGATCAATATGAATGTTCCCAGATAACCGGTGGACGGAAACCGGACATAGGCGCGCCGAAGTCTGTCGGCGATGGGAACGCGGACCTTGAGCACTCGTTCGAACTCGCTCCTGCCGTCGGATATGAGGTAATAGCCAGGATCGGTGAGACGAGCCACCGGCGACGGTTCAACGGTCGTGGAACCAGACGCCGATTCAGCCATTTCCGCTGCCCTCGTTGCAACCTCAATCTCCGTTAATCCGGAACCTTGCGCCAGTTCTTCAACCGCGTGTCGGTAGCGATCGCGCGTCGCGAAGTCCATCTCACCGTACGAACTTCTGGCTCCGAGGACCGAGTCGACAAGGCTTGCATCCTCGACAAACTGAGCCCAGTCGAACCAAGAAATAAGGCGCATGCTGGTTATGACGTTGCGTACGGTCACGTTCATCGTCGCCTGGCTTTGATGATCGAGGCGAACCATTTCATCCGCGGGGGTTCCTTCGGCTGCGAGAAACTCCTCCAACCAGCGCAAGGCAGGAATAACCGATGGGTCTTGATCACGCAGCCGCTGGAAGAGTTGCACCCGGGCCGCCATCGGAAACGTCGAGGCCGAGAGACGACGCAGAGAAGCCATAGCCGCTTCCGGAGTGTCGTCACCAAAGCCGAGCAATCCATCGGCGATTTCATCGGCCATCTGGCGCGCGATGCGTCGACGCACGATTTGCTCGGCCAGTCGCCGAAGGTTGTCGACGAGCAGAACGCGCAGACTGATTGCAATCGCCCACAATTCGCCGATCGTCAATGGGGTCACTTTTTGGTATGACCGAACCATTCGCCGCAGACTTTCAGGGTCGAGGCGACTATCCGTGTGCGAGATGTATGCCCATGCCAGTCCCATGATTCTTGGGTAACCGACAAGATGACCTTCGGATAACTTGGGGAGCTTGCGGTAGTAGTCCCGCGGCAAGTCGTCGCGGATTTCGCGAAGTTGCTCGTCAACAATCGGAAAATTGTCGACCAGCCATTCGGCGGCAGGGGTGATCGAGCGTTCGTCCTTTATCGCCAGAGCCAATACCCGATACGACTCCAGTAATACGCGACCGTTCTCCGCGACTCGTGGCAAAATGTCGTGGCCCCGCTGTGGCTTTATCGTGACATTCTGAGCCACCGCAAGGGTTTGGGCATGTTGCTCAAGGCGCTCCACGCTGAATATTTCGGAAAGAATTGGCTCGTCAAGTTCCGACTGTTTCGAATTCCTTCGGCGACCACGAACCGGCAGATCTCGAAAGTAGTGGCTTGATCTCATCGCCCTGTATACCCGCAAATCGGTTGCTGGGACACGGTAATCACGCTAACTCATTCATCTCTGATAATGTTTTTTGAAAACTGGGGGTTTTCATGAGCGAAGGTGCAACATCCACGTCATTTACGAAGCACAAGACCGGTCTATTGGCCGACTTAACTGCAAACCGAACTAATCGAGAGCCAATCACCATCGGCAGTGCACTCCATGCCGTTGGCGGAATCTTAATTGGCGTGGCGATTGTGTTTATTGCGACAGATTTATTTTCCGATGAGTCGGGGCCAAATGTTGCCGGCGGATTTATTTTCAATTTGTTCGGAATTTTAGCATTATGGTTCGTTTCTGTTCGCGGGCGATCCTTGATCATTTGGGCCACGGCCGCTCTTCAAGTCCTCGTTCCTTTTACGTTTCTTTGGCTGATGTTCAGTCGTTTTGAAAGACTTGAATTCGGGTGGGCGCTTATTCTGACGGCGACTGCCATGGCCGTCTTATGGGTTCTGCCAGGCTTTCGGGCTCGTCCATCCGTATTAGCCGCGGCGGTACTGTGGGCCGTGCTTGGAATAATTTTGATCATTGTCCAGTCGGACCTTCAAGATCGAATTAACGGAATGGGTCTTGGATCTGTCGGCGAGGTGGCAAATGATGCCGGATTCATCACGATGCTGATCGGAATCGGATTACTCTTCGTCGGACGTAGTCTTGATCGAAAATCGTGGCCGAACTTGGCGACTCCATTTATTGGCGTTGGTATTTTCTCGTTGATATTTGGCACGTTTGGCTATTTGACGAGAGAGGATCTAGGAGACGTCTGGTCATCCATATTGGTCGTTGTACTTAGCCTTGCGGTAGTCACTTTGGGTGCCAGCGCTAAGCGCAGAGCAACTACATGGATTGCCACGTTTTTCCTCGCCATCGGGTTCCTTACTTTGATCACAGGAATTCTCTCGGACGACGCAAGTTGGAAGACGATCGCAATCGCGTTCGCAATTGTTGGCGCACTCCTCGGATTCTGTGGCAATAGATTTGGGCAGTCCCTAGCGGCAAGGGTTCAGGGTCAGAACTCGTCGACAAATTAGAGCTCGTCGATGGCGAAGGCGATTGCCTTCGCCATCTCGAGTGCGCCGGCACTCTGCATGTGGATCTTGTCGGTCGTAAACCAGGAGTCTCGGCCCTTACTTATTTTGTTCCAATCGAGCAGGCGAAGATTAGATATCGATTGAGAGAAGTGGTGAAGTTGCAAGTTGTATGAAATGGACTTCGTCTTGACGACTCCCTCCTCGCGATAAGTCAGCCAGAGGACTACGACACCCTGACGGGTGGCCTCAGTACAGATCGCCGTTACGGCACGGGAAAACGAGTTGTCGTTGAAATCGTTGTAGCCCGAAGCGACGACGACAACTTTTGAATACATGCCTCTATTTGCCTTCAACATTTTCAACGAGCTCGCCTTGGAACTCTTGGTACAGCCGAAGCTAATTAACCGCTGACAACCAACGGCTTTGAAGATATAGGGGTGCTTGCGCCCTAGTAGTTTCAGACCCTCCGTATTACTTGCAAG
>JBKJXI010000073.1:0-2758 GCA_046716325.1 Ilumatobacteraceae bacterium | reverse complement strand
AAGTTGTGGCTGGCCCCGGTCCTGATCGATTCCTCTCGCCCGAACTTGAATTGGCTGTGGAATTTGTTCGCCAAGGTCGTGTACTGAACTAAGACCAGGATCACCTTTGTCATTCTCCTAGTGGCAGGAGCAGAGCAGCTCGAATCCGCTCGGTGACGAGTGGTATAAGAGACCGGCTAGCGATGAGCGACAAATGAGCATCATCTCGCCACCACCACTTACCGTCACGATACACGGAACACGAAATTTCTGGACACAAAATTGGCGCGGCGTCCATTAAAATCGAATTGTTGACTTGTGAGATCGCTCGCACCTCTTCATCCAGTCTCCACTTTCTTCCTTCAAGCAACTTGTCCGTCAGAACCCGTTTGTCGGCAAGGCAGGCACCCAAAAAAATTTGGAATATCGAACACTCACGTGGTCGAGATTCCGGAACAAGACTCGCAGCGACTACAACAACTGGAATCCTCATTTCTTCGAGCTGCCGGAGAATCGGAATAAACTGATCGCCCCATTGCAAACCCTCCGGGGCGCCGGTGTGATAAGTGGACTGGGCAATTACAACGACCCGAGGTCTTGTAGATTTCATGATTTCCAAGGACCGAAAAGGATAGCTTTCCCGTGTTTGTTGAGTATCCCAGGGCACAAAGAGATAAGGGTGATTGCCGTTCACGGCAATAGTTGCATCAAGTTGATTTGCGTGTGCAGCCTCGACGAATGCTTCACTCAGATGACCGGCATGAGAATCACCTATCAAGACGGCTTGACCAATTGAATTAGATATTGGAATGGTGCAATTTCCGTCGGGGCTCAGATTCTGGAGGTCACCGTATTCACAGCCCATCGTTGCTTCCAGATGGAAACCAAGTTCTGGCGCTAAATCCCGAGTACTTGCAATAGCGATAACCGGAAGCGCAAGCGAGAGCGATACCAACAAAGCCATTCGAAGAGGGGTGCGCCACACTCGTAACTTTCTCAGAGGATTCTCCAAAAATCTGTACGACAACATTGCCGGGATAAGGGCTACAAAACCCGCGCAAACTGCAACTAAGCGGTTGCCTGGTGCGAATGGACTAGAAAATTGGATGATCGGCCAATGCCACAAGTACCAGCCGTAACTTCGATCGCCGATCCAGGACAGGCATCGCGATGATAAAACCTTTCCTATGAGGTTTGAGTCGTTTCGCGAGTCAATGAACAAGGCGGCGCCCACCACCGGCAGTAGGGCAAAAACACCCGGAAACCTGGTTGTCTCGTTAAAAAAAAGTGCGGATGCCACGATGAACCCAATGCCGACGAAGGATCGATTTCGCCCATTGCTCGCTGCGGCCGATTGCCAATGGAGAGTTGCCAGCCATACCCCGGCAAGGAATTCCCATGCGCGAGTTAAAGGAAGGTAAAACGCAAACCGTTGGTCAATTACAGATGTACCGAGTCTGTTGCCAATCATTGTGGGCAACTTGTCCAATCCAACGTTTGTCGCCAGAATGCAAAGGACGAGTGAAACGGTCCCCACTCCGAATGACAAGACCTTAAGAGTGGCAACTGGTTTACGACGAATTCGTCTCGCCACCCAAATTGATATCAGAATCAGGATCGGAAAGAGTAGATAGAACTGTTCTTCGATCGAAAGCGACCATGTATGGATCAATGCATTTGCTTTTTCACTCTGCACGAAGTAACCATCTGGTCTGAATCGATACAGGTAGAGATTCGCCAGCGAGAAAGTTGCAAAACGACCAGTACTTATAGTTTGGGTCCTGGCTGCAATTACTGAAAGCCATGTGGACATTCCAATCACCACGATCAGCATCGCGGCGAGGGCTGGGAGCAACCTTCGCACGCGTCGACCATAGAACTCGATGAGACCAATGCGCTCGTCCACCTGAAGTCTTCGTAACAAGGACGATGTAATGACGAATCCTGAAATGACAAAGAACACGTCTACACCCACATATCCGCCGCGAAACAAAATACCGGAGTGGTAGAAGACAACGAGAAGAATTGCGAGTCCGCGCAGTCCCTGAATGTCGAGGCGATATTCTGGTCGAGGAAGCGAAGTGTTGCTCACCGCATCAATGATCCGAGCCCATATCGATATTTACAATAGTCGTGCGTCGACTCGCCTTAGCCTTGCGCTTCGTATTGACGCTGTAGGAGAATACTCTTAGTTATCGAGCACAGAAACAGGCTGGAGCTAGCGACGGAATGCGAAAGAGTGCGATTGCGAAATTGGTGCAGATTGGAGGAGTCGCATCACTTTTCCTAATAATCGGCTGTGGGTCGTCATCAACCACGACACCAACAACAGGTCCAACTTCGCCATCAACGACGACCTCAACTTTGAATAGCACAGTTCCAGAGGAGCGTGCACTTGCGCAGTATTGGGTCGCCGAGACTGCCCGTGGATTCCGCCTCTACCGCGAATTTATTCGGCTCAAGATTACTCCCGATCCGATTACGGCAGCACTGCGAGCGCTGTTTGCCAATCGGCCCGGGGATGCGGATTACATGTCGCTGTGGCCCATTGACACCACGATCAATAGCGTCGAGGTAGTGGGCAATGAGGCAACGATTGACCTGACATTTGGCGAATTGAACGTCGGTGCCCAAGGAGAGGCTCTCGCAATTGCGCAAATGGTTTGGACCGCCACTGCCGCGGACCCGTCGATACTCAGAATCTCATTCACCGTTGATGGGAAGAAAGTTGAGTCGCTGGCCGGCCATGTTGATGCCAGCAAACCATTCACGCGTGCAC
>JBKJXI010000072.1:0-8621 GCA_046716325.1 Ilumatobacteraceae bacterium | reverse complement strand
GACCAAACTCGTTCCGATACTGCAACAGGCACAAATTGACTACATCGCCGATCCCGAGCGCGCGAATGAAATCATTATCGCCACAACACTTGCCTACGACAGTTTCTGGACTCAAAGCGAAGGCGATACTTCGAACGGCGCAAGGGCTCAGAAGGATCTGGACATTGTCGCAAATGGTGATACCCCAACGTTCGGCGACTTCGAGGAGGGGCGAGTGGCAGAATTTATTGCCAAGGCTCTGCCAATATTCCGCGAGCAGGGTCTCGATGTCATCGAGGTAACGCCCGCTGATATCACCACAAATGAGTTTCTAGACCCGACGATCACCTACACCAAATAACTTGGTCTGCGTCCGCGGTGTCGCTTAGGCGTCGCGGACTGTGGTGCGATGTTTGGCGACGGGCTCCTGCTCGCTCCACGGAAAGTTAATCCACAGATCGGTGTGCTTCCAGACATAGTCGCATTTCACGATCGACTGCGACTTTTCGTATAACACGGCGAGACGCGTCTCGGCCAATCTTCCGGCGCAAAACTCGAGCACGTGTTTTAATGTATGCCCCGTATCCGCAACGTCGTCGACTATCAAGACCTTCGAGTCCTTGAGATCGATGAGGCTTGGAACCGGCGGAAGAATCATCGGTACCGCTAATCGTTCATTAACCCCTGTATAAAACTCAACATTCATTGTGTATGTGTTCTTTACAGCCAGGGCGTATCCGAGCGCGCCGGCTGCCAGGAGACCTCCTCTGGCGATCGCCAGGATGATGTCTGGTTCGTACCCGCTGTCGTTGACCAGAACCGCCAGTTCGCGACTGGCGACTCCGAAGGATTCCCAGGTCATGATTTCGCGTTCCGTACTCAACATGTCTCCTCGGGCGCTTCATTGCTCATTCGATATGCACAATCTAGTTCAGGGAAGACCAAGATTTGGTTCATGCGCATCTCCGAACATCACTCAACTTCAAATGGACAGTGCCGACATCCTTTAGCGCAGCAAATTTTCTGATTGGCGAGAAATGTCGCCGTCATCACAGACAGACCTGTCTGCGGATCTTGATAAGTCGGATTACCCAATTGCACAGCTAGGTCGTGGAGCCGCAATATCTCCGGGTAATTTGGATCTGACTTCGAAATCATCGAATCTACAACCCGAGAATCATCGTCCAGTACTCGGGCCAGCTTTTGGAAACCACATCGATGTCGTCGATGATGACGCCATCACAGGTTAAGCCGACGAGCGAAAGTGCCATCGCGATCCGGTGGTCCAGGTGCGTATCGACTACTCCACCGTGCACATGTGACGGCCGAATAACGAGTCCGTCCGAGGTAACTTCGATCTCTCCTCCCAACTTGCGCAGTTCGGTGGCCAGATCTTCGAGTCGATCGCTCTCTTTGCTGCGAATAAACCCGACTCCGGAAATTCGAGTTGGCGTGTCCGCGTACATGGCCACGACCGCCACTGTCGGAACGAGGTCGGAAATCGACGCCATGTTGATCTCAATTCCGGAGAGCGAACTGTCGAGATTTCGCGACACGCTAAGTTCGGACGTGGTGCTCCGCGCCTCGCAACCCATCAGGCGCAATATTTCGATGAATTGAACATCGCCTTGCACGCTCGAATTGCCCACACCTAATACCTTCACCGAACCGCCCACAATTGCCGCCGCCGCCAGCGGGTACGACGCCGACGAGGCATCGGGCTCGACCACATAGTGGCGACCGCGATATGCCTGATGTGAAACTTCGAATAGGTCCGTGCCGACACGATCCACCTTGACACCAAAGTCACTCATCACAGAGCACGTCATTGCCAGATAGGGCTCGGAGACAATTGGACCAATGATTTTGATCGTTAACCCGTTCAATAACGCCGGCCCAATCAGTAACAGCGCGGTGATGAACTGACTGGATGTGTCGCCCCTGATGGCAAGTTCGTGTCCGGTTTGGTATCCACCACAAACTCGAACCGGAAGGTGACCGGGATTTTCCAGCGAAGATACCTGTGCCCCTAACAACGACAGCGAATCAAATAATCCGGCCATTGGACGCAGTTGCAACTTTGGCTTTCCCGTCACCGTGGTGCAACCTGTGCGCAGCGCCGCAACCGCCGTTAGAAACCGAGATGTTGTTCCGGCGAGGTCTGCGTCCACCGTTATGTCGTCTCCCCACGCGCGGTCAATCGGAGTCACGATTTCAACATCCGAACCCTGAACGATGCAGCGAGCACCCAATGCTGTTAATCCATCGATCATTGCCACTGTGTCGCCACCGGGTGCAATATTGAATAGTTTCGATGGGCCATTGGCGAGGGCGGCACACACTAACGCACGATTGGTGATTGATTTAGATCCAGGGACCTCAACGACTGCCGAAACCGGCCCTCGATGGCGCTGTATCGAGATTCGGGTCTGCTCGGTCATGAAATGGCTTGAATCGTCGGACGAAATCCGCGGGCAATGAGACCTCCACGAAACATGTCTTGACTCGCCTTGTCAATGATCACGATGAGAATTCCACGCTCCCCCTCCACCGAGTGGGCGACTTCAAAGTTGGCCACATTCACCCCAAGTTTGGCGGCAAGTGTGAACACCTCCGCGGCAGCACCTGAGCGATCCGGAATGGGAATACGGACCTCCACAACGTCGAGCAATTCGCGTACTCGGCCGGGAAGATTCGCGCGCGCGACTCGAGCTGCTTGGAGACGGTGCATCAGTGCCTCGTCATCTCCCGTGGCCACAATTGATCTCATCTTTCCTAGCCCCTCAATCATTCCGTCGAGGGCGGACAAGATTGCGCTCTGGTTTTCACGACATACATCAATCCAAATGTCCGGATGGCCAGATGCAACTCGCGTCATGTCGCGAAAACCGCCGGCCGCCAATCGCAACACCGCCACATGTTCCTCGGCGCTGTTGCTGGCTAGTCCCATCAGGGTGGCGGCCGTGAGGTGAGGCAAGTGACTGACGATCGCGATGAGTTGGTCATGACGCCCGGGTGTCAGCACGACGATTTCGGCACCGAGTTCACCAACAATTTTGGCCACACCCGCAAATGAAGAATCGGCCGTGGAATCGCGTGGCGTAAGCACCCACACTGCGCCATCGAACAGCGACGCATCGGCACCCTGAAGTCCGACTAACTCACTTCCGGCCATCGGGTGTCCGCCGACAAATCGTGAGTCATCAATCTCATTGACAATTGCGGACTTCACTCCGCCCACATCGGTGACCAGGCCACGCGTGCCGGCCAACGCCAAACGCGTTTGCTGGATAATTGAGGAAACCGGCGTCGCAATGAAGGTGATTTCGGCTCCCGGATCGAGGCCGACGGCTGAAATTATTCCGAGCGCCAATGCCTCCGTCTCGCTTTCATGATGAGCGTCGACTCCGTGTACCCGCCAACCGCGCTGACTAAGAGCCAGACCAAGGGATCCGCCAATGAGACCCAAACCCATCACATTGGCGCATCGGGCGGTCACAACGCTCAAGCGTATCTGTGTGCCCCTTCGGTGAGCGCTTCAATTAGTTCGCGGACCTCGGCGACGGTGAGTAATCGAAACTCGCCCGGGCGAAGTCGCCGATCAGAAATTGGGCCGATGCGAACTCGTGCCAACCGCAAAACGGGATAACCGACCTGTTGACACATCCGACGAATTTGGCGATTGCGACCTTCGTGTATCACGATGCGCAAGACACCGGGTTGCAGTTGCCCTACGTCTGCAGGCGATGTCACTCCATCATCAAGATCGACTCCAATTCGCAAGTTATGTAGTGCCGACTCGGGGACCCCGTGTTCGTCGCTGCGAACGTGAACGAGATACTCCTTGTCGAGACCAAATTTTGGGTGTGTGATGCGATGAGTGAGCTCGCCGTCGTTGGTTAACAGCAAGAGCCCTTCCGTTTCGGCGTCAAGCCTTCCGACGGGATGTACCTGGGGAAGTTTCGGAATGAGGTCAAGGACCGTCTCGCGATTGTGAGTGTCCTTGGCAGTGGTAATGACGCCGATTGGTTTGTTCAATAGATAGTAAACAAGTTCGGGACGAACCCCGACGGGAGCACCGTCGATTTCGATGGTGTCGCTTTCGACGAGTACTCGACGCCCGAGTATCGCGATCTCCCCATTCACGCGAACCCGACCTTCAGAAATAAGTTCCTCGCATTGACGACGACTCCCCCATCCTCGCTGGGCGAGCACCTTTTGCAGTCGTTCACCGTCCTTTTGCGCGTCGCCTAGGGGTGATTCAGCGCCTCCCGGCGCAGAGTTGTTCATATCTAGTCGCTCAGGGATGGCGATTCAAGAGTCGAAACTCGCAGACCAAGTTCGAGCGCCTCCACCACCGAGGCATCGGGCACGAAGTCGGCAATCGGTGGTAGATCTTGCAGAGAATCAATCCCCAAGCGTTCGAGAAACAGTGGCGTTGTTCCAAACAGCACGGCCTGACCTGGACCGTCGTCACGGGAAACTTCCGTGATGTAGCCGCGCGCCTGCAGGGTGCGCATCACCGCATCGGGGTCGACACCGCGAATGGCTGCGACCTGCCCGCGAGACATTGGCTGTTTGTAAGCGATGATGGCCAGAGTCTCCAGTGCAGCAGACGAAACGCGAATGTGCTGTCCATCAAGAATGAACCGCTCTACGTAAGCGGCCACATCAGGATGCGATTGCAGACGATAACCGCCAGCGACTTTCGATAGTTGAAATCCATGACCGGCATCTTCATAGGCGCTGGCCAATTTTTCGCACAGCGTTTCCACCGTTGCCACGCTCTGCTCCAACAATTGCGCCAACAGCGTCGGACTCACCGGCTCCATCGCTACAAGCAGGATCGCCTCGAGCGCGCGAACTACATCTGCAGTCAGGTCGTGATCGGGTTGTTCGTTGTCCATGTCCAGCGGTTACCCCTCGTAGTCGTCAATGTTATAAATTGCATTAAAGGATCTGTCCCATCCACCGATCCAGAGCACGCCAACATCTCCAAATCGGTCACCCTGTGTCAATTCAACTCGGCCCTGCTTGAACAGTTCGAGTAGCGCAAGAAACCTGACGATGACTTCTACCCGCTCCGTAATTCCCTTCGAGATTTCTGAAAACGATATTTGCCCGGCCGTCGGAAGGAACTCAATGAGTTCGATGAGGGCATCGGCGACACTGGCTCGAATAGGAGTGACATGCACCATGTCGACGGTGATGTGCGGTTTTGGTGCCGTTACTTTGAGCAGCGCTCGCTGCAATCGAAACGGGGTCACGCCTTCGAGAAGATCCGGCATTAGCGAGGCGAATCGTTCCTCGGGCCCCGCCATTCGAGGGAAACTCAAGTCGGCTCGTTCGATCAAGGTCCCCATGACGCCCGCCACGTCTTTAAATGTCTTGCAGTCAAGCAAACGGGCCAGTAGCAGGTCGCGCTCTTCCCACAGCGCGAACTCCTCATCGATATCCGTATCGTCTCGACTTGGAAGTAATCGACGGGTCTTAAGTTCAATCAGGGTTGCCGCGATCAATAAAAACTCCGTGGCGACATCCAGGTCCAAGGACTCCATCTTCTTCACCTCGACCAGATACGCCTCGATGATCCGTGAAAGGGAAACCTCGTGGATATCGAGTTCGTCGCTCAACATCAGATGAAGCAGCAGTTCAAACGGACCCGCGAAGACCGGAGTCGTGACTTCGTATCCCATTAGTTACAAGGTTACTTAATTCACGACTCGCAGACCGACACTACGACTAATGTTGGGCCGTGACTCGAGTGCTGTCGTGCATCCAACCCACCGGAGAAATTCATCTGGGCAACTATTTAGGTGCGTTGCGTAACTGGGTCGGCGGACAACACGAGGGAGATGTATTTCATGGCATCGTTGACCTGCACGCCCTCACTGTCACAGAGGGCCGGGGAATACTCGGCCAACAGACTCTTGAGTTGGCGGCGATGCTTTATGCGATCGGTCTCGATCCCCAGGTGGCGACAATATTTGTCCAAAGTCACCTCC
This sequence comes from Ilumatobacteraceae bacterium, assembly GCA_046716325.1. GTDB lineage: Bacteria > Actinomycetota > Acidimicrobiia > Acidimicrobiales > Ilumatobacteraceae > UBA3006. The sequence continues at coordinate 2,637 of JBKJXI010000072.1, read as the reverse complement.
CGCAGCACAGCCAGTTGGGCTGGATCATGGAATGCATGGTCAGTTTTGGTGAGCTCAATCGGATGACGCAGTTCAAGGAGAAGTCGGCCAAACGTGAGTCAGAATTCGTATCCGCCGGGTTGTTTACCTATCCGGCTCTCCAGGCCGCCGACATCTTGCTCTACGACGCAGACGAGGTGCCGGTTGGCGACGATCAGCGTCAACACATCGAGATCACCCGCGACATAGCGATCAGATTCAACCATCGCTTTGGTCAAACATTTGTGGTCCCCAAGGCGGTGACACCCCGCGTCGGTGCTCGAGTCATGGACCTGCTCGATCCAACATCGAAGATGTCAAAGTCGGGCGACAACGACGCCGGGATCATTTACATGCTGGATGATCCATCGGTCATCGAAAAGAAATTTAAACGCGCGGTGACGGACAGCGACAATGAAGTCCGATTTGATCGTGAGACCAAACCTGGTGTCTCAAATCTCTTGGAAATACTGGGTGCCGCAACTCATTCGAATCCGCAAACCCTGGCGACAAGTTACTCACAGTACGGACAACTAAAGGAAGACGCGGGGGCCGCCGTGTCGGCGATGCTGGGTCCAATTGCCCAGCGATACAAGATGCTGATGTCCGATCGCGCCGAACTGCAACGACTATTGGCTCTGGGCGCCGATCGCGCCGGCATCGTTGCCACCGCTACATTGGCCCGGGCTCACGAGGCGATCGGATTGCTGCCCCGTGGCTAGAACCTAAATTTGGTCGGCTTGGGACAGCGCCCGTAGCGCATCGCAGTCTGGGCGGCCCGCGACAAGCGCAACCGTCGTCGGATTGCATCCAATCGACTCAAGCAATCGCGCGCCGCTCTCTTGATGCTGGCGATACGCGGTGAACCTTTGGGTGGGTAGGGGCAGGATTGTGGCGACCACTCTGGCGAAGGTTCCCAGTCGCGCCTCGATCTTGCCGATGTCGTGCAATAACGCGCCGGCAATTTCATCTCGCGAAGCGGTCGGCCGCAGGGCCAAAAATCGTTTGGCAATATCGAAGCTGTGGCGTTGGTCAGTCTTGGACTGGGAGTTCCAAAGTTCACTCTCCTGATGAGTTAACACTTCGGTTACCCATAACTTTTCTCGGTCCAGTAGCGGCTCGGACTTCAGCGAGCCAAGGAATCGCTTCACCAAATGCAACATTTCAGGTACGTACGGTTCTAGCCCGTGGATGGGATTCGCGATAGATCTCAAACAACACTTCGTTGTCCACCTTTGTGTACACCTGCGTAGTGCTCACCGACGCGTGGCCGAGCAACTCCTGCACAATTCGCAGGTCGGCGCCGTGAACGAGCATGTGGGTCGCACACGAGTGACGCAACACATGGGGCGATAGATGTTCTGTGATTCCGGCACGAATGGCGTACTTGCGAACGATCCCCCACACGGCCTGCCTAGACAAGCGAGTCCCATGCGCACCGAGGAATACGGCGTCCGCCTGATCTCGTCTCGCCCACTGTTGGGGAACGAACATTGACCGACCTCCGGCGCCCAACCAATCCGTCAATGCCCCATGCGCGGCCCGACCAAATGGCACCACCCGCTCCTTGGAACCTTTGCCGAATAGACGCACCAGCGATGCCCCCATGTCCAGATCGCTCATTGACAGTCCACAGACCTCGGATACACGGGCACCGGTGGCGTACAGAAATTCCAACAGCGCCCGATCTCGAAGCGCATACGAATCGACACCGCTGACCGAAGCCAAAAGTTTGGTGACCTGCTCTTCGGATAACGCCTTTGGAAGACCGGACGGTACTTTGACTCCCTCGAGGGAACTCGTGGGATTATCCTTGCGCAATCCTTCATCGGCCATGAATCGATGCAACATTCGCACGGCGGCAAACTGCCGGGCAACACTCTTGGACGCACGCCCGCTGGACTTGAGCAGTGCCACATAGCGCTCAACCAATTCGGATTGCACACGCTTCACATCGGAGCGATGCGTTGTCAAGAATGTCTCGTAATGTCGAAGGTCTCGGCTGTATGCCTCGATCGTCAGTGGCGAACGTCCTTTTTCTACCCTCAACCAGGTGAAAAACTTTTCGGTGGCGCCTAAACCGCCCATCTCAGTGAGCGATATCGCTCGGCGACCTAACCAAGAACTTCGGCGTTTATCGGCAACGGTGTCGTGGCAGCCTTGGGTAGGTCACCTTTGTAACGGCGTTGCATCGCTACGCGAATTAATTCGCGAAAGAGAGGGTGTGGTCGATCGGGCCGGCTCTTGAACTCTGGGTGGGCCTGGGTCCCAACCCAAAACGGATGATTGTCGAGTTCGACGAACTCCACGAGACGCTTGTCCGGCGAGGCCCCACTGCAAACAAATCCGGCGGCCTCAAATCGCTGTCGGTAGTTTGAGTTGAATTCATAACGATGGCGATGGCGCTCACTCACGACCGGTTCGCCGTATGCTTCGCCGACAATTGTTCCCGGTTCGAGCACCGCGTAATAGGCCCCCAGGCGCATCGTTCCGCCCTTTTCGGTGACATCACGTTGATCGTTCATTAAGTCGATGACCGGACTTTGCGTGCTGGCGTCAAATTCCGTGGAGTTGGCATCGGCGAGTCCAAGCACATGTCGTGCAAATTCGATTGTCATG
>JBKJXI010000071.1:0-4327 GCA_046716325.1 Ilumatobacteraceae bacterium | reverse complement strand
TGGCTACCGTGACAACCTTGAAATTGCGGCACCTGAGTTAGTTGAATTGGGTTTTCCATTTCATGTGTTCGTCAATCCTTCGTTCGTCATGTCCGGTGCAGACAGATATTTGACTGTTCATTCTCTTCGCGAATTGGCCGGTTTATCAGGTGTGAGCATTGGGGCTCACGGTTATACCCACAGAAAACTCACCGAGTGCACTTCTGCCGAACTCGAATACGAATTAGTCGCCAGCAAACAATGGATCGAAGATGTCATAGGGCGAGCAGTAACGACCATGGCATATCCTCATGGCTCGGTCAATGATGCTGTACGTCTAGCGGTGGCAAAAGCTGGATACGCAATCGCCGCAACTAGCAAGTTTGGACCTATTAAATCGACCAGTGACCGCTTAGCTCTTGAGCGAACCGAAATTTGGTCGACTGATACCGTTCCCACGTTTCGATCAAAGGTGCGCGGAGATTGGGATTGGATGAGCAAGCGCACATGACCGACAACACTTCGTCAGTGTCGGTCGTGATCCCAATGTTCAATTCGGCAACGACGATCGAACGGGCACTCATGTCTGTGGCGAATCAGTCACGACCGCCGCGGGAAGTAATCGTTGTTGATGACGGAAGTAGCGACGCAAGCACGGCCGTGGTCGAACAGTGGAGCAAGTCAAATATTTCCGTCCAGGTGATCAAACACGCCGAGAACCTTGGACCGTCAGCTAGCCGAAACACTGGCTGGGATCTTGCCACCGGGAAGTTCGTCGCATTTCTAGATTCGGATGACGCATGGCATCCCGAGAAATTACGAATTCAAACCCAACTAATGGAAACCGACGAAACAATCGCATTATCCGGTCATCAATACGACGTCGGCGATGATCTGCGATGGCCCGAACTTGCCGACACGGATATTACTCTGACCACACTTTCGTTTCGTGACTTTCTGATCAAAAATCGACTTTCCTCGCCGACCGTCATGCTCCGACGGGAACTCCCTTCTCGCTTCGCCAGAGATCAGAGATTCTCTGAGGACTACCGATTGTGGATGGAAATTGTCTGCGAGTTTGGATCGGCCAGTTTCATCCAACTTCCACTCACGAGACTATTCAAATCTCCATACGGCAAAACGGGACTGAGTGGCAATCTACGTTCGATGTACTTAGGCGAACTACGCACCTATTCCAGTTTGCGTAAAAATCGATTTATCAAGCGATCAATTATGATCGTCTGCATGTTGTGGTCGACGGTAAAGTATCTTCGTCGGAATTTGCGGATATTGACGGCTAGAAAATAACACGATGCTCATCTATTCGTTACAGGCCGTTTGCCTTGGCCTTTTGCTTTGGTTTCTATCACAATCAAGCCACCGTACCGATTGGTTCATGACTGTGTACGTATGCACCTGGACTATTGGCGTCATCGCTATCTACTGGAAATTTGGAGATGCTCAGGACGTTTTTTACTCCGGAGACCAGGTGATCCAAGTCAAATTGGTTGATCATGTTTCTCAGAACCCCCTCGTTTACTCCCTGAGAGAAATTGTACGACTGCGATATGTCGTCACTATCCCAGCATCGCTGCTCACTCGAATTGGAATCGACTCTTTGCTCGCCCTGAAGTTCCTACAAGCGATCTTCTTTGTTCTTACCTATCGACTTGTTCGAGAACACTTTAGAATTGAGAACCTCAATTTTAGGGTGTGGTATCTCGCATTGTTTGCGGGTCCGCTTTTTTTGTTTATGTCATTGTTAGGTCTTCGTGACCTAGCTCTTGCCTACTTTGCCCTCTATTTAATAATCGGTCGTGATCCGCGAGTACTTGCTATCAGCTGGCTTAGCCTGTTTCTGCTTCGTCCACACTTGGCGATTGCATTTGTATTCGGACGTGTAGTTGGATTCGCATTCGAACGGGCACGTTTTGGCTTCCACCAATTGTTCATTCCGGTAATTGTGGTGATTTCATTCATATCTGGCACTTACGCCTACACGATCGGCAGGCATTTTCAGATGAACGCACCCTTGGATCTCCTTTCCATGTCTCAACTTGCAACTCAATCGGCATTTATTCGGCTATTTGCCAATTTTGGGGGTCTGCAATTTATCTTATTCGGATCTGACATTGTCAATCTCCCCACTGTTAATTTGATCTTTCTTAGGATTCTCTTCTTCGACACTTTTCTGATTCCAATCCTGTTTATTTGGGTTGTTGTTACAACGTCGGCGCATCAAAGGCACGCCATAAGTGTTCTCGCCTCGTTCACATTCTTTTTAGGGCTCGTTTCGGTCACGGAATTCAACTCATCCCGACAAAACATTCCTTTTCTTGTTCTTATGGGCGTGATTGTAATGACGCATCTTGCACGCCGTACACATAGCGACCCGAGTAAACAACCGACAGAGTCAATTCAACTAGCGATCAACGCGGTACCTACATTCAAGAGCCCTTGAGTTTTGGACCATGAAGCTTCTCTATATAATTACTGAGGATTGGTTTTTTACATCCCACTTTATTGATCGAGCGGTTGCAGCCCGGTTGTGCGGATTCGACGTGGCCGTCGCAACTCGCAAGCGTCTTGACGCAAGTCGAATTGAATCACTTGGCATTCGAGTCATTCCGGTGGAATTCTCACGGCACGGGATCAACCCGATACGAGAATTGGGGACAATTCGTCAACTTCGCCGTGCAATCCGGACCTTTGAACCGGACATTGTCCACAACATTGCGCTTAAACCGGTCGTGCTCGGCACACTGGCCGCCAGATTTTGCCGAGTTAAAAACATTGTCAACGCACCAGTAGGAATGGGATACATCTATTCATCAAGAGATCGACGGGCCAAGTTACTTCGACCTTTTATTAGGCCAATTTTTCGCTTGCTTCTCAATTCGACGGGAAGTCGAGTGATCATTGAAAACCAGGATGATTTCGACTCGCTTGTCTCATCTCACTTTGTGAAACGTGCCGACCTCGCACTCATCAAGGGTGCGGGTGTTGACACCGAAGTATTTAGTCCGTCGCCGGAACCGTCGAACCCAATAGTTGTCTCACTGGTAGCTCGCATGCTCAAGGACAAAGGAGTCATGGAATTTGTTGATGCCGCTCGACTCGTCAAGAAAGACGGTCCGGATGTGCAATTTCAATTGGTGGGTGATGTCGATCCGGGAAACCCCACGACTTTGGCCCGAACTCAACTTGAACAGTGGACGAAAGATGGGACCGTGAGTTGGACGGGACATGTGGACGACATCGCGGCTGTGATGGCAGCAAGTCACATCGTGTGTTTACCTTCATACCGTGAGGGCTTGCCAAAATCACTGATCGAGGCTTTGGCTTCAGGTCGGCCGGTAGTTGCGACAGATGTGCCAGGATGTCGCGAAGTTGTAAGTCACGGTCACAATGGATTGCTAGTTGAGCCTCGCAACGCACTCGCATTGGCAGATGCCATACGCAAACTTGCTGTCGATAAGGATATGCGAATGCGCTTTGGTGCGGCAGGGCGCATTCGCGCCGAACATGAGTTTTCGACAACACAGATAAACAGCCAAACCATGGATGTTTACAGTGGATTTGTCAAATCATGAAGATTGTCGTCACTGGTGCGACGGGATTTATTGGCAGTCAACTCTGCGATGCGCTTTCCAGTACGAGTCATGTTGTCTCGACGCTGTCTCGACCTGCTTACGCTGACTTCAACACGAGTCTCAGAAATTGCGATGTGATTATCCATTTGGCCGGACGTGTGCACGTTCTCGACGATCCAGATGGTGACTCCGAGTCCGCCTATATCGCCGCTAACACGACCGCGACGCTAGATCTTGCTCGCGCTGCGGTCGACTACGGAGTAAAACGATTCATATTCTTAAGTTCGGTCAAGGTAAACGGTGAATCAACATCTTTGAATATGCCATTCACACCGGAGTCAGAACCACATCCAAGTGACGCCTACGGTCGCTCAAAAATGGCCGCCGAAATTGGGTTACTCGAGATTGCCAATTCGTCGACACTTGAAGTGGTCATCATCAGACAACCGTTGGTCTACGGGCCAGGAGTTCGGGCGAATTTTCTTGAACTCATGAAACTCGTTCACCGGCAAGTTCCGCTGCCACTTGGCTCGGTGAAGAACAAGCGCAGTTTCGTCGGCATCGACAACCTCGTGGGTCTGATCGTGACCTGTCTTGACCACCCTGCGGCAGCGAATCAGGTCTTCCTTGTCTCGGACAATGCCGACCTGTCGACCCCCGAACTGATTCGACTCATCGCCCAAGCTCAAGGCCGTCGCACGCGTCTGTTTCCGTTTCCTCAGGAATTGCTCCACCTAGCCGCACGAGTGTTGCGC
>JBKJXI010000070.1:0-3765 GCA_046716325.1 Ilumatobacteraceae bacterium | reverse complement strand
GTATACGACCCGAATGGATCGGCCGCCAATCGAGTGAATTACGAGCTAGTCACGCTGCAGGAACCAAATGCCGACGACTTGGATTGGCTGTTTGAGATCATCACTCGTCACCGGGATTTCACGCATTCAGGCCGTGCCAAGAAAATTCTTACTGATTGGGCGGTCGATGCAAATGCATTCAGAAAAATCGTGCCGCGCGACTATGAGCGAGTACTTGCGGTTCTTGCGGTCGCGGCCGCAGAGGGGCTCTCAGAGGATGAAACGAATCAGCGAGTGATGGAGTCCGCCCGTGGGTGAGGCGACGGGATTCCTCAAATGGGGGCGCGAGACGCCGAAGCGTCGAGCGATTCCCGTGCGAATTACCGACTGGCACGAGGTGTATGAGCCGTTTGCCGAATCCGAACTCAAACATCAAGCCGGCCGTTGCATGGATTGCGGAATTCCGTTTTGCAACAATGGGTGCCCGCTAGGAAATCTCATTCCCGACTGGAACGATCTCGTCTATCGCCACCATTGGCGCGATGCAATAGATCGACTTCACGCGACGAATAACTTTCCGGAATTCACCGGTCGCCTATGTCCCGCACCGTGCGAATCGGCTTGTGTCCTAGGAATCAATGCGGAACCCGTCAGCATCAAACAGATCGAGGTGGAAATTATCGACCGTGCCTGGCGTGAAGGTTGGGTCGCGCCTCAGATTCCTTCGGTGAAAACGGGTAAGCGGGTCGCCGTCATCGGGTCGGGTCCGGCGGGGCTGGCCGCCGCCCAGCAGCTGACCCGCGCGGGGCACGACGTGATCGTGTTGGAACGCGACGAGCGAGTGGGAGGGCTGCTGCGCTACGGGATCCCCGAATTTAAAATGGAAAAGAAATACCTCGATCGTCGAGTTGCGCAGATGGCTGACGAAGGAACGGAATTTCGTACCAACGCATGCGTCGGCGACAACGTCGACATCGACATTCTCCTCGCATCGCACGATGCGGTGGTCCTCGCCTGCGGCGCAACGGCGTGGCGCGAGCTGAATGTCCCCGGACGGGAGCTCGCCGGCATTCATCAGGCAATGGAGTACCTACCGCCGTCCAATCGTGTTCAGGAAAGCGCCGGCTTCCAGACTCCTATTAGCGCCGCCGGCAGGCATGTCGTGATCATTGGAGGAGGCGATACGGGCGCCGACTGTCTTGGCACGGCACATCGGCAAGGGGCGTCATCGGTAACGCAACTGGAAATCATGGCACGACCGCCAGACATGCGATCGAGTGAAAATCCATGGCCGCAATGGTCGTCTACATTTCGCACCTCTGCGGCCCACGAGGAGGGAGGGGATCGTATTTTCAGCGTGAACACCGAACGCTTCGTCGGAGATGACGATGGAAATGTTCGCGCGCTCGTTCTCAACGAAGTGAAACTCGTCAATGGAAAATTTGAAGTTGTTCCAGGTACCGAACACGAGCTGCGCTGCGATCTGGTGTTGCTTGCTCTCGGTTTCGTCGGACCAGAAAAGAGTTCGTGGTTGACGCAACTAGGAGTCGCGTTCGATGAGCGTGGAAATATTTCCCGCAGCGAGTCATTTGAGTCAAGTATTCGCGGCGTGTTTGTCGCTGGCGATATGGGCAGAGGTCAAAGTCTGATCGTGTGGGCGATTGCCGAGGGGCGAGCGGCGGCGGCCGCGATTGATCAGTACCTCATGGGATCGACATCCCTGCCGTCACCAATTGTCGCCTCATCACGAGCTCTTATGTAGCGTTCCCCTTCGCGTGTGAGCACAATTTGGAGGCGATTTCGCCTACGATAAAGCCACATGAATTCGATGAATCGTACGGCTATTTCCGCTGCGGGGGCCATTTTGAGCCTTGTCATGCTCGTTGCCTCCTGTGGCGCAGAGGTATCCGGTAGCGCGACCACTGTGGTTCCCGTGGGACCAACCGACTTTGCAACCATCCCTCCGGCACAGTCCACTCTTCCCGTTGTTTCCACAACTCTGCCACCGGGATCGGTCGGTGTTGAGCAGTCCTATATCGTGCGGTCCGGAGATTCGCCGATTGCAGTTGCCAACCTCTTCGGAATTACGGTGTCCGAACTTTTGTCGTGGAACGGTCTGGTCGCTGCGACGCAGTTTCCGTACCCGGGGGCCACGATGAAGATTCCTCCCACCGCTATGGTTAACAATCCCGTAATCACCATTGCCCCCAATGTGTCGGTTGCGCCGAGTGCCCCGGGTTGCGATCCGCGTCCGGCGGGGACGTACAAGGTCGCCAAAAATGATTCGATTTATATCATTCGCAGGAAGTTCTGCGTATCGCTGAGCGCGCTCTTAGGCGCCAATGGCTGGAGCAGCTCGAGCGTGCTTATTCAGCCTGGGCAGGTGATTAACATTCCGGCTTCGGGAACCTGAGCGACCGATCGGATTAGCGATGAGTATTGCGACGCTGGCGAGCGTGGCGTTCGATTGCCAGGGAAATTAGTTCGTCCAGTAACTCGCTATAGGCAACTCCACTTGCCTGCCACAATTTCGGATACATCGAGATCGGAGTGAATCCGGGAATCGTATTGATCTCGTTACAAAGGAATCCGCGTCCGTGTTCCTCATACAGAAAATCGACCCTCGCCATTCCTTCGGCACGCAGGATCCGAAATACCTCGATCGCCTTCTGCTGAACATCGCTTGTCTGCTCGGCGCTCAGTCGGGCAGGAACGACGAGCGCGGCACCATCCACCAAGTATTTGTCCTCGTAGTCGTAAAACTCGTGGCTGGGAATGATTTCTCCTGGAACCGACGCGCGAGGTTCGAGATTGCCAAGGATCGCGACTTCGATTTCGCGACCGACGATCGCTTCTTCAATGAGTATCCACTCGTCGTATGACAGGGCGTAGGTAATTGCCTGTCGAACTTCGTCAATTGTTTTTCCCTTGGATACCCCGATCGACGACCCCATGTTGGCCGGCTTGACAAATACCGGTAGCCCAAGTTTCTCGACGGCGAGAGAGATTGCGGTCTCCGTTATCGAGCCGTCACGAAGAGAGACATAGCTGGGTTGTGCAATATTCTTGGCCGCCAGCAATTGCTTGGCGACACCCTTGTCCATTGCAACCGCACTGCCCAAGACTCCGGATCCAACATAGGCAACATTGGCAAGTTCCATCACACCTTGAACGGTTCCGTCCTCACCCATCGGTCCGTGCAGCAGCGGAAGCACGACGGTTTTTTCACCTGTTCCGATCTGCTCAATGATTGGGGTGATCGAAGTTGGCGAACCTTCGGCCACCAGGCGATCGGGTAGCGACAACGATCCGGCGGCAATTGACTTCGCGGCCTCTGATGCAAGTACCCACTTGCCGGCGCGAGTGATGCCGACTGTCGTAATTCGGTAGCGCAGGGGATCGAGGGCTCGCAGAACATGCGCCGCCGTGACGCAACTGACATCATGTTCTGCGGATTCGCCGCCGAATAGAACTATGACGTGCGTGCGCCGACCACTAATTGCATTCATTGAAAAACACGGTACTAGATGTTGTGCATATAAAGGTATAGGTAGTGTCGGTGTATGCGTTTCATGGCTAGCGAAGTTGCGCGTGCAACCGGCGGCGAATTAATCGGACAAAATGCGCATCTCGCCGGGGCCTCGTTCGACTCGCGAACAATTCAGCCGGGACAATTATTCGTGCCGATCGCCGCGGATAAAGACGGTCATGAATTCATAGAACACGCGCTGCAGGCTGGGGCGGGTGCATACCTGACATCCCGAGAATTTCACGGTCGTACTGCAA
>JBKJXI010000069.1:0-6655 GCA_046716325.1 Ilumatobacteraceae bacterium | reverse complement strand
GTTGTTTGAGATCTTCGATCGAGTAGATGTCGTGATGCGGCGGCGGACTAATCAACCCCACACCCGGCGTGCTGTGACGGGTTTTGGCAATCCATGGGTACACCTTGTATCCGGGAAGCTGGCCACCTTCGCCCGGTTTGGCTCCCTGTGACATCTTGATTTGCAGATCGTCGGAATTCACCAAGTACTCACTCGTTACCCCAAATCGACCGGAAGCCACCTGCTTGATTGCCGATCGTTTCGAGTCGCCGTTTGGTAGTGCTTCGTACCGACTCGGATCTTCTCCGCCCTCGCCGGTGTTGCTCTTGGCCCCAATCCGATTCATGGCGATTGCCAGATTTTCATGTGCCTCTGCGGAGATTGAGCCGTAACTCATCGCGCCGGTCGAAAATCGCTTGACGATTTGGGACACCGGCTCGACATCATCGATTGGTATCGATGGACGCTCGGTGGTGAATTCAAACAGGCCCCGCAGAGTTGACAGAACCCGCGATTGATCGTCGACCGCCTTGGTATAGGTCTTGAACAAGTCGTAGCGTCCGCTGCGGGTGGCGTGTTGGAGACGAAACACAGTCTCTGGATTGAACAGGTGGTGCTCACCCTCCCGTCGCCATTGATATTCGCCACCGAGTTCGAGTTTTCGATGTGATCGCACGCTTGGCCGCTGCGGATGAGCCACCGAATGTCGGGACGCAACTTCGGCGGCGAGGACATCGAGCCCGATTCCATCCAGTCGCGACACGGTCCCGGTAAAGAATTCGTCGACCAATTCGCGACCCAGTCCAATTGCTTCAAAGATCTGCGCGCCGGTGTACGAAGCCACCGTGGAGACTCCCATTTTCGACATCACCTTTAGTACGCCCTTGCCGGCGGCCTTGATGTAATTCGCCACCGCCTTGCGCGAATCGATTTCGCCAAGATCGTGCATGCCGAGTCCGTCGTCGGCGAGAACCATGTCTTCGATGGACTCGAACGCCAGGTACGGATTGATCGCACCGGCGCCGTACCCGATGAGCAGAGCCATGTGATGCACCTCGCGCGCATCACCCGATTCGATGATCAGGCCAACTTTGGTGCGTTGTTTCTCGCGGATCAGGTGGTGATGAATCGCGCTGGTGAGGAGAAGCGAAGGTATCGGGGCGAACACCAAGTCGCTGTTGCGGTCGGAAAGCACAATTATTCGGGCCCCACCGGCAATCGCCGCACTTACGGCGGTTCTGGCGTCATCCAGCGCGCGGCGCAAACCCGCCTCGCCATCGGCGACGCGATACAAACCACTAATCACCGCAGATGCCAAATGTGTGCGATCGCCGTCGTCGTTGATGTGAATGATCTTTGCCAGCTGATCGTTGTCAATGATCGGAAAAGGCAGCACAAGCTGCCGACAATTTTCCGCGGTTGCATCTAACAAATTTGCCTCTGGACCGACCGATGATCCGATCGCCGTAACGACTTCCTCTCGGATTGCGTCGAGAGGAGGATTCGTCACCTGGGCAAAGAGTTGTTGGAAATAATCAAACAGCAGTCGCGGTCGAGCCGAGAGCACGGCAATCGGAGTATCGGTACCCATCGAGCCGATTGGCTCCGTGCCGAATTTTGCCATCGGCGCGAGGATGACCTTTAGTTCTTCGTGGGTATAGCCAAAGACCTGTTGCCGTCGAAGCACGCTGTCGTGGCTATAAACAATGTGTTCCCGCTCCGGCAAGTCATCGAGCTCGACCAGACCGTCGTCGAGCCACCGGCCGTATGGCTCGGCCGTCGCCAGTTCGGACTTGATCTCGGAGTCGCTGACAATTCGCTGCTTGGCGGTATCGACGAGCAGCATTCGCCCGGGCTGGAGTCGTCCTTTATATACGACGCGTGCCGGATCCATGTCCACGACCCCAACCTCGCTGGCCATGATCACCAGATCGTCGTCGGTGACCCAATAGCGACTCGGTCGCAATCCATTGCGATCGAGTACCGCGCCAATCACGGTGCCATCAGAGAAAGCCACGCTGGCCGGCCCGTCCCATGGCTCCATGAGCGAAGCGTGATAGCGGTAGAAATCTCGCTTTTCCTGATCCATCGTCGGATAGTTTTCCCACGCTTCGGGAATCATCATCAAAATTGCGTGCGGTAGCGAACGCCCGGCGAGGTGGAGCAGCTCCAAGACTTCATCGAAACTGGCCGAGTCCGAACCACCGGTGGTGCATATCGGAAACGCTCGTTCAAGTCCAACTATGAGTTCGCTCCTCAGCAAAGACTCGCGCGTGTGCATCCAGTTGCGATTGCCCTGGACGGTATTAATTTCGCCGTTGTGGGAGATGAACCGATACGGGTGGGCCAAGGGCCACGACGGAAATGTGTTGGTGCTGAATCGACTATGTACAAGGACCAGTGCCGATTCGATTCGCTGATCGGTGAGATCGGGAAAGAACACGGCCAGTTGGGCCGGCGTCAGCATGCCCTTGTAGATCAATGTCCGCGATGAAAGGGACGGAAAGTACGAGCGTAAATTAGGCGCCAGTTCATGTTCGATTCGTTTGCGGGCGATGAAAAGTTTGCGATCCAGTGCTATTCCTGCCGAACCTAAACTGTCCGCGACAAAAATCTGAGCCATTGCCGGCATGACCCGTCGTGCGCTTGGGCCGAGACAAGACGGATCAACGGGCACGGTTCGCCACCCAAGTATTTGCAGCCCTTCTTCGCCAACGATCGATTCGATTGCCTGCACGGCCATTGAACGCAATCCCTGATCGACGGGCAGAAACGCCAGGCCGGCGCCGTATTTTCCCTGCGCGGGAAGCGCGCAACCCGCCACCTCGCGAAGAAATCGGTCGGGCATCTGGAAGAGAATTCCGGCACCATCACCGGTCTCCACATCGGCGCCCGTCGCCCCGCGATGTTTCAGGTTGCACAGTGCTCCGAGTCCCATTGAGACGATCTCGTGACGAGCTCGACCCTTAATGTCGACGACGAACGAGACGCCACAGGCGTCGTGTTCAAATCGTGGGTCGTATAGGCCGCGCGCTGGCGGCAACTCGCTCATCATGTTCGTCCTCGCAATGCAATTTGATCCAGTCAGAAACCGGATGTGGTGGGCTCATGGCTCACCCGGGACGACGTTGGCCCGAGAGATAATCTCTACGGCCTATGGTACATCGGCCGCGGACCGATGTGCATCGGTTAGTCAGTTTGGCTGAGTAAAACTTGCTGGGCGCTTTTGGAAGTGCGCCATGACGGCTTCGACCTGATTTGGCGAACCGATCAACCCCCTAATGACTTGTCGCTCGTGTGCGAATTGCTCCGCAGCACCGGCATTGGACATTCGATTGAGCAACTGCTTAGCCCCGCGGATCGCATCCGGGCTGCGCAGGGAAATTTCCGTAGCGAGCGCGAGCGCATCGCTGAGCGGCTCGCTTGACAATCGGGTCGCCACGCCGAGTTCAAATGCCTCGCTACCGCTAAAGATCCGCGCGCTAAAGACAAGTTCCTTGGCGATGTCTGGGCGCACCAATCGCGACAGCATCAAGGTGCCGGTCATGTCGGGAATCAATCCCCAGTGCACTTCGCGAATGGACAACTGAGTATCTGGATGGACGATTCGAATGTCCGTACCGAGCGCAATTTGTAGGCCACCCCCGAGGGCGTGGCCGTGAATTGCTGCAATGACCGGAACGGGAATTTCTTGCCATACCCAACACACCTGCTGCGCCAGGTGCGTGATTCGACCGTCGGTCATATCGCCGGCATTTACCCGTGGCGATGAATCTGCGGTCGTCGGCGAAGCCGATTTGGAATCGGCCATCGCTTGAAATGAACCGAAGTCAAGTCCGGAGCAAAAAGACGCGCCCTCTCCGGAAAGTACGACCGCCCGCACATCGTTCATCGTCTTTAATCTTTCGCCAACATCTGCAAGAGCGCTGAACATCTCGTTGTCGAGGGCATTGCGTTTGTCGGCCCGTACCATCCGCACATCGGCGACCCGGTCTACGACTGAAATTGTCACCCGGTCCGTCATTCCACTCATGTCAATCCTCCATTGCGTCCTGCACCATCGTGGCATGGCACACTGAAGTGCATGCAACTCAACTTGACCAGCGACGAAGTACTTTCCACCACTCGAAGCGTTCGCAAGCGCCTCGACTTTGATCGGCCCGTCGAACGCTCACTCGTCGAGGAATGCCTGAAAATTGCACTGCAAGCGCCAACCGGTGGCAACAGGCAGGGTTGGCACTTCATCGTCGTCGAGGATCCCGCCAAGAAAGTGGCTCTCGCCGACATTTATCGGGCAAATTGGGCGCTGTATTCAAAGATGCCGCGGGGTCGCGAAACCGGCGATCTTCGCGACACGCAACTACCAAAGGTGCGCGACTCGGCCTCTTTCCTTGCCGACAATATTCAACGGGCGCCAATGATGATGATTCCGTGCATCGAGGGGCGTCTTGAAAATTTAGGTGTCGCCTTAGGCGCTGGCGGCTGGGGTTCCCTATTACCGGCGGCATGGAGCTTCATGCTCGCCCTTCGCAGTCGCGGAGTTGGCTCGGCGTGGACAACGATTCACCTGATCAACGACGGCGAGCAACGGGCCGCCGAACTACTTGGAATTCCGTTTGACAAGATCACTCAGGGCGGACTCTTTCCAGTGGCATATACAAAGGGCACCGATTTTCAGCCGGCGAAGCGACTCCCGCTGGAAAAGGTTCTGCACTGGGACAAGTGGTAGCCCCGCGCATTTAGTCGACGAGGCGCAATCCACTCGGGGCAATTGACGGCGGCGCCGAAGGCAGTTCGACAACAAAGTTCGTGCGATGAGCCGGGAAGACATGGTGTGAAAGCAAGACCGCATCGCCGTCAACACTCTTGGTGACTCGCTCACAGCGCAACACCGGCGAGCCGGCCGGAATTTCAAGTAGCCGAGCCTCTTCGACCGTTGCCGAGTCGGCGCCGATTGTTTGGGTCGCTCCGCGTAATTCGACCTTCAATAATTCGTAAAACGGGGACTGCTCGACGTCGTGTCGCGACAAGTGCTGCCCAAGTTCGAATGGGCACCACACGGTTACCACCGCAAATGGTTCACCGTCGGCGGTGTTCACTCGCTTAACTCGCAACACCTGATCGGTGTTCAAGATTTTTGCCACGGATCGATTCGCCGGTTCGAACGCGAATTCGATTATTCGGCGCTCCGAGCGAATGCCGCTGGCGGCCATCTGCTCTTCGATTGTGCCAAGCCGTCCGAGTGCCTGAGTCACCGGGTCGCCGGTGATGAACCATCCAAGACCTTGGCGCGCGCTCACCAGCCCTTCCTCCCTCAGAACATCAAGGGCGCGACGCACGGTGACGCGACTAACCCCAAACTCGTGCGAGAGTGCCGATTCGCTTGGCAATAACCGACCGGCCGTGAAACCGGACGACTGCAGCCGGTGCCGAAGCGATTCGGCAATTTCGTGGTATCGGACAGTTCGCACTTGTACTATACTTGTATACATGGCCCACAAATGCAAGCCATATAACGAAAACGTCAACCGAACGGTTTGAGGGAGGCACAAATGCCAGCAGGCGCAGGAACCCCGAAAGAAATAGTCGATCGCGTCTATGCCCGACTTGCCCAACGCGCGGAGCTAGGCGTGCATCGACTTGGCCGTCCGCTGACCCTGACGGAAAAAATTCTGATCAATCACCTCGTTACCCCGGACACGCAAGATATGGAACGCGGGCACAGCTACGTCGATTTCGCTCCCGACCGGGTGGCGATGCAGGATGCGACCGCCCAGATGGCGCTACTGCAATTCATGACCGCCGGACTCTCCACTACCGCAATTCCGTCAACGGTGCATTGCGATCACCTGATTATGGCCAAGGTTGGTGCACGCATCGACATGGGAGTTGCCATCGATGCCAACAAAGAGGTGTTCGACTTTCTCCAGAGCGTGTCGGCAAAATACGGCATTGGATTTTGGGGACCGGGAAGCGGCATCATCCACCAAGTTGTGCTCGAGCATTATGCATTCCCCGGCGGATTGATGATTGGCACCGATAGCCATACCCCAAATGCCGGCGGGCTTGGCATGGTCGCGATCGGAGTTGGCGGGGCAGATGCAGTCGATGTGATGACCGGATTTCCATTCAATGTTCGGTGGCCAAAGATCATTGGCGTCAAACTCACGGGCTCGCTTTCCGGCTGGTCAAGTCCAAAGGATGTCATTTTGGAAGTCGCACGAGTGCTCACTGTGGAAGGCGGCACGGGTGCCATCATCGAGTACTTCGGACCGGGTGCCGACACGATTTCGGCAACGGGCAAGGCAACCATTTGCAACATGGGTGCCGAAATTGGCGCTACGTGTTCAGTGTTTCCCTACGACCGCAACATGTTCGACTTTCTCAAAGCAACCGGCCGCGACTACATCGCGGTGGCCGCCGACAAAGTTGCCCAGCACCTTCGTCCCGACGCCGATGCGCTCTACGACAGTGTGATCGAAATTGATCTCTCGCAATTGAAACCACTGATCAACGGGCCGCACTCCCCCGATCGCGCGCATCGCACCGGTAGCGATATCTCTGCGGCGGCCAAAGAAAACAACTGGCCACTTGAGATTTCTTCGGCGCTCGTCGGCAGTTGTACCAACTCCTCGTACGAGGACATCACCCGGGCGGCCTCGATCGCCCGCCAAGC
>JBKJXI010000068.1:0-5582 GCA_046716325.1 Ilumatobacteraceae bacterium | reverse complement strand
GTAATTGCAATTAGTGGTCTGACCGTGCAAGCAATTTCTCAAGGCAATCGATTGCGGGAGATGGAGGCATCGATTCAGGATCGCGGAATTCTCTCTGCCGCTTTGGCAGCGATGTCTAGTCCCGATGCTCGCCAAGCTGAACTCCGCTCTGCCGATGGCGTTGTTTTCGCCAATGTTGTGATCACCGCCGATGGCACCGGTTTCCTGCTCAGGGAAGCACTTAGTCCACTGCCGGGTGATCGGACCTATCAGCTGTGGGCGGTGATGGGTACCGGCCTGATTTCGGCTGGCGTACTTGGTCCGAATCCGGATGTCGTCCCATTCCAGATGGCCGGCGAAATCATCGGATTCGCCGTGACCGAAGAGATCGCTGGCGGGGTCGTCACATCGCAGAACCAGCCGATAGCCACCGGCCTGATCGTGAATGCCTGAACAGTTTCATGTCTCTGCTCGGGGTGTAGCAAAGTAAATGGAGCCCGATGCCAATCAGCGGTGTGGGATTTGTAACAGACTGTGATCACAAATGCGCTCAGCTGACCTGATCGAATGCGACGAATCTTGTGGCGTTAATCCTTCGGTCCAGCGTGATCACCTCACGGAGGTGAGATCCAGCCGCTTAATAACTTTCGTCAAGGCGCCACTGGATTTGCGTGAGGTCTTCGTCGGTTTCGTGCATCATTAATCCTCTTTGGCTCGTCACTCTACGATGTTGACGAGGTGTGGCATGAACTTGGATAGAGACGCGCAATTGACCGGCGAGGCCGTTCGCCTTGCCGAAACTCTCGTAGATCGTGCATCAGTTGTTGCGAGCCGGTCAGAGCGGCGACGCCTGAAACGATTCGCCAGACTGCTCGACGATGATGCCGGAAAAATGTTTGTCAACGCGCTGACCGACGAGGTGCTACGGGTTCGTGAGCCATGGCGAGCGGCACAGCGATTTAGAGATCTTGTGAATCAGACGGATCTGCGGTTCGCCACCGTGACCGACAGAACACTTCTCCACATGTCGAGTCGACTTGCTACTCGCTTTCCGCGGTTAGTGATGTCGCTGGTGAGGGCGAGAATCAAGCGCGAATCCAGTTACGTCGTTATCTCCGCCGAGGATCCAGATCTTGCGAATCACATTCGACAGCGCCGGGCGGCGGGTATGCACCCCAATGTGAACATTCTTGGCGAAGCGGTGCTCGGAGAGGAGGAAGCGGACCGTCGGCTAAACCGTGTCCTTGAAACGCTCCGGCGACCCGACACCAACTATGTCTCGGTAAAACTGTCATCGATATCGAGTCGATTGAAAGTCTTGGCTTTCGATCACACCGTCGCCGAAGTCGCGGAACGACTGCAACTTATCTATCGCGAGGCGGCTCGCCACGATCCGCCCAAATTTGTCAACCTCGACATGGAGGAGTTTCGTGACCTTGATCTCACTATCGCCGTGCTAAAGACAGCCCTCGCCGATCACGACCTGGCGGGGCTTGATGTTGGCATCGTGCTGCAGGCGTATCTTCCCGAATCGGTGGTTGCGGCCGAAGAAGTCGCGCAGTGGGCAGTCGCTCGATACAGAAATTCTGGGGCCAGCACCAAGATTCGACTAGTCAAGGGAGCCAACTTGGCGATGGAGCAGGTGGATGCCGAAATTCACGGTTGGAAGCAAGCGCCGTTTGAATCAAAGGCCGAAACCGATGCCAACTTCAAGCGACTCCTCGATCGACTCCTTGATCCCTCCTTTGGTCCGGCCGTACAAATCGGATTGGGGAGTCACAACTTGTTTGATGTCGCCTGGGGACTCGTCGTCGCTGCGGAAAAGGGCGGTCTTCATCGACTTCACATCGAAATGTTGGAGGGAATGGCCCCGCCTCAGGCGCGTGCAGTGCGTGAGCACACCGGCGACCTCATTTTGTATACGCCGACGGTCGCGCCGGACGATCTCGTCTCGGCAATCGCGTATTTGGCGCGGCGACTGGATGAAAATACCGCCGCCGACAATTATCTACGCCATGTGGCTTCACTTCGTGTTGGCGGCGCCGATTGGAATCGTGAACGAGATCGATTTGTGCAAGCCACTCGTGACCGATTGTTGCCGGTCGCCTTGTCCGGTAGAACTGAGAATCGGTCAATTGAGAAACGCCAATTCAATCTCGGCGGGTCATTTCAGAACGAACCCGACACCGACTTTTCCTTGGCTTCCAATCGGAAATGGGTAAACGCCTGCCTTGAGGCGCCTGTGGTGCCGCAGGAAAATCCAGTCCTCACCGACACTGCGGAAATTGATCGGGCGATTACCACGGCACGGCTGGCCGCCGACGATTGGGCGTCCGCACCGAATCGCCGACGCGAGATTCTCATGCGAGTGGCCGAAGTTATTGCCGCCCAACGCGGCACGACAATTTCGACAATGGTTCACGGGGCCAACAAATCAGTGAGTGAAGGAGACACCGAAGTATCCGAGGCACTCGACTTTGCTCGCTACTATGCCGAATCAATTCACATCCTGCACAGTTTTGCCGATGTCTCATTTCAGGCCCATCGTGTCGTCCTTATTGTCCCGCCGTGGAATTTTCCCTACGCAATTCCTGCCGGTGGCGTCTTTGCCGCGTTAGCCGCCGGAAGTGCGGTGATCCTCAAACCGGCGCCCGAATCCGTAGGTACCGCCCGTTTGCTGGCCGAACAATGTTGGGCTGGGGGAGTATCGCGTGATGTATTGCAATTTGTTCCATGTCGAGACGACGACATTGGCCGATATTTGGTGACGCACCACGAAATCGATGCCGTCATTCTCACCGGCGGATACGAGACCGCGCAGCTCTTTCTTTCCTGGCGACCCGAACTCACGCTTCACGGTGAGACCAGCGGCAAGAACGCAATCGTGATCACCGCTGCGGCCGATATTGATTCCGCAGTGCGTGACCTTGTTCGCTCCGCATTCGGTCACAGCGGTCAAAAATGCTCTGCAGCAAGTCTGGCCATCGTCGAAGGATCCGTCTATGACGACCCGGCATTTCTCCGTCAATTGGGTGATGCAACGGCGAGCCTTGTCGTTGGTTCGGCGCGAGATCCGCGTACAGATGTTGTGCCACTCGTTCGACCGCCAAGTGGGGCAACGTTGCGGGCACTTACCGCTCTCGATTCTGGAGAGACATGGCTTGTGGAGCCTCGCGTTTCACCGAACAATTCACATCAATGGTCACCCGGTGTTCGTCTCGGAGTACAACGAGGCTCGTGGTTTCAGCAGACGGAATGTTTTGGCCCGGTCCTCGGCGTGATTCGAGTGACGAACCTGGACGAAGCTATCGCAATTCAAAACGAGACCAAGTTCGGACTCACCGCGGGCATTCATAGCCTGGATCCTCACGAGGTGGATCGCTGGGCTCAACGCGTGCAGGCGGGGAATCTGTATATCAACCGCACGATTACTGGCGCAATCGTCCGGCGGCAGCCATTTGGAGGCTGGAAGCAGTCGTCGGTCGGTCCGACGGCAAAGGCAGGAGGCCCGAATTATGTGCTGACCCTCGGCAGTTGGCGACAGGTCACCGAGCCACAGGAAACCGAGGAACTGCCCCTAA
Source organism: Ilumatobacteraceae bacterium (assembly GCA_046716325.1). Taxonomy (GTDB): domain Bacteria; phylum Actinomycetota; class Acidimicrobiia; order Acidimicrobiales; family Ilumatobacteraceae; genus UBA3006. Next base: position 2,022 of record JBKJXI010000068.1, on the reverse strand, counting down.
AAATTCTGGCGGTACTGGAGAGTTGGAGAACCGATCTCGACGAGCCGACAATTGCTGCCACGACAGCGGCGGCCAGATCGTTCGCTCGGTGGTGGCGCAACGAGTTTTCCATCGATCACGACCCGAGCGGGTTGCGTTCGGAAACTAATACATTCCGCTATCGACAATTCGACGGGGAAATAGTTCTCCGTGTCACCGATGAGATCACAACACTCGACATTGCCGTGGCCGTGATGGCATCGGTCACCGTCGGCGCGTCTCTAAGCATCAGCACACCCGTGCCACTGAGGTTCAACTCGGCGGTTGACACCGTTATTGAGAGTGATGATGAGCTCATCAAACGGATGTCTAGAGAGAAGTTTTCCAGACTTCGTATACCGGGCAAGCAGAAAGCGAACATTGCAACTGCCGCACATGTAGCCGGCATCGTGTTTGACACCGCACCCGTAGTTCGCAACGGACGCATCGAACTCCTGCACTGGCTGCGAGAGCAATCCGTGTCCGAATGTCGGCACCGCTACGGTCTCATTCGGTCTCGGTCAGGAGAATAATCTCGCATCGATATATCAGGCGGCGTGCGGTCGGCACACTTTGCAGGGTCGATATCCGGAATCAACCGCTTTACTGATCGCTGGAAACCAGCGCTGATTCTTAGTTGTTATGCGCCGGGCATTGCGACATGTTGAATAACAAAAGATATGTGTCGATGTGCTGCCCAAGTAGCGACGACCGGAGTTGGCGTTCTCCTCAAGTTGTTCAACGTTGACGTGTTCGCCCTCGAGCAACTTCTGTTTCCAACCGGCGCCAAATGAATACTCGCCAATGTGTCCGTCGCTTCTCACTACCCGGTGGCATGGAATGAGGAGGGGAACCGGATTTGCCGCTAGCGCCGTACCGACCGCTCGGTTGGCGTGCGGCCTTCCGATTTCACCGGCGACCCACGAGTATGGGCGAACCTCCCCAGGCGGAATTTCCGACGTTTTGCGTAGAACGTCAACCGCAAAGTCGCTGAGTCCTCGAAAGTCGACGGGTAGATGCGAAACAGTTTCGGCGTTCAGCGCGTTTCGAATCTGACGATCGAGGACTTTGTTCGGTTCGCGCGTCAAGAAAATAGAGCGACCGAATCGTTCGACGAATTGACTTTCAAAGGTGTTCGAGTCATCGCCGTGACCAACCGCCGAAACGCCATAGGGGTTATAGGCGACAAAGACGAGTCCGATCGGGCTGTCATATGGGTGGTAACCATCAGCGACGCCAACTTCGAGCAAAACTTCTGGGAGAAGTGTTTTGGGTGCGGATTCCTCGAAATCTTGTAGCAATTGGCCCGCGGTCGCTTCGAGTTCGATGAGAGTTTTCATGATTGAATTTTCCCTTTCAATTGAGTGGCTAGGACTGTTAGACCTCGGTGTATGTCGGATTTGACACTGCCGATTGGTCGTTTTGTCGCTGCAGCGATTTCGGCGTAAGAGAGATCGCTCACATAACGGAGCACGACCGCATTGCGCTGGTGGACAGGTAGTTGCTTGAGTTCGTCGCGCCACCATTTTTCACTTGTGGAATTGATTGCGCGAATTTCGGGTTGGCCGCCTACGTCGGCAATTAATTCGGCTGATAATTGACTCTCTCGAGGGCGGCGACCCTGGTGGCGGGCATTGCTCCGCACAACATTGAGAGCAATCGACCACAGCCAACCGCGTAGTTTGAGTTGCCGAGTTCGGCTTGGCGGATAACTACTCAGCGCTTTGTATGCGCGAATGAAAGTGTCCTGAGTGAGATCTGCTGCCAGTTCGGTATTCCCGACAAGTCGACGGATCCCGGAATACAGGCGATCCTGGTGCGTGCGCACCAGATCTTCGAAGGAGTCGTCGATGTTGCCAGCGAGGCGCCGAACGAATCGCGCGTCGGTTTCCGAGTTTGCGTCTCTCACCACCCGTACATCCAGGTGTGATTCGCGAGTGCGTTGCGCACATGCGTGATCATAGTGACCAGATCTTGGGTGAATATATGCACACCAAGTAGAAC
>JBKJXI010000067.1:0-3428 GCA_046716325.1 Ilumatobacteraceae bacterium | reverse complement strand
GTTTGGGTTTGGTGGTACCCGCGGTCGGTTTGCTGACGCAGCCCAACTACCTGCAGAAATATCCAGCGATCGATGACTTCTTGGGAAACCCAACTGAAGTTCAGTTTGTTGTTGGGTCAATGGTGTTTCTGGTGATTGTGTATATTTTCAAAACCGCATTTCTGATCTGGAGTCTGTGGGTGCAGCGCGGTTATTCAAACTCAGTAACAACGAGAATTGGTCGACAACTATTTGATATTTATCTTCGCCAACCCTATTCATTTCATCTAAACCGGAATTCTTCTTTGCTGATTCGGAATTCACAAAACAGCGGGATGTTGATGTCGGGGGCCATTGACCCGATGCTGTCAATTTTGGCCGACACCTTGGTTACTGTTGGACTATTCGTTCTACTTGTGGTACTTGAACCCCGAGGAACAATCGTTACTGTTGTAATTTTTGGACTTTCGGCTTGGATCTTTCGTCGATTTACCAATCAGCGAATTCGCCGCTGGGGGGAAGCACAGAATTATCACAAAGGGATGATTCTTCAGCATCTTCAGCAGGGATTTGGTGGCGTCAAGGATGTAAAGGTCCTCGGTCGCGAAGATCATTTTGTAACTCAATACTCCGATCATCTCATCGGAAACGCGGCGGTACTTTGCCGATTTTCAATTGCTCAAGCACTTCCCCGATTTGGCTTGGAAATTCTGACGATCATGGGTCTTGGGGTATTGGTAATCACAATGGTTGGATCCAACCGGGAGCTGACGGACATACTCCCGGTATTGGGACTCTTTGCCGCTGCCGCATTTCGTTTATTGCCCGCAGTTAATCGAGTCGTCAACAACTTGCAAATCATCAATCTAAGTCGCCCAATTTTGGATGATCTGTATACCGACCTCGCTTTGCCAACTGTGGCTACCGGTAATCGGTCGATTCACGAAAACTTCTCCGACAAGATCGAGGTGGATGATATTTCCTTCACCTACGAATCTGTACCTAGGCCAGCATTGATGAACGTATCGCTCAATGTGAAGCGCGGCGAGGCGGTTGGATTAATTGGGCCTAGTGGTTCCGGAAAAAGCACTTTGGTAGATGTCGTGCTGGGACTACTCGAACCGCAGTCCGGTCAAGTCTTGGTCGACGGCAAGAATGTTCATACTAATTTGCGGGGATGGCAGGATCAGATCGGATACGTGCCCCAATCGATCTTCTTGACCGATGACACCCTGCGACGAAATGTCGCTTTTGGGTTGCCAACGGACGAGATCGACGATGCGGCCGTGCGGGCGGCGATCAGATCGGCCCAACTCGAAGATTTCGTGGCCACGCTTCTGGTCGGGCTTGAGACTGTGGTCGGCGAAAGAGGCGTTCGCCTGTCCGGTGGTCAGCGTCAGCGGATTGGAATCGCTCGCGCTCTGTATCACAATCCGTCCGTGCTTGTACTGGATGAAGCCACGAGTTCCCTTGATACGGAGACCGAACATGGGGTGATGCAGGCCGTCCAGGCGCTGCAAGGTGAAAAGACTGTGATCATCGTCGCTCACCGATTGAGCACAGTGGAGTACTGCGATCGCCTCTACCGGTTGGAAGATTCACGTATTGTGGACCAAGGAACATTTAGCGAAGTCACTGGACGTTCTAAGGAATAAGCGATGAAACAATTTATCAGCGACTATTCCGAGCGGCTGAAGCAGTCGCTGTCGTTGCCTGCAATTGATGAAGTTCCGCTTCTGGCTCAGGCATTTCGCCTCGCCTGGGGCAATAAGAAGACTATATATATGTGTGGCAATGGCGGATCGGCCGGTAACGCCAACCACTTGGCAAATGACTTCACGTATGGTGCCGGCGTAAAATTTGGAGTCGGGCTCCGGGTCGAGTCATTGAGCGCAAATTCCTCGGTACTGACGTGCTTGGCAAATGACATCGGATACGAAAACATTTACTCCGAGCAACTGCGGGTGAAGGCAGATGCCGGCGATGTCTTGGTAGTGCTATCCGGAAGCGGTAACTCGGCAAATGTTGTCAAGGCACTCGAAATGGGAAATGGTCTAGGGATGAATACGTTTGCCGTACTCGGTTTTTCGGGAGGTAAATGCAAGGAGCTTGCACAGCATCCGATTCATTTCGCAGTCGACGACATGCAAATTGCCGAAGATTTGCAACTGATCATTGGCCACATGATCATGCAATGGCTATGCGAGCAAGGTCCGACTCACTGATAGCCTGTTTTTGCACTTGTTGCAGAGGGCAGTAGCTCAGTTGGTAGAGCGCCGGTCTCCAAAACCGATGGTCGGGGGTTCAAATCCCTCCTGCCCTGCAAATGTGTCGCGTTCGGCCGTTTCACCATGTAGCCCCCTGATGAGGTCCCGCTAGGCTGGAACCTCCTTATGTCAATGGATCTCAATCGTCAACAGAAGCGCAGCATGAAGCGCATGGGCGCGGTCAACGACCAGGGCGCCCCTGTTCGTCAGGCTCGCCCCCAAGTGACGACCCGCCAAGCAAAAGAACGCACCAGTCCCTTGCAATACATACGCGAGGTGCGCGATGAAATGCGAAAGGTGGCCTGGCCGAGGTGGCCGGAAGTTCGCCGTTACTCAATCATTGTTCTCATCACTGCCGTGGTAATTACGGCATTTGTGGGTGGATTGGATGCCGCCTTTGGCATACTTTCAGGCTGGCTTTACAAAGACTGAATGGCAAATGTATGACTGACGATGCAACCCTCACCCACGATGTAACGACCGCGACTGATTCGGTCGCGCCCGACGCCACCTTTGACCTAACCGAAGGCGAAGAAATAGAGGAAGAAGAAATTGATCGTCCGTGGTTACGCCCCGGTCAGTGGTATGTAGTTCACTCGCAATCCGGCTACGAGCAAAAAGTCAAGCTGAACATGAACGCCCGCATTGCCTCGATGCACATGGAATCAAAAATCTACGAGATCGTGATTCCGATGGAAGACGTTGTCGAGTTCAAGGGTGGTCGCAAGCAGACCGTGCAGAAGAAAGTATTTCCCGGCTATTTGCTTGTCCGTTGTGACATGGACGACGACACGTGGTATTGCATACGCAATACGCCAGGTGTCACCGGATTCGTCGGCCAAAGCCAAAAGGGTCAGAAACCAACGCCTCTGTCGCATCGAGAGGTGGAAACGTTTCTTTCCGCCAAGGGTGACGGTCAAGACACGCCAAAGCGCAAGGCGCCGAAACTGGAGTACGAAGTGGGCGAGGGCGTGCGTGTCAAGGAAGGTCCGTTCGCCGATTTCTCAGGTCAGGTTGCCGAGATAAACGCCGACCACATGAAGCTAAAAGTTCTCGTCAACATCTTTGGTCGCGAAACCTTGGTGGAGATGGACTTCAGTCAAGTTGCCAAGTTGTAATCACCGAGTCTCACAAAAGAAAGAAACACTGTCATGGCAAAAAAAGATGTCAAAGCTCTGGTCA
>JBKJXI010000066.1:0-9445 GCA_046716325.1 Ilumatobacteraceae bacterium | reverse complement strand
CGTCACGGGTGCGGCCGGACAAATCGGATACAGCCTTCTGTTTCGTATTGCCTCTGGGGCGATGCTCGGACCCGATACGCCAATAATTTTGCAACTTCTTGAGGTAACTCCGGCACTCGGCGCTCTCGGCGGAGTAAAAATGGAACTCGACGACTGCGCATTTACCTCGCTTGTCGACGTCATTTTGACCGACGACCCAAACATTGCATTTGGCGATGCCGATATTGCCATGCTTGTCGGTGCCATGCCGCGCAAGGATGGAATGGAACGCGCCGATTTGCTGTCGGCCAACGGCGGTATCTTCAAACCGCAGGGTCGGGCACTAGGTGCCAGTGCAAAAAAAGATGTGAAGGTCCTCGTCGTCGGTAATCCGGCCAACACCAATGCGCTGATCGCGATGAGCAATGCGGCCGGCATCGATCCAAAACAGTTCACGGCAATGACCCGCTTGGATCACAATCGTGCGGTTTCACAACTTGCCCACCATTTGGGTAAACCGATTTCGTCGGTGAAGAAGATGACCATCTGGGGAAATCACTCCACGACTCAGTTTCCCGATATCGCTCATTGCGAAGTCGATGGCAAAAATGCCGCAACCTTGGTCAACGATCAAAACTGGGTCAACGATATTTTTATACCGACGGTTGCCAAACGGGGCGCCACGGTGATCAAGGCGCGTGGTTCTTCATCGGCGGCTTCGGCGGCCAACGCGGCCATGGAACATGTTCGATCATGGGTGCTCGGTACGCCGGAAGGGGATTGGGTCTCGATGGCCGTTCCTTCGGACGGTAGTTACGGAGTTCCAAGCGGACTCATCTCCTCGTTTCCCTGCACCTGTGTCGATGGCTCGTACCGGATCGTGCAAGGTCTCGATATCGACGGCGACAGCCAGAAAAGAATTGACGCATCGGTAAAGGAGTTGGAAGAAGAGCGAGACGCGGTTCGCGCGCTCGGCTTCATTTAAGTCGGAAGTTAATCACCGTCCTGGCTCGACGAGGTTGATCGCCAAGACTCGGTAGCCGTATTGCAGCGATTCGGAAACTTTTGGATCAGAGTGTTCTTCGCTTTTCGCGGCGAAAGTTGGATTCCCCGGCGCCACGCATCGAGATATCTCCACGGCCAAAGTTCTCCCTGCAACAGGTTGATCTCGGCCAGCGGGCAAATTCGTGACATTCCCAAATGGACATGACAGCGCGTAATTCGCGCATTACCAGAAGACCCGATCACGCCGATCCAATCGCCGGCCTCCACCCGCTGACCAATAATTACTTTTACGCGACCCAAGTGGGCAAAGAAATAGCGAACTGTGTCGTCGCCGACAAGTGTGATCGTCAGACCACCCCGAGTTCCCGGATCGTTGATCTCTTCCACCCATTTGTCCTTTCGGCGAGTTTGGGTGATCACTCCTGAAGTCGGCGCCAGCACCTTGGCGTAGCAACCCTCAACATCTGTGGCCGGATAATTGAGATGATCGCGTATGTAGGCGACCTCTTCGCGCGAAAATGGAAATACATACTGCGGCGCGCTTGTTGTCGGCGAATTTGCCGAGTTGGAGATGTCGTTGGACGTGCCGGAATCGGCGCGAGCCTGACTCGGTATCACCCCGGAAACGGCTATGAGCGCAACGCAACACATCGCCCTCCGCATTATTACCCCCACTATCTCGACAATAGACGATGAACGTTAACTGTTACGGTTGCAAGCCGTGGCGAAACCTTTTTTTATCGATACCGACATGGGCAGCGACGATGCCGTGGCGCTGATCATGGCCCTGCGTCACCCCGATGTCGATGTTGTCGGGATCGGGGTAGTCGCCGGAAATGTGCCCTTGGAAATGGGTGTTCAGAACGCGCTGTTCACCTCCGAGCTGTGCGGATCATCGGTACCGATTTATTCGGGATCGAGTCGACCACTTGTGCGCGAGTTGATGACGGCTCAATTCGTCCATGGCGACGACGGGATGGGAGATATCGGGTTGTCGTTGCACGGTCGTACGCCGGCAAACGGTTGCGCTGTCGATGCTCTAATTGCGGCTGCCAACGAGTATGTCGGTGAACTAACGCTTGTCACGCTTGGTCCGTTAACAAACATTGCCCGCGCACTACAGATCGACCCCGCACTGCCGAACAAGATTGCGCGCTGTGTGGTGATGGGGGCCGCGGCCGACCACATTGGCAATGTATCGCCAGTCGCCGAATTTAATATGTGGTGTGACCCACACGCCGCCGAGATCGTGTTGGCATCTGGAATGAATCTCGAATTCGTCGGGTGGGACATTTCTCGTCGTCACGCGGCTGTCTCACCGCTACGGGCGCGCGAGATTCGAGCCATCGGTAATTTCTTGGCCGAGTTCGCAATCGACATTCAACGGGTTCTGATCGAATTTTGCGCTCGTGTAACTCACGTCGACGGGTTTGATCTGCCGGATCCGATCGCCATGGCTTATGCGATCGATGGCAGCATCGCCACCGAACTTCGTGACATGTATCTGAGAGTGGAAACATCGAGCCCGCTGACTCTCGGAATGGTGGTCATGGACACGTTGGGTGCGTTGGGCCAGAAACCCAACGCCCGGGTAGTGACTCGTGCCGACGACAAATTATTTCAGACGATGCTTACCGCGGCTCTGCGAGACTAACTCGTGACCTCGACATCTCCTCTCAACTCCGCTTTCGTCGAACTTGCCGTCACGACTCGCAGCGGACGAGACGAGTCGCTTCACTTTGGTGCCGTGGTCATTTTGGCGAGGGACGGATCGATCGAACGTGAACTTGGCGACTCGTCGGTGGTGATCTATCCGCGCTCCGTCAACAAACCGATTCAGGCAACGACAATGGTGTCGCTGGGACTAGAACTTCCGCCGCGCTTGCTCGCACTGGTGTGTGGTAGCCACGATGGACGCCCGCAACACCTGGCAGCGGCGCGGGAAATCTTGTCCAAGGTAAACCTCACAGAATCGTCGCTTGGCAACACGCCCGATCTGCCCATTAACGCCGAGGCATCGGAGTTTGTGTTGCGCGAAGGCGGGGTCCGCTCGGCCCTGCAAATGAATTGCTCCGGCAAGCATGCCGGAATGCTTGCCACGTGTGTTCACAACAACTGGTCCCACGACACGTCCTATCTTCGGGTCGACCATCCACTGCAGCAACACATCACCGAGACAATGGTTGACCTCACCGGTGAATCGGTCGCTCACATCGGAATCGACGGTTGTGGTGCCCCGGCCCACGCGTTTTCGCTTGTGGGACTGGCCCGCGCATTTCGGTCAATAATCATGTCGCCCGAAAACTCTCCGGCAGGGACTGTCTCGTCGGCCATGCGCGCTCATCCGGAAATGGTGGGTGGTCCGACGCGAGATGTCACCCTGTTGATGCAGGGAGTTCCCGGTTTAATGGCCAAGGACGGAGCAGACGGTGTGTTTGCCGCTGCGTTGAGCGACGGCCGCGCCGTGGCGTTGAAAATCGCCGACGGTGCAAATCGGGCCACTAGACCGGTGATGAAGGCGGCCCTGCAATCGATTGGCGTAGATGTCGGTGCGGTCGACCCGCGCGCATTTGCATCGCCAATACTTGGCCACGGCGAGCCTGTTGGCGAGGTGCGTGTTATCGCCCGCTTCTAATCAACCCGTGGGTCCCACGGGCGTTATGGATGCAGCCCGCGCATTCGATGAGCATCGGCGATGGTCTTTACGCCGAGCACGGTGGTTGCCATGCGATAGGGGAGCTTGGTGGTTTCGGCAAACGTATAGAACCGATTGAAGGCGGCGCGCATCAGGTCCGTCACGCGGGCGTTGACGTCGTCTTCGTCCCATGTGAGGTGGGCAAAGTTCTGACACTGTTCGAGGTACGAACATGTGACGCCGCCGGCATTGGCGAGCACATCGGGCATGATGATCACGCCGTTGTCGGCGAGGATTTCGTCGGCCGCAGGCGTGAGCGGGCCATTGGCACCCTCGACCACTAATCGAGCCTTCATCGAGATTGCTTCCTTATCGTGAACCGCGCTTTCTAATGCACACGGCATCGCTATGTCCGCATCGAGTCCAAATAATTCGCGCGAGCCGGCGACTCCCTTGGCCACGACATCGCCGACGCCGGTTTCGATGACACTTGTGGCACCGCCGAGCAGCGCGGCATCGATCCGTCCCAGGTCGAGACCGTTCTTGTGATAGATCGACCCACCGACATCGGCAAGTCCAACAACGATTGCACCACGCTCGGTGGCCAGTTTGGCGGCCCACGATCCGACCTGACCGTAGCCCTGTATCACGATTCGTTGTCCCGAGAGCGACTTGCCCGACTTGTGCAGGATCAGCTCGGCGATCTCGACCACGCCACGACCAGTTGCCGATTCGCGACCAAGGGATCCGCCGAGTTCGATCGGCTTTCCGGTGACGACTCCCGGCACGACATGGCCAACACCCGTGGAGTATTGGTCCATGACCCAGGCCATGACCTGTGCGTTGGTACCGACATCGGGTGCAGGCACGTCACGGTCGGGTCCGAGAAACGGAGCGATCTCGGAGATGTACCTGCGGGTGATGCGTTCGATTTCGCCGATCGAATACTTTTTTGGATCAAATGCCACACCACCCTTGGCACCACCGAGAGGAAGGTTCATGATTGCGGTCTTCAGCGACATCCCGATCGCCAATGCAACAACCTCGTCGCGAGTGACCTCGCTGTGATAACGAATGCCGCCTTTGGCCGGACCACGTGTGGTGTTGTGGTGCACTCGCCAACCCGTGAGCTGGTCGCGTGTGCCGTCGTCTCGGCGAAAGGGGATTGCGACCTCAAGTATCCGCCGCGGGGCGACGATGGTCTCGATTAGGCCGTCATCCAGGTCCAACCATTCGCCAGCCTGGCGAATGCGAAGTTCGGCTGCTTCGAGCGGCGAATAGGTTTGATATGACGTCGTTGTCATCTTTGTCTCTCAAACACGAGGTTAGACCATAGGACTTGGATGGCGCATATTAAGTCGTCGTTACTCGATCGCGGTTGAGGTCGCGAAATATGGGTAGTGCAATGATCACGATTGCGATCACCACAAATGATGCAGCAATTGCCTGGTAGGTAGGTTCCAACCCGAATCGTTCAATTGCGACTCCAGTGATCAGTTGTCCAATCGGTACGGACGCATACAACATGCTCAGTTGGATCCCGTATACGCGACCCTGCGCCTCGGGCGGAATTCTGGCCTGAACGAGAGTGTTCCAGAGTGGATTGAACGGTCCCCACGATGCCCCCAATAAAAATCCAAAGATCACCGTGATCAGCGTGTTCGGAAGCAACGACATCGGAATAATTGCAATCGAGATTCCTACAGCGATGGCCACAAGAATGTGAAAACGGGTCATGCGCTTGGCAATCCAGCCAAAGGAAAATGCGCTGAGCATTGCGCCCATGGCGAGCGCCGAAATCGTCAGTCCAAGGCCGGACGCGTTACCAACCGATTCAAAATGAACGGGAAGTATGACCGTCTCCGTTGGCATGTACGCGGCAGACACAAGCATGATCATGATTGTCATCAGGAACAGGGCCTTGTCGTGCCGCAGAACACGAAACCCCTCGGCCATGCTTTGGACAAACGACTCGCGGCTCGCCGACGCGACGCGAGCCAACTGGCCGGCGTCGCTGACGCGCATGAAGACAATGCTCAATGCGGCAACCCCAAACATCACGCCGGCGACAATCAGGGCGTGCACGGCGCCGATCGTCGATATCAGCACCGCCCCTAGCGCGGGGCCAACAACGAAACCGGCGGCGAAGAAACCCTCGTGAATGCCATTCGCGGAATTGATATCCACATGCGACGCCTGTGCCGAATCGGGAATCAGTGACTTTCTAGCCGTATATCCCGCTGGGTCGAAGACTGCGCCAAGTATGGCGAGTGCCAAAATAACCCCGAAGGTCAGATCTCCCACCGCATGTACGATCGGAAAAAGTAGGACGGAAATGGCGGAAAATATGTCCGCACCAATCGACACTTGTCGCCGTCCGACGCGATCGATCACCACCCCGATCAATGGCGACACGAAAATCCCCGGCAGGGCGGACATCGCCGCCACAATCCCCGCCGCGGCGGCCGAACCCGTGCGGTCGAGCACTAGCCAAGGTATGACAATGAGCACCACACCGTTGCCAACGCCAGATGCAACGTTGGACAACTGGTGCAGGGCAAACGGTAAGAGTCGCTTCACGTCACCCGCGAGGTCGGCTCGCCGATCTGCTCGAACGTTCGGGTCACAATTAGTTCGCGCAAACGATTGAATCCCTCCCAAATTTCGACGAACGAAGTTGCAAGCGGAGAGATCGCCAGCCGCAGGCAATCGGGACGGCGGAAATCGGCAACCACATTGGCGTCGCGACGCAGGGATGCCGAAATGCGTCGCGCTTCCGGGTGGCGAATTGTGACGTGACCGCCGCGACGAGCGGCGTCACGCGGGGTCACGACCGTACAGCCGAGTTTCGCCAGCCATGCGTCATGCAATGCGAGCATCAATTCGGTTCCCCTGGCCGCCTTGGCCGCAACTGCGCTCAGTCCGGCCTCTTCGATCATTTCAAATGCCGCCTGAACACAACGCAACCCAATGATCGACGGACTGGCAATCTGAAATCCCCGAATGCCCGACGCACGATCGAACCCGGGCGCCATGGCGAACTGATCGTCTTGAGCAAACCACCCTTGGATCGGCACTCTCAACACATGTTGAAGTTCGCGCCGCACATATAGCCAACCGGGCGAACCGGGACCAGAGTTTCCGTACTTATAGCTGCAGCCGACCGCCAAATCTATGTCGTGATTGTCGAATTGCAGTGGCACAGCTCCGACGGCGTGGCTTGCATCCCACAACATCAGCGCGCCGACTCCGTGCGTAAGCTGCGTGATCGCCGCGACGTCGTGAAGCGCACCCGAACGGTATTGGATGACGCTCAGGGTGACGAGGGCGACGTCGTCGTTTAAGTAAGGCTCGAGCATCGCAGCGGTGACCACCTCGTCGCCGTCGTCATCGTCGATGAGCACAAGTTTCAGCCCAAGCCGCCGGCACAAGCCTTCGAGGATGTATCGATCGGTGGGAAAGTTGGAAGAGTCGCTAATGACGGTCCTTCTCCCAGGTCGCGCCTCGATCGCGGCATGGCACAGCTGATAAAAGTTGACACTTGTCGTGTCCACCGAGAGCACCTGGCCGGCCGCCGCACCGAGCGCCGCGCGTCCGATCAGATCGCCGGTACTTTGAGCCTCATCGATCCACGACGACCAACCGTCCACCATTTGATCGCCCCACTCGTCCAGCAGGAGTCTGTTGACTAACTCGACAGTTCGTCGTGGTAACCGGCCAAGCGAGTTTCCATCGAGGTAACACTTGGTGGGATCGGTGATCAGAAACTCTGCGCGGAAGTGAGCTAGGGGGTCGTTCGCGTCCATCGCCTCCGCATGCAGGCGCGAAGTGATCTCGTTGACGGACGCTGGCATACGATTACCCTATGACATCTGCCTTGGATCCAGCATTGTCAGATGCCGCGGTCACGTACATGTCGTACCTGAAGATCGATGAGTTGCTGACACTGCAGGAACCTCTCTCGAGCGGACCAGAACACGACGAGCTGCTGTTTATCATCATCCACCAAAGTTACGAACTGTGGTTCAAATCGCTGTTGCACGAACTGCGACAGGCCAAGCGAACTCTCGATGCGGGCGATACTCATCTCTCGCTCGGATTGCTCGGTCGGGTCCGAACGATCATGAAGACACTCGTTGGTCAGGTGGACATTTTGGAGACGATGACTCCGCTGCAGTTCAATACCTTCCGCGATCGGCTTGCCGCCGCCAGCGGATTTCAGTCCCGTCAGTTTCGTCAACTCGAGTCCATCCTCGGGGGACGAGAGCCGTCTCAAGATGGACTTTGGCAATCCGTCATGACCTATCTCGCATCACGCAAGCATCAGCCGGGCGCCGAACCACACGGAGTGAATGAGATGCTCGTGTCCGTGTATCGGACTGATCCTGAGGCGGCGCTACTTCTTGAGCGACTCGTCGACATTGACGAGGGTCTACAAGAGTGGCGCTATCGCCACGTCAAGATGGTCGAACGCACGATCGGAACCAAGATGGGCACCGGCGGTTCAACCGGCGTGCAGTATCTCGCCACCACGCTATTTAATCCGGTGTTCCCCGAGCTGTGGCAGGTCCGCGCCGAGTTCTAAGCCGTTCCACGCACAAAGATATTTTTGCAAATTTGGACTACAGTCACGCCGTGGCGCGTCCAGCGGTAACGCAAAAGGCATTGGCCGCCGCGCGCGGCGACGGGCCGGCTGACCTGCTGATCACGGGTGGCCGGGTTTTTAGTCCCGCGACCCGAGAGTGGATCGCTACCGATCTTGCGATCTGCGACGGACAGGTGGTCGGTTGGGGATCGCGCGACGCGATTGCGACGATGGATGTGGAGGGCGCGGCACTGTGTTCCGGATTCGTCGATGCGCATATGCATCTCGAGTCCTCAAAGGTGTGGGTTTCGGAATTTGTCAAAGCTGTTTTGCCGTACGGAACCACGGCCGTGGCGTGCGACCCGCACGAGGTCGCAAATGTTGCCGGCCTCAAGGGAGTAATTTCCGTGATCGAGGCGGCGGCCGACATGCCATTCACCTTTGGAATTGCGGCATCGAGTTGTGTCCCTGCTTCCAAATTTGAAAGCGCCTCGGCGGCCTTTTCCGCCCATGAGGTCAAGGTCTTGCTGAACGAATACGGCGCAATCGGCGTCGCCGAGGTGATGAATTTTCCAGGCGTGATAAATGGCGATCCGATGTTTCGGGAAATCATCGACGCAGCCGGTTGGCGACGGGTAGATGGTCATGCGCCCGGCCTGCGGGGAAATCAACTCGATGCCTACCTGGCCGCAGGAGTCGAGTCGGACCACGAATGTTTTGCACTTGACGAGGCTCTCGAAAAACGCCAAAAAGGAATGTGGGTATTTTTGCGTCACGGTTCGATTTGTCAGGAGCTGGTGACCCTGTTGCCGACCGTTCTCAATCAGGGCTCGATGTGTTGTGCGTTCAGCACCGACGATCGCGAACCCGACATGTTGCGCGACCTCGGACACATCAATCACTGCGCGCGACTGGCAACGGAGCACGGACTTTCCGATATCGACGCATTGTTGATGGCCTCATTTTTTCCTGCCATGTATCACAATTTTTTTCATCTCGGATCTCTCGGTCCCGGATATCAGGCCGATGTTCTTGTCTTTGACAAACTCGCCGGCTTTCGCCCGGCGCGGGTTCTGCAGGCGGGTCGAGTGGTTGCAGAACACGGAACAATTGTTGAGGGAGTTGTACCCCAGGTCGTGGCGCCGAGGCATTTGTACAACACAATTCGGCTTCACCATACGCCAGTCGCCGCGGACTTTATTCTCGATCACGACGCGGTATCCACGGCACGCGTGATCGGA
>JBKJXI010000065.1:0-3060 GCA_046716325.1 Ilumatobacteraceae bacterium | reverse complement strand
TACTTGAGGCGGTCGCCAAGCTGCGCACCGAGCGCGATGTGCATCTGACGATCATCGGCAAGGCGCGAAGGGGTGCGAGCGCCGAACTTATCGACGAGCTCGGGTTGCGAGATTGCATCAGTTTTGTCTCCGGCGTCTCCGACGAACGACTGGTGGAGTTGTACGCCGAGAGTGAACTCGCTGTCGTACCAAGTCTCTATGAGGGTTTCAGCCTCCCCGCCATCGAGGCCATGTCAACCGGAATTTGCTTGGTTGCCACGACTGGCGGCGCCTTACCGGAAGTCACGGGTCAAGACAACGACACGGTTCTCTCCTGCCCGCCCGGTGATGTCGATGCTCTGGCCACAGCCATTCGGCGCGGTCTCGAAGATCCTGCGCTATGTCAACGAATCGGGGCCGCCGGACGCAAGAGGGTTGTCGACCGTTGGAGTTGGCGACACTGTGCAGCGCTAACCGTCGAGCAGTATCGAGAAGTATTGGCGATGCCGCACAATGCGAGTAAGCGTCGAGCGAAACAGTAGCCAGATGCTCACAGTCGAATTCGATCGCTTGCCAATCACCCGCGACACACTTTTTCTAGATGCCGGCTCTGGCTTTGGTCGCCACGCCTTTGAAGCGGCCAGACGAGGTGCACGAGTTGTTGCATTGGACCATGCCACCGACGAGGTGGCAATCACTCGAGCAACTTTTGCCGCGATGGCTCAGGCTGGCGAAATCGGCGGCGACCGTCTCGCCGGTGTCATTCGTGGGGATGCAACGAATCTTCCTTTTCACGACTCAGCATTTGACTGCATCATTACCTCCGAGATGCTTGAACATGTCGACGATGATGTCCGTGCCCTAAGTGAATTGTCACGGGTTTTACGACCAGGCGGTACCTTGGCCGCAACGGTGCCCTCATGGTTTCCGGAAAAAATAAATTGGATGCTGTCGGACGAATACCATGCACCGTTTGTTCCCGGAGGACATGTCCGCATCTACAGTGCCTCGGAATTGAAGTCTAAAATTCGCGCCGCCGGCCTTTCCCTTCGCGGTGCCCATCGTGCCCATGGTTTGCACTCCCCGTACTGGTGGTTGCGTTGTGCGGTCGGCCCAACACGCCAAGATCACCGACTCGTCAATGCATACAAGAAGTTTTTGGAGTGGGACATCGTTGCCGCGCCGCGAGGCATCCGGATTCTGGACAGGGCGTTGAGTCCGGTGCTTGGCAAAAGTTATATTGTCTATTCGCAGAAACCGCCTGCTGTCAATGCGAGTGGCAACTGACATGGCAGCCGAATTGGGCCTCGATGATCGCCACGACCGACTCGCCGGAGTTGTCTCCCATGACGAACTGAGTCAAACGGCGCGGTCGATTGCCGCCCTGCAACTTCCCAGCGGAATGATTCCTTGGTTTCCGAACGGACATTGCGATCCATGGAATCATGTTGAAACCGCGATGGCTCTCGACATCATGGGTCTGCACGAGAATGCTCGACGGGCATATCAGTGGCTCGCGGATCAACAACGCGGTGATGGAAGCTGGTTCAACTATTACCTGCCCGATGGTTCCGTCGAGGATCACAAACTCGACACCAATGTGTGCGCGTATATCGGAGCCGGTATTTGGCACCACTGGTTATTGGGGAACGACATCACATTTGTCGAAAAAATGTGGCCGACAGTCAAACGGGCGATCAACTGGGTGATGAGCATGCGTCGATGTGACGGAACTTTTTTGTGGGCGCGTGAGATTGAGGACCGACCGTGGGATTACGCCCTGCTCACCGGTTCCTCCTCGATTCACCATGCGTTGCAGTGCGCCGCCGACCTTGGTGCCGTCATCGGCGATCCGCAACAAGAGTGGCGAGCCGCCGCCGAAGCAGTCGGCCACATCATCCGCACCGATCAGGATGCCTTTGAACCAAAACATCGCTGGGCGATGGACTGGTACTACCCAGTCCTTACCGGCGCGCTCAGTGGGTCCGAGGCCAAGGATCGTCTCGCCGGGCGATGGGAGGAATTCGTGATCGAGGGTAGAGGTGTTCGATGCGTCAGCGATGAACAATGGGTTACCGCCGCCGAAACGGCTGAGTGTGCGGTCGCCCACGTCGCAATCGGCGATACCGATACCGCTCGTGAACTGCTGTCTTGGACGCGCGCCCACCGCAACGACGATGGCTCCTACTACACAGGCATCAGCTATCCGAATCGAATCATCTTCCCGGCCGAGGAGCGAAGCGCCTATACGGGGGCAGCCGTAATCATTGCCGCAGATGCGATCGCCGGAGCAACGGCGACGAGCCATCTGTTTCGAGCTCCGGAAGTCATCGACTAACTCGCAGTAAGACCCGCAACGAACCCGTCGCCGATTCTTCCACGAATGCACCACCATCGATCGCTGGTAGATAGATCTGCTCGTATGGTGCCCGACCACCAAGCTTGGGATCGAGAAACACGTCGTGAATCGCCAACCGACCCCCTACTGCAACATGAGGCGCCCACGACCGATAATCGTCACGCGCAACGTCCGTTCCGTGTCCGCCGTCGATAAATAGAAATGCGATCGGTCTCGGCCAGGCTGAGCCAATCGATGACGAGTCACCGACAACGGCTCGCACCACATCGCTAAGCCCACAACTGGTCATTGTCCGATCAAAAAATGGAAGGGTGTTGATCAACTTGGTTGAGTTGTCAACAAGAGTCGGGTCGTGCCACTCCCAGCCGGGCTGATTTTCCTCGGAGCCCCGATGATGATCGACGGCATACAGGGTCGCTCCGGCCAGTCGGGCGGCCGAACCCAACCACACAGTGGATCGTCCGCAATACGAACCAACTTCGACAAAATCGTGATCTGATGGAACTGGTCCGCATCGACAAGCGGCGTCAAATAACGCATCGCCCTCCTCGGCGGGCATAAAACCTTTGGTCGCAAGGGCGATTGCGCGCAGGTCGGGTGCGATACTCATTGATCAATTCTCATTGCTCAACCAGTGGAGGAAGTTCATTGGCGCGGGCAACTTGGCCAAGCCACGTTGCGCTTTTTTTTTTTATTATATGTTGAGTTACTAGATCTACACC
>JBKJXI010000064.1:0-2594 GCA_046716325.1 Ilumatobacteraceae bacterium | reverse complement strand
ATAGCCGCCGCTCAACACATCGGCGCGCAATGCGTCTCGACCACGGCTTTGAACGAGCAATTCAAATGGCGCCTGGTTGATCGCTCGAGTGGAGAGCCGCAGATACAGACTGTCGCCGTCCGGCAATCCGAGTCGCTTCAACCCGTCGCACATCAACCAGTCGAGGGCTCGCGCGTAACACGGCTCGGCGTAGGTGATATTTGGAAGTTCCATCCCGATCGAAGCGGTGATCGTGCTTTGATGGGCGCCGCCTTCGGGGGCAAGCGTGATTCCCGCCGGTGTGCCAACGACGATGAAGCGGGCCCCGTTGTACAACGCATAGATCAGCGCGTCCAAGCCGCGGCACACAAAGGGGTCGTACAGCGTTCCGATTGGCAGGAGATGTTCGCCGTGTAATTCGTGCCCCAGTCCAAATGCGTGCAAGGTGAGAAACAAATTCATTTCGCTGATGCCGAGTTCGATATGGCGCCCCAGTGGACCTTCCTGCCACCGGAGTAATCGATCCTCGCCGAGATAATCGGGTTGAATCTGCGAGTGAAACACTCCGAACTTGTTGATCCATCCGCCCAGATTCGTGCTCACGCTCACGTCCGGCGATGTCGTAACGATTCGCTCCCCGACACCTTCAATGGATCCCAGCCCGGTGAGCAGGCGACCGAACACTTCTTGGGTAGAAGTTGGCTTGGCGCCGACGGCTAAACCGACTTCTACCGGGATGGGAAGGTCTGGCCGGGGAGGGGTTGGCTGATTGTTGATGTCATCGCCAACGTCTCGACAGATACGATCCTCGACGCTGCCGGGAACAAATCGATCGAACTCGCCGTCAACGGTCAACCCCAGCCGAGAACGAAACGTGTCGATCTGATTAGCCGTCAATAGTGCTGCGTGGTTAAGAGGGTCGCCGGCGATCGGAAGTCCCCAACCTTTTACGGTGTAGGCAAACACCACGCTTGGACGATCGGTCTCCTCGTCGCACTGGCGGTAGCAGTCGAGCAACAGTGACAGATCATGGCCGCCCAAGTTTTGCACCAGTGGCGCAATTTCGTCATCGGACACTTCGGCGATAAATTTCTGGACGGACTTGGGAGCACCTTCCAAAAACTTGGACCGCAAATCCGAGCCCTGCAGCGCAAATAAACTTTGGTATCGCTCGTTGGACATTTCGTCGATGTATTTGCGCAATGAAGCCCCGCCCGGTCGGGCGAATGCCGCTTCCAACCTGCGGCCGTATTTGGCCTCCACGACATGCCAACCGGCATCGGCAAAGAATTCGGCGAGTTTTTTGATTTTCATCCCGGGGATCACACGATCAAGGCTCTGACGATTTGCGTCCACGATCCACATCACGTTGCTGAGTCCCTGCAGCGACGGATCGGTTATGGCCTCCCACACATTGCCCTCATCCAGTTCCGCGTCGCCGACTAGGGCGATGAATCGTGCCGGTTTCTTGGGTTCGAAGTGCGCATCGATGTAACGACGGGCCATCGATGCAAAGAGCGGCGCAACCGCGCCGAGACCAACCGATCCGGTGGAGAAATCGGCTACGTCGGGGTCCTTTGTGCGGCTGGGGTACGCCTGAAGACCACCGAGGCTGCGCAATCGTGTGAGATATGAGCGATCAAGTTCGCCGGTCAGGTATTTGATGGCGTGAAAGATCGGCGAGGCGTGTGGTTTGACCGAGACCTTGTCGTCGCCGTTCAGATGACCGAACCAAAGGGCGGTCATGATGCTGACCACCGATGCGCTACTGGCCATGTGTCCGCCGACCTTGAGCGCGAACTGAGCGTCGCGGCCATCGGGAGTCGGTGAGATGGGGCGCTCGCGATTGGCGTAGTCCACCATTCGCACCGCCAACCATAGAATCCGCTGCTCGATTCGTTCCAAGGCGTCGATGTCGACGGTGTCAACCGAAGCTTGCGACGGTGCCTTCATCGGTTCAGACTCTAGATTACGAGCCAAATCTCGTAGCCTTATCCGAATGGCGGATTCTTCGAGGTTCACCGATTCGGGGGTTGAAATCCACCCGCTGTATGACGCCCGGTCGCTCGGCGAATGGGATCCTGAGACAAGACTGGGAGCGCCGGGCGAAGCACCTTATACGCGGGGCATCTACCCGTCGATGCATCGGGATCGATTGTGGACGATGCGTCAGTACGCCGGATTTGGCACCGCGGCAGAGACAAATCAGAGGTTCAAGTTCCTGCTCGACGTCGGCCAAACAGGACTGAGCTGCGCCTTCGACCTGCCAACGCAAATGGGTTACGACAGCGACCATCCGCGCGCCGCTGGCGAGGTAGGCAAGGTAGGTGTGGCCATCGATTCGATCGACGACATGCGCACTTTGCTAGCGGGACTGCCGCTCGACGAGGTGACGACTTCGATGACGATCAACTCGACCGCGTCAATTTTGTTGCTGCTCTACGAGCTGGTCGCCGAGGAACAGGGAATCGCGGCTAGCGCGATCAGTGGGACCATCCAGAACGACTTACTGAAGGAATACATATCCCGCGGTACCTATATATATCCGCCGCGACCATCGATGCGCATCATCACAGACGTGTTTGCCTATTGCGCCAAGAACGTTCCCAAGTGGA
>JBKJXI010000063.1:0-2672 GCA_046716325.1 Ilumatobacteraceae bacterium | reverse complement strand
AATCACGGTAGCGATGCCAATAGGGGGTATCAGACTCATCACTAGGCCCGGATACAGCAACCCACGAGCTCGGCTAGAGGATTGGGCTAACTGATCCAGTCGGGCCGCCAACGCGATGAATGTGGTGGCGAACAGAAAACCTGTGGCGACAACGAGAAAAATGGCAAGCCACAGCGGCGTCAGGATCGTAAAGTCACGATTGTCCGGCGATAGCGCGTCTGCCACTCCGAGAGTTCCAGTGACTAGGGTGCCCGTGACGAGACCCGCCATACCTGCCCGTGCCGGCAACCAGGCTCGGATGACCAAGTACACCAGACCAGTGACGAGTCCTCCGAACAAGCCGACGAACACGATAAATCCGATGGTTCCGCCAAGTGTGATCTCGCCGACAATTTCGTCGGCCTCGGTCAATCGACCCTGGGCGTCGCTCGAAGTGGCCGCCAAAATCCGCATCACCAGGCGACCGACAAGTCCGAGGACGAATAAACCGGAAAGGATTGCCGCCGTCATCGCGGCGCCCACCGTTCGAGCGCCAACTCGGAGCCGCCCAAATCTTTCTCCCATAGTGCCTTCTGGTCGAGGGTTTCGCAATGGAAGCGATCGCCACTTCCACGACACGAGTACCGCCAATACAGCACTGATCAGTCCCAAACCGACGACAACTACATTTTCTAGGCGCATCAGTAACCGAGATTACCAGGTACAGTCCGCAGAGATTCCAATTTGCTAGTAAGTACGCGCCCCATGACTTGACGCGAGTTAGGCGCCAAGTTCCGCGTATTGGGGCTTGATCACCTCATTGATTAGCTTTAAGCGTTGATCGAACGGGGCAAAGGCGCTCTTCATCGCATTTACCGTGAGCCACTGAAAATCACGAATATTCCAGTCGAACGCTTCGGAAAGTTGTTCAAATTCCTTGGTCATGGTTGTCGCGCTCATCAGTCGATTGTCTGTGTTTACCGTGACTCGAAATCGAAGTCGCTTCAATACACCGATCGGATGCGAGGCGATGGATGCACAGACACCGGTATTGACATTTGACGTTGGGCACAGCTCAAGTGGAATGCGACGATCGCGAACGAATTGGGCCAGTCGGCCAAGTTGTTCATTGCCTGGCTCGCCAGTTATGTCGTCGACAATTCGTACACCGTGTCCGAGTCGTTCGGCGCCACAAAATTGCAGCGCCTCCCAAATTGACGGCAAGCCGAATGCCTCTCCGGCATGAATAGTCGTGTGAAAATTGGAACGCTGAATGAATTGAAATGCATCGAGGTGTCGCGTCGGCGGATATCCCGCTTCGGCACCCGCAATGTCAAATCCGACGACGCCCTCATCGCGCCAACGAACCGCCAGTTCGGCGATCTGAAGACTGTGGGCGGCGGTGCGCATGGCACAACAAATCACATAAACGGCGAGTTTGGATCCATCGGAGCCGCGTTTAAGGCCATCAAGTACCGCCCGTACGACCTCGTCGAGAGTCAGGCCCGCCTCGGTGCTCAGTTCCGGCGCAAATCGAACCTCTGCATAGACCACGCCATCGTTGGCTAGATCGTGCGCACATTCGTAGGCCACACGTTCGATTGCGTCTCGATGTTGTATCACGCCAACCGTGTGGGCAAAGGTTTCGAGATACAGGACCAGATCGTTTCGCTTGGCCCCCCGATGAAACCACCTTTGTAATTCGGCGACATCGGTGGTCGGCAATTTTGGGTATCCATATTCTCTGGCCAGATCAATCACCGTCTCGGCGCGCAGACCGCCATCGAGGTGGTCATGTAGCAGAACCTTTGGTGCCTTGGCCAAGACTTCGCCGGCTACTGACATGTGGAAATCCTACGCGGGTGAACTCACATTGAGCGCATCAAGGAGAGTGTTCCAACCAAGCGTTGCGCACTTGATACGAACGGGAAATTTTACAACACCCTGCAATGCTTCCAAGTCTCCCAAGTTAAGAGTTTCATCCAACGAAGTTGTATCGGTATCGTCGTCGAGCGTCATCATATGTTTGAAGCGTCGCACGATCTTGCGAATTTCAGCTACCGATTTTCCCTTAATTGCGGTGGTCATCATCGAAGTAGAGCTCTGGCTGATCGAGCATCCCGAACCATTGAATCGCACATCGCTTACTATCCCGTTTTCAACGACAATGAACACCCGAATCTCGTCTCCGCAAAGCGGGATGTAACCCTCTGCGGACACCGCCGGCGGCTCAAGCTCGCCGCGATTGCGAGGGGTCCGATAATGATCGAGAATTATTTCTCGATAGAGATCCTCAAGACCTGGCATGTTGTACTCCCTCGTCGGCCATCTCAGAAGATATCGGATGCACGGTCAAGGGCATCGGCCAAGGCATCGGCCTCTGGTTCGGTGTTGTACAGATAGAAGCTTGCTCGCGCCGTGGCGTTCGTTCCAAGTACACGCATGAGCGGTTTGGCGCAGTGATGTCCGGCCCGAATGCACACATTGTGTTGGTCGAGCACCTGACTCAAGTCGTGCGGGTGAATGTCACGGAATGAAAAACTAAAAGTTGCGCTTCGCTGTTCCGGATTGGTCGGGCCGTGAATGGTGATGTCATTTCCGAATCGTCGGGTAAGTGTGTCCAGCACATAGGTGCTGATGTGTAGTTCATGCTGACGGACATTGTGCATGCCAATAAGTTTTAAGTAGTCGAT
>JBKJXI010000062.1:0-3918 GCA_046716325.1 Ilumatobacteraceae bacterium | reverse complement strand
CTCTTGGTACAGCCGAAGCTAATTAACCGCTGACAACCAACGGCTTTGAAGATATAGGGGTGCTTGCGCCCTAGTAGTTTCAGACCCTCCGTATTACTTGCAAGTACCGCCATAACCGAGTCGCCCACCAGCAAAACTTCCTTGCCGGATGGTGCAGATTCGGGCGCCGGAACACTCCCCGATGGGAAACTGGATACAACCAGAAACGCCAGGGCTGCAAAGATATGTCCCATACCGGCGACCTCGAATTGATCATGAATTGGTGACTAGATATACCCGATTCATGCCGCTTGAGACTGTGCAAATCCGAATTTTAGACTTGATTGGTCCAGTCAAACTCGTAGAAGATCCAGTTGCTGTCCTTGAAAGTTAGGTGGATACCCTCGGCCTCCACGTCGAAGCTTCCCTGACCACATTCTCCCCGCTTCCAGATAAATCCGGTATTGAGATCAATCGCGACGAGATGCTCTTCGCCGGTAACGGGGTTCTTGAGTGTTCCGCCTTTGGCGCTCCCGACGCCAGGGATGTCAAAACCGCTGTTGATCCCGTCGTCCTTGATGTTCACCTCCGCGCGTACGACGCCGGCCACCGTAAAGGTTGTGCCGAGAATCGACCATGGAAGTCCCCCCAGTTGCCCGGTGAAGATCTGGGCCAAGCAACCAAGTTGTTCGTCGCTGACCTTTGGTGGCACGACAAATATTGCCTTGCCATTTCCATCGTGGATCGCCTTTGGCCAGTCAATGATCGCGACTGCATCGATGCCGCTGAGGTCAACATCGCCGCAGTGACCCTCGATGATCTTGTTCCCTACCGCGGCCTTGCAACTTCCGTCGGGTGATGTCGGGAAACCAGAAAAGTTACAGGTGCAACCGGCTTGACAGTTGCAGAATTCGTATCCCTTGCCTTTTAGTCGCCAAGCGGTTGTGGTTTCGGTGGTTGTCATTGATGTTTCTCCTTTGGTTGTTTTGGAATGTGTTTCTGAAATTATGTGATGACCGTGATTGCCCCCGGCGATGCCAGCAGGACGGTGCCCAGGATTAGAAATGCGACAGCGGCGAATGTCGCCACTCGCTCACCATGGCGGAATGTCTTTTCCGTGACGATGAGCGCAGTAAGGATCAACATCCATCCGATATTCATCGTGCCCACCGCAACCAAGACAACAAACATCGCCCAGCAGCAGCCGACGCAAAAGAGGCCATGGGTCGCACCCATTCGCGACGCACCGAGCGGTCGCTCAAGACGACCGCCGTGTTGCAGAAAGAACGACATCGGTGATCGGCAATTTTTTAGGCACATCTTCTTCAACGGAGTGAGTTGCCAAACCCCCGCGGCAATGAGCGACCCACCGGCAAGCCGCGCCACCCAATCGGCGCCGTCTGCAATCGGCATGTTCAACCCACGCCAGGCAAAATAGGCGGGAATACCTAGAATTACCCACACCGCCGATAGCCGCCGACGAAGAACGGCAGCGGCGCCACTCGACGCTGTCCCGATGCGAGCGCGTACAACTTCACGACCGGTGTCATCGCCGGCAGCATCATCGCGATCATCATTGCCATCCACGCCACCAGAAACCCTGCGGCGCTCATTGCGGACTGCGTGGACATCGTCATTCCACTCATGCCTTCGGCGCGCATCTCCCCGGCCATCCGCAGGCTCCACCACCAGCCCAGTGCCGCTGTTGAGATCAACACGACCGGAAGCATGTAGCGCACCACAAGCCGCTCGTCGATCCGTGGTTCTGGCGACGATGACTTGAAGACCATCTGTTACCTCCTTCGCGGAGTGTAGGTCTGACGATAATTTAAATCAAACCCGAGTCAGGAGTTCAGGATTCCCTGGGCCGGCACTTTGTCGGCTAACACGCGGTTCATCCAGCGCTCGCTGGCGCCAATGCGGCGATAAATCTCAAGTGAGGATTCGAATTTGGCGATTGCGCGAGTTTTCTCTCCTACAAGTAGGAGAGCCTTCCCCCATTCGTGCAACGACTCCGCCTCGTCCCACACGGTGCGAAAGCGTTGGAACACATCGACAGCCTGTGCGAAATGAAGGTCGAAATCTTGGGCTGAAGATCCTCCATTGGTGGCTACAACTCCTTCGGCAAAAGACACATACCCAGTCCCAGCGCGCCAATTTTCACCGTTGGCCATTATTTCATGGCAGCGTTTGAGATGCGGTAGCGCCTCCGCTACCCGTCCCAATTTCCCATAGAGACGCGCCAGGGACGCGCGGTGAATAAGTTCCATTGAAATGTGCTCCACTTCAGACAATGCAACCGCGCGAAGGAACGAATCCTCGGCCTCAGGTCGACCCAGCAGACGAAGAAAATTGCCGTGAGTCGCCAATTGCAAACACATGATCCAGCGATTGCCAGCGATCCGTTGCGATTCATAATCTCGGATCGCTATGTCCGCCCCTTGTTCCCACTCGCCCCGTGATAACTGTAAGTGCCGTGCTATATCAACAGTATTGCCGGGAACATCGCTCTGGTCATGGACGGGCTCCTCGATGTTGCCAAGCGCGCGCTGCGCCTGCGATCGGAAATTGAGCAGGATTTGGCGTTGTCCGGGTGCCTGAGCGACGCGCGGCTTTGACAGTTCGCGCTCCGCCCAGCGGACGGTGTCTTCAGGACCTGAGCCCACCAAGCCGGGTGTGGCACCGACCCATGATGCAAAAAAAGCAGCTGCCGCCAAGTTCAGCCGGTCTGCTTTTTCCCAAGCCCGCTCCATCAAGTCAAATCCATCCTTCACGAGACCGCTGCCCCAGAGATGCCATCCGTATAACGGCGCCGCCGTGCACCACAGGCGCTCGTCATTCAATCGCTCAGCCATTTCCACGGCGCGTCGCGCCGATGATAAACCCTCATCGAGGCGTAACCCCCAGAGGGCTGCGTTGGCGAGTCCGGTATACATCACGACGAGCGTTGCGCGCTCTGGCCCCTGAATGAGCACTGCCTCGGCCGCCCTAAAATGCTCCAGAGCGCGATCGAGGTTCATCGTGATTGGATAGGTGGAAAGATCGCGACCGAGACGAGAATGCATCTGGGCGGCACGCTCAACTTCGCCAGCCTCTTCGTACAGCGCGAGAGCTCGTTCGCCGTAGATAATTCCCTTTGGCAGATCGACGCCGCTGATATACATCAAGTCGCCCAACCTGCGTAACAATTCTGCTCGGCGTACCGGCTCGACACCTTGATCTTCCATCACTTCGAGGGCGCCCTCGAGATGGTTTGCAGCGTCTTCGTGAGCAAATGCAACTTGGGCCGCATCACCCGCCCGAAGGGAATACTCGACCGCCTTTTCTGGATTACCAGCCGCCCCGGCAAGCCGATAGTGCGTCGCCAGCGACGCAACATGGCTCGACAAGTTGCGAACATGTTCTGTCTCAATTGCGTCGGCTGCCCGGGCGTGCAATCGTTGTTTTCGCGGCAAGCTCAGTTCCTCGTACAACGTTTGCCGGACGAGGGCATGGCTGAAGACGTAGGCGGCTACTGCTTTTCCCTTGACCTCGACGATTGCTTGGGCCTCTATTGCTTCCTCAATCACTGCGAGCAACGCGTCCTCATCGAGTCCGGTCATTGCTCCGAGCACCGCAAATTCAAATTCTCGACCCAAGACTGCCGCACTTGCTAGCGCACCGTTGCATTCCGAACTGAGCCGAGATAGTCGTCGTCCGATGACCTCGCGGACTCCCTCTGGAATGCCCATCTCGTTGATATTCGTTGAGTCGGAGACCCAGCGACCTTCGCGGCGAAAAATTCTGCCTGTCTCAACCAAGTGACGAACTGTTTCTTCGATAAAAAACGGATTCCCTTCGGTAGCACGATGCAAAGCCGATGCGAGGACCGCACCTCCCTGGTCCAACTTGTGCTGTGCCGCCATTTCCAGTAACGCGCCAACTTCCAGCTGTGACATT
>JBKJXI010000061.1:0-5573 GCA_046716325.1 Ilumatobacteraceae bacterium | reverse complement strand
GACACCTTGCCGCGCAACCCGAGCGGCAAGATATTGAAGAAAGATATTCGTGCGCCGTATTGGGTGGGTCGAACCCGTCTCGTCAATTGATCGGGAAATAGAGTCGTCAGGGGACACGCAGTTCCAGGAGTGCCGGTTATGAAATTGTCAATGATGATCAACTATGTCGGGGACTTTCAAAGCTCGGCCAAGCAGGTTGTCGAGCTTGAAAAAGTAGGACTTGATCTGGTGTGGGTCGCCGAGGCATATAGTTTCGATGCCATTTCCCAAATTGGCTATCTCGCGGCCGTCACCAAGAGAGTCGAAATCGGTACCGGGATCATCAACGTCTATTCGCGCACGGCCGCGCTTGTGGCCATGACCGCAGCCGGTTGCGACTATGTCAGTGGAGGTCGGTTCGTGCTTGGCCTTGGCGCATCCGGGGCGCAAGTCATTGAAGGATTTCATGGCGTTGCGTACGAAAAACCGATGCAGCGCACCAAGGAGTACATCGAGGTGTGTCGCGAGGTGTGGAAACGAACCCAGCCGCTCACATATCGCGGAAAAACCGTTCAGATCCCGCTGCCCGAAGGGCAAGGACTTGGTCTTGGCAAGGCGCTGAAGTTAATCAATCATCCGGTGCGTAATGAAATTCCAATTTGGTGGGCCTCCCTGATGGGCAAGAGCGTCGAGGCCACGGCAGAAGTTGCAGACGGGTGGATGCCGATATTCTTCTGGCCCGAAAAGTTTCACGATGTGTGGGGGACCGCGCTCAAGGCCGGACTTGCAAAACGCGAGCCATCGCGCAAGCGGTTGGACATTTCGGCCGGCGGCATGTTGGCCATAGATGAGTCACTCGTAGGGGACGATCAAAACAAGGTGCTCGACTTTGCCCGACCGTCCACCGCCCTGTATGTAGGTGGAATGGGTGCCCGGGGTAAGAATTTCTACAACGACATCTGCAGGGACTACGGATATGAAAAGGAAGCGGCGCTGATCCAGGATGCATATTTAGACGGTAAAAAAGATGAAGCAGCAAGACTGGTGCCGACAGAGTGGCTGCAAATGTCCCACCTCGTCGGCCCAAAGGGGTATATCAAGGAGCGAGTCGCCGCCTATAAGGAGGCTGGTGTCACCGTATTGTCGGTCAACCCGATTGGTCCGGATGCGGTTCAGCAAGTTGAACTACTGCGTTCAATCATCGACGACACTCGCTGAACACGATGGCCGCTCCCGTACACGGCCCTGTGGCGCCGGGCTGGGAGCGTGTGCGCGATGTGTTCAGTCAAACCATCGAGTCCCGACAAGATGTTGGCGCGGCGGTTTCGCTGTTCCACAAGGGCCAATGCGTTGTCGATTTGGCTGGCGGAAATTTCGACACCGAGTCCAGCAAGGCTTACGACCATGACACACTGCAACTCGTATTCAGCTCTACCAAAGGAGTGGTTGCCACCGCCGTCGCAATGTGTGTCGAACGCGGGTTACTTTCGTACGAAGAACCGGTTGCCTTGTTCTGGCCCGAGTTCGCCGCCGCGGGGAAGGAACGCGCGACAGTCGCCCAATTGATGTCGCACCAGGTCGGCCTCTACACGGTTGACAAACCAGTCTCACTTGCCGATGTCCTGGACTGGAACTTGATGACCGAACTGCTCGCCCAGACCGCGCCCGCATTCCCAATTGGCTCGACGCATGGTTATCACGCAATCACGTTTGGCTGGTTGGCCGGCGAACTTGTACGTCGGGTGGACGGTCGGAACATCGGTCGATTTATTGCCGAGGAAATTGCCAATCCACTCGGAGTCGAAATATATGTCGGTCTCCCCGAGCGCCTTGAGTCGCGGTTGTCACCGCTCAACACGGGCTGGCCCCGCTCCGACGGCGAACCCGCCCCGAAAGTGGATGCACGGGCGAAGGAACTCTTTGAAAAAATAACAGGTCCTGGAACAGCGGGTGGCAAATCGCTTTCGTTGAACGGGGCGTTTTCTGTCGCCGGCGGTTTCAATCGACGTGACGTGCACGCGGCAGAGATCCCGGCGGTCAATGGAGTCTCTAATGCCAGATCTCTGGCCACGATGTACGCCGCGACAGTCGGCGAAGTAAGCGGGGCGCACGGTTCGCTGCGATTGGTGTCTGCGGAAACAATGGCCAAGATGAGCGCCGCGGTCACTCCACGTGGTGAAGCAGATCTGTGCCTGATCATCCCAACGACATTTTCGATGGGATTTATGACGTCCAATAGCTACGTTCCCTTTTCCGGACCAGGAACATTTGGCCATCCGGGCCTTGGCGGGTCAATTTCGTTTGCGGACCCTACGCGAAACATGTCGTTTAGCTATGTGATGAACAAATTGGGCTGGACTATCGTCGGCGACGATCGCTCTGCCCGGCTCATTGCAGCGACAGTTCGCTGCGCGGACGCTGACGCTCACCTTGACAGGACCCCATCTTTAGACAAGAGTGAAAAGTGAGATGACGGCGATTATCAAGGACGAAGTGACCGTCGAGATGGCCGCAACTCCCGAGCGGGTGTGGTCGCTTGTAAGCGACGTAACTCGAATGGGCGAGTGGAGCCCTATATGCGCGCGCTGCGAATGGTTGAATGGAGCGACCGAACCGCAAGTCGGGGCTCGGTTCACCGGCCAAAGCCGTCAAAGAGGGGCACGCTGGTCGCGTGAATCTGTCATCACCGCAAGTGACCCCGGTCGGGAGTTCGCCTTCGACACGCTGTTTCGCGGAAATGTTTCGACCCGTTGGCGGTACCGCTTTGAGCCGATTCCTGAGGGAACGCGTGTTTCGGAGTCGTACGAGGTGATCTTGATGCCTCGATGGGTTAAAACCCTTCGACGCATACCGGGGATGGTGGACCGCTCCAGCCGCGATGCGCGCAATGGCATGCAAGTCACGCTCGATCACCTAAAGGCAGCCGCCGAGAGAGCGCAATGACACACGCCGCTCACCTTCATGATGCCCTTACCGGTCAGCACGTGACATTTCTAAAGACAGGTGCAGAAACCGGCGGAGAACTTCTGCAAATGGAGGTGAGGCTTGACCACGACGGATGGGTTCCGCTCCATGCTCACGCTCGTCAGGATGAAACCGTGGAAGTCCTGGCCGGAAAGCTGACGGTGCGTGTTGGTGGTATAGAACGAACACTCGGGGTTGGGGACTCCGTTGCCGTGCCCCGGCGCAAACTGCATGTGGTGCGAAATTGCGGCGAATGCGAGACCCGCTTCCTGCTCGAGGTCCGGCCAGCTCGCCGGATGGAGTCGTTCATGCGCGGCCTGTTTGGAGTGATGAAAATTTTCGGACCATTGGCGAAGCTGCGAGAGCGCCGGCGAAGTAAATAAAGTCGCCTGCCAGATTGGCTCCCCTTATTGCGGAGGCAGTTCGCTGCGCAGACGCTGACGCATAGCCGAAGTCAGGACCATGTTCAGCGTGGCGGCGACACCGGCCAGTATTCCCATCATCGCCATCGCGGTCCGAACCGCGAAAAACTCGCTGAGTATTCCTGCCACCACGCTGCTCATGCCGAGCATGAGCGTCACCAGCGCCATATCACCAGCCAACACTCGACCGCGCAATCTGTCGGGCGTGCGCATTTGCAGCCCATAGGTCGAAAGTGTCCACTGGGCCCCGCCGGCCAAGTGCGCGGCCATGATGCACAGACACGCAATGATCAAGGTGGGGCTAACGGAGGCGCCGAGGTATCCGACGGCGAACAGGAATCCGGCGATTCCACAAGTGGTAAGCAAGCGAGGAAAATTATTTCGAACGTATCTGGTTGCCACGATCGGTCCGAGAGCCGCGCCTAGTCCACGGGCAGCAAACAGCAGTCCCGTTCCACCGTCACCGGTACGAAATGCGTCGGATGCCAACACCGCTAGTTGGCTGACGGCACCGGCACCGACTGCGTACGTAGTCTTGGAGGCGATTAGGGCAAAAATGACACGGTCACTTTTGGCCAAGTGAAGGGCTTCACCCATATCGGCAATCGGTCGCACCCGCACCTGGTGTGGCTCGGTGCGCGGCTCTTGCATTGGTGTTTTAATTCGTAACACCAGGCATACGGCAATGAGAAATGTGGCGATATCGGCGACAAATGTGGCGGTTCGTCCAAAGACTTGAGAAAATAGTCCTCCCAGGGCCGCGCCGGCAAAAATCATGACGCCCCAACTCGATCCAAACAGCGCATTGGCCTGTCGCAGTTCGTCGTCGTTGCGAACCAAATTGGGCAAAGCGGCAGAATAGGCGGTGTTTACGAACGCCGACAGACCGGTGATGAGCGTCTGTGCCAACAGGCCAAGCCAAATTCGATCGTGCGTTGTGAATAGAAACCCAACGGCGGACAGTGCCTGAAAGAGCGAAAAGACAACGAGAATTTTGCGGCGATCAAATCTGTCTGCCACCGGCCCGGCCAGGGGCGACATAAAGAATGTTGGCAATGTAAACGCCACGTACACAAACGCCACCAGCAGGTTCGAATCGGTGAAGTCCTTGATTAGTCCGGCGAGGGCGATATAGGTGAAGAAGTCGCCCATGATCGAAATGTTGTCGGCAATGAAGAGATACCGAACATCTCGATTGGTGCGTAAGACGGTGAACACGACGTGGTCGATTTATCAGGCGTCAGCAAATGCTTATCGACGAACTCCGTGCAGGCGCTCGATAATTGCTTCGGCCTCGTCAATCATCCGTTGCACGAGCACGCCGGCCGGCACGAGTTCATTAATTGCGCCAACCCCCTGACCCGCGGGCATGAATTCGCGGTGGACGTCGACGGCCGTTCCTTCTGGATATCCCAAGTGATTGGCTCCGGCCTGCATTGATGCGATTGCCTGAGCGGGGAAGGGCTGAAGATTTTGTGGGTTGGCGTCAAATTCATTCGTCCAGTCGTTGCGCACGACGCGACATGTCTTGCCCGTGTAGCTACGGGTGATCACGGTGCCGTCTTCGCCGGTGGTGAGCAGAGTTTCCTTGTAGCCATCTACTGCGCGTGCTTCGGGTGTGGCAATGAACCGAGTGCCGATCCACACTCCGTCTGCACCAAGCGCCAGTGATGCGGCCAGGCCTCGACCATCGAAGAGTCCGCCCGCGGCGACAACTACTACCTTGTCGCCGACGGCATCGACAACTTGAGGCACGAGGGCCATCGTCGCAACAGTGCCGGTGTGGCCGCCCGCCTCGGTTCCTTGGGCGACGACGAAATCACAGCCACTCTCAACCGCGGAAATTGCATGTCGCACTTTTCCGCACATTGAGCCAACAAGAATGTTCTTGGAATGCAGGTAGTCGATTACTTCTCGTGGTACGCCAAGTCCGGCAACATACACTCGCGCGCCGCCCTCGACCACATCGCGAAGGCCATTTTCAACTTGTTGCGGTAGCGCGGTGAGAAGGTCAACCCCAAATGGTTTCCGGGTCAGCGATTTTACGCCGGCGATCTCCGTGGCCAACTCGCCGTGGCGCATCGTGGAAGCACCGAGTGTCCCAATGCCGCCGGCTTCCGATACCGCGGCGACTAGTCGGTGATAGGACACACCGCCCATTCCAGCAAGCATGATCGGATGTTCGATTTCGAGAAGTTGAGTAAGCCG
>JBKJXI010000060.1:0-6938 GCA_046716325.1 Ilumatobacteraceae bacterium | reverse complement strand
TGTTATTGTCGGTTCACGCCATCGGGGCGCGGAGTGTTAGATCGATATATGCATTATGCATAGGGGAGAATGTGTCCATGAGAAAGAAATATGTAAAGGGTTTCGCCCTAGCAGTCGCGGCGGTCTTAGGACTCGCAGCCTGTGGTGGAGATAGCGATTCCGCAACGACAGAACCGGCGACTGATATAAAAGTGGCAGTCGTGTACATCGGTACTCCCGGAGATGCGGGTTGGACTTATCAGCACGACCAAGGTATCGGAGAACTCGAGGAAGCACTTGGGATCACCGTCACCCGTCTGGAGAATATTCCAGAAGGTGCAGTTGCCACTGCAACGTTCGACAAGTTGGCTCGTGACGGATACGACATTATCTTTGGGACATCGTTCGGTTATATGGATCCGATGCTGGAAACAGCCGGCAAGTATCCGGATGTTTGCTTTCAGCACAATTCCGGTTATAAGACGGCGCCAAACATGGGCACCTATTTTGGTGCAGGGTATGAGGCCTTCTATCTAAGTGGTATCGCCGCCGGTGCGGCATCCAAGTCGGGCAAGATCGGCATGGTCGCAGCCTTCCCAATCCCGGAAGTTATTAGCAGTGTGAATTCCTACACCCTTGGCGCGCGTTCGGTGAACCCGAATGCAACTGTGCAAGTCACATGGACTTCAACTTGGTATGACCCAGCCAAAGAAAAGTTAGCGGCGCAGTCGCTCTTGCAGGTCGGCGTCGATGTTGTTGGTATGTACCAAGACTCCACCGCAACCGGTGAAGCAGCCAAGGAAGCCGGAGCGAAGTGGACTGGAAATGATTCCGATACGAAGGCCGGCGACTTCCCCGACACCTGGCTCACTGCTTCGGTGTGGGAATGGGGTAGCTATTACATCAGGGCTACACAATCGGTGATTGATGGCACGTGCCTGACAGATCAGTTTTACGGCAATATGGCTGACGGCACAGTCAGACTCGGCGTTCTTGGTTCATCTGTGAGCGAAGAAGCCCGCACCCTGATCGCCGAGAAACAAGCGGCCATCATTGATGGTTCGTTTGTGCCATTTACCGGCCCAATCAGAGACAACACCGGCAAGGTACAAATCGCGGCGGGCGCTGTGGCCCCACACGCGGATATTCTCGGAATGATGTATCTCGTCGAAGGCGTGATTGGCGAAATTCCAGCTGGTTGATCCAACATGACCAATGCCTCTCGTGAGGCAGCTACGGGGTCGCACCGCGCAAGAGGTGCGACCCTTTTCGCTCTCTCCGCTCGTCAAGTCACCAAACGATTTCCGGGCGTTCTCGCCAATGACAATGTAGATTTTGATCTCGCCGTTGGCGAAGTGCATACGCTGTTGGGCGAAAATGGTGCTGGCAAGAGCACGCTGGCATCGGTGTTGTGTGGTCTTTACAAGCCCGATGAAGGGGCAGTGTTGCGCAATGGCACGCAAGTTCGCCTGACGAGTCCGCGACACGGCTTGCTCAACGGTATTGCCATGGTGCATCAGCACTTTCGACTAGTTGAGCGGTTCAACGTCGCCGAAAATGTCGTGCTCGGACATCGGAGTTTGCCCTTTCTCTTACGTAACTCGACACTTGAATCTCGGGTTGCCGAGGTGGCCGAAAAATTTGGACTACCAATTGATCCGCGCGCGACCGTCGGCGAACTATCGGCTGGACAGCGACAGCGTGTCGAGATCATCAAGGCGTTGTATCAAGGTGCGGAGATTCTCCTTTTGGATGAACCTACTGCACTGCTTGCTCCGCCCGAAGTGGAGAAACTCTTTGCCACCGTGCGGGCTATGACTGCCGCCGGGAAGTCTGTTGTGTTTGTCAGTCACAAACTTGGAGAGGTGGTGGATATTTCGGACCGCATCACAGTGATGCGTGAAGGCAGAGTTACGGGATCGGTAGCTCGTGGCGAAGCTGACACGCGGCAGCTCACCGAACTAATGATTGGCAGGGACATCGATTTGACTCGCCGAGTGTCAAGAACGGCAAAAGGATCAACTTTGTTGTCGATTGACAATGTCACACTACGACGCCACGGCTTGGACATTGTTAAAAATATCACGTTCAATGTCTGTGCTGGAGAAATTGTTGGTGTAGCCGGAGTCTCGGGGAATGGTCAGCGCGAGTTGGCCGAGTTAGTGACCGGCCTTCTAGTGCCATCATCGGGATCGATTGTCGTCGGGAACGTACCTATAAATGGCATTGGTACGCGCCGTGTACGCGCCCTCGGGTTGGCCTATGTGCCTGAAGATCGCCTCGGCACCGGGCTCGCTCCATCGCTTTCCATTGTTGACAATCTCATGCTTACCCGTGCACGAGGTTTTTTCGTCAATCGGCGTACCGCACAAGTCGAAGCCGACGAGTTGATAAAGCAACTTGAGATCAAGACTCCAAGTGCGCGCACACCGACACGCAAACTCTCTGGCGGTAATGCTCAAAAGGTATTGCTTGCCCGCGAGATCTTCTCTGTGGGCGATCAGTCCCGCGTGATCGTTGTGTGTTCGCCAACTCGCGGATTGGATATTGGTGCAGTCGAGACGGTGCACAAATTACTCGATGAGGCTCGCTCCGGGGACAAGGCGGTTTTGCTGATTAGTGAAGACTTGGATGAAGTGTTGACATTTGCAGATCGCATACTTGTGCTTTACCGTGGATCGGTGGTTCACGAAGCGAATGGCAAAGATGTTGACATTGAAGCGGTAGGCCACGCAATGGCAGGGCTTTCATGATCATCGGCCGCACTCGAGTTGAACTCGAGCCACGGCTTACATCACCGCGCTGGCTAACCCTCGCCGTACCCGTCGTTTCGGTGTTCTTGGCTCTGAGTGTGGGCGGGGTCTTTCTGTTACTAAATGGACACTCACCGATAAATACATACATCGAGTTACTGAGTAATGGCTACTCCACATTTTATGGGATCACCGATACCCTCGGATTGGCCACGCCCCTCATCTGCACCGGTCTTGCCGCGGCGTTCGCGTTTCGAATGAATCTATTCAATATTGGCGGAGAGGGTCTGATGTACCTGGGCATGATCGGCGGCGCATGGGCCGGGATTGCTCTAGCCGATCACCTCCCCAAGATCGTCGCCGTTCCTGTCGTGCTCCTAGTTGGTGCACTTACAGGTGGGTTGTGGATCCTGGTGCCGGCAGTGTTGCGAGCCAAATTGGGGACGAGTGAAATCGTCAGTACGTTGCTGCTCAATTATGTTGCCCTAAATCTTGTTTACTATTTCATATTTGGTAGCCGTGGATTTTTTCGTGATCCATCGACGTCGTTTCCTCAGGGAAGGGCAGTATCGGCCAACGCCAGACTCGGAAATTTTGGCACGACTAATTCGTATCCGACCTTAATCATTGCGATTCTGTTGGCAGTTGCGTTGTGGCTGTTCATTCGGCATTCGAACTACGGCTATGAGACCTCGGTATATGCCGATTCGCCGAGCACGGCGCGATATGCGGGGATGAATGCCGCCCGCCTGACGGTTTCAGTGCTCCTAGTTTCGGGCGCCCTTGCAGGACTGGGTGGTGCGATGTATGTGGTCGGTCCGGCCGGGAATGTAGATCCCGGCTTGCTACAAATAAGTTTGGGGTATGCGGGAATCGTCGTAGCGTCGCTAGCTCGGTACAACTTTGTTGCAGTTGTGATCACAGCGGTG
Organism: Ilumatobacteraceae bacterium; assembly: GCA_046716325.1. Taxonomy (GTDB): domain Bacteria; phylum Actinomycetota; class Acidimicrobiia; order Acidimicrobiales; family Ilumatobacteraceae; genus UBA3006. The sequence goes on along the minus strand of JBKJXI010000060.1, from coordinate 3,277 downwards.
TTGTTCGCTGGTTTGCGAGTCGGCGGTGCCGCGCTTCAAATCTCGGATAATCCGGTGCCAATTTCAATCGCGGTAGTTTTGCAAGGTTCGGTATTGTTGTTCGCCCTCGGTGGAGAGATTTTCCGACGTAATCGAATTCGAGTTCGTCGAATCAATCCAGCAGTGATTTCATCAAAGGTCAGGGCATGAATTCGAATGTGTGGGTTCTCACCTTTGCCGACGGGATCAGCATTGCTACGACTCTCATACTCGCCTCGCTCGGTGCCATAATTACCGAGCGCTCCGGAGTCATCAATCTTGGTATTGAAGGAATGTTGTTGATGAGTGCTGTCACTGCGTTTCTCGTTGGGGATGGTACGCATAACATTTGGCTGGCACTGTTTCTGGCGTTACTTGTCGGAGTCGCGATGGCCACCGTGCATGCGATCTTGACCATATCTTTGCGCTCCAATCAAATTGTCTCAGGGCTAGCGTTGGTGATATTTGGGACAGGTCTGTCGCAATTTATTGGTAAGTCTGTTGAGGGTAAGCCACGTCCCGTGCGAATCGAAGCGATCGATTTTGGCTGGTTGTCAGACATTCCACTAATCGGTCCCGTGGTCTTTGGTCATGATCCAATTACCTATCTCACATGGGTTATTGCGCTGATTGCCTCGTTGTATCTCTTTCGAACACGACTCGGCCTTGTGCTGCGGGCCACTGGAGATGCGCCGGCCACAGTCGATGCACAAGGCGTTTCGGTGGCAGGCATTCGTTACGCCCACACTGTTGCGGGTGGCGCGCTTGTCGGTCTGGCTGGCGGATGGTTAATGCTCGCTCGCGGAACTGCGTGGAGCCAAGCCGCGACAACAAATGGAATTGGTTGGATCGCTCTGGCTCTCGTGGTGTTTGCCGCTTGGCGTCCACTACGCGCGATCCTCGGGGCAGTGCTGTTCGGATTCACACTGCAGGTTCCATTCACCCTGCAGGGACAACAGATCCGCATCTTTCCCCCCGAAATATTACAGATGCTTCCGTATCTGGCCACACTTGCCGTGCTTGTGGTGCTCTCCACGCCGCGCGCTAGGCGACTTCTTGGTGCGCCGCAGATGCTTGGTCAGCCCTTCGTCCGCGACGAGCGTTAGCCCTTGATTACCTCGACCTCGTCCAACGAGGAAATCCTTGGAGTTTTGCATCACGCCGCCGATGCAATTGCCACCGTTTTGGTGTCAAATAAGGATTGGTCGCTGTCGGGTATGCGACCAACCCAGTATTCCGTCGACGTACGGGCGGACGATGCGGCGCTGGCAATACTTCGCCAGGCGGGAATGGCCGTGCTATCGGAAGAAAGCGACCGATCCGGTGCCTTTGGTGAACGGGATGTGATGGTGGTGATGGATCCACTTGATGGGTCGACCAATGCGAGTCGCGGAATCCCGTGGTACGCGACCGCGCTATGTGCGCTCGACCGCGGCGGATTAAGGGCGTCTCTGGTTGTCAATCAAGCGAGCCAGCGTGATCGATATTGGGCAACACGTGGGGGAGGGGCGTTTCACAACGGCGCGCCCATCACCCACTCGGGCTGCACCGAGATCGCTGGGGCCGTGATAGGAATTTCCGGAATGCCGAAACTGGCGCCCAATTGGTCGCAGTTTCGTTCCCATGGATCCGCCGCACTCGACATTTGCTTGGTGGCCGAGGGTTCACTGGATGGTTGGATTGATTTCAATAGTCATGGGGTGTGGGATTACCTCGCCAGTCTGCTTATCTGCCAGGAATCCGGCGTGGCCATCGCCGAACACAACGACTACGAACTCCTTGTTACGGAACATGGCGAGAGACGAACTCCGCTTGTGGCGGCCACTCCGCAGCTCCTGAAAGTGTTGCGGGAAGTGCGCAAATCCCACGACCAGTAGCTTGTGCTCAGTACTCTGAGGCATGGCCCGATCGACCTATAACCCGGCTAATTTTCTAGAGCGGTTTGTCGCGGTAGAAGTGCGGGCCGCCGCACTCGTAGTAGTTGCTGCCGTCGCTGGTGTGCTCGGTGCCACTTTCGGCGATCTAACCATTGACAACGACTTGAGCACATTCATTTCGGATGTTGCAATCGGTGGATTTTTCTTGCTTGTTGGGCTCGAATTGCGGCGCGAAGTTGCCAACGGAACCTTGTCCGGACAGAAGCTGCGCATCGCAACATTGGCGGCAGGAGCGGGAATGTTGGGCCCGGCGCTTATTTTCGTGACATTCGCACCCAGCGGTGCTCGCGATGGATGGGTTGCGGTCGTGGCGACAGATATCGCGCTGGCTACCGCCATCGCCACGCTTGGTCGATTTAGACCGGTAATGCGCACAATTCTGATCACAATTGCCGTGCTCGACGACATTGGCGGAATTGCCGCTCTCGCCACCACGGGTGATAGTCCGAAAATTTTGTATCTCGCTGCGGCAGCGGCAACGATTGTTGTCTTCGCTTGGTCAATTCGGCGACTTAATTTCGGAGTTTTCTACACGATTGGGGCGTGCGCCATGACCGTGTACCTCATGTTGCGGAGTGGTCTTCATCCGTCACTCGGTGCATTCGCCGTCGGCTTGGTGGTTCCGCATTTTGATCCAGACAATCCGTCGGTAGCCGAACGAGTGGAGGAGCGCCTACACCCTTGGATTGCCGCCGTACTACTGCCAATCTTTGTGTTCCTGCATACGCTGGTTCCGTTGCGTATTCCTGGTGGTGCTTCGGGTTCACTCGTTCTGATCACGGCCATTTCGGTTTTTGTCGGCAAGACAATCGGAATTGGCGGAATTCTATTTTTCGCCCGTAGGCGACTCGAAATAGTTTCAGGAGAGGCATTGGCAGTTGGTCTCGCCTCAGCGGCCGCGCTCACTGTGGCGCTCATCGGACTAACTGCAACACTGAAAGGCACCGAGTATGAGCAAGTAGCAAGTCTCGGTATTCTCGCCGCCACGGCTATCGCCATTGTTCTCGGCATCACCGTTGGTCGCCTGCGTCGCGAACCATCCCGATAACATTTGATGTCCCTCGGGCGCTTAGCTCAGTTGGTTAGAGCATCTCTTTTACAAGGAGAGGGTCGGGGGTTCGAATCCCTCAGCGCCCACTGTTTAGACCCGTACGGTTGTTGGTAGAAATAATAGGTATCGACAGATCTTTGTCTGCGGAGGAACTTGTCCATTATTGCTAGCCAACGGCGAAGTGACATCGAAGGACTGCGGGCCCTCGCCGTTCTGCTTGTCGTCGCGTACCACTATGGGGTCGAGCAAATTGGCGGCGGATTCGTCGGCG
>JBKJXI010000059.1:0-7076 GCA_046716325.1 Ilumatobacteraceae bacterium | reverse complement strand
AGTTTTTCGAGCGATGTCTCGCGAATGCCTTCGTCGGTAGACATCATTGTGCCGTCGGCGTCAAGCACGGGAAGGATCTGACTCTGGAATCGACCTTCGGCGGTGGCACGAGCGGCGTACTCCTGCGAGCGGGCACCAAATTCGTCCAGATCTTCGCGCGAGATGTTCCACTTGTCTGCAATCATCTCTGCGGAAATACCCTGTCCGACGAGACCGCCTACATCGGCGTATCTGGCTTGTACGCGGGGACCAAACGGGTATCCGTATTTGCCTTCGGCCACTGCCGAACCCATCGGCACCCGCGACATGACCTCAACCCCGGCGGCAACTACGACGTCGTAGGCGCCAGCGATCACTCCTTGGGCGGCGAAGTGCGCGGCTTGCTGGCTTGATCCGCATTGACGATCTACGGTTGTACCAGGTACAGAATCGGGCCAGCCGGCGGCAAGAACTGAATTTCGGGCGACATTGAGGCTCTGCTCGCCTACCTGCATCACACAACCCATCACCACATCGTCGATGGATCCTGGATCAACACCAGTTCGATCAATAAGTGTGGACATTACTTCGGCGGCTAGATCGACCGGATGCCAATTCTTCAGCCGACCATTTCTCTTGCCAAGTGGGCTACGAATTGCATCAACAATTACGGCTGTCGCCATGGTCAACTCCTTGGGAAAACTTCGACTGAGGTTCCACTAGTTTGCCTCGCACGGGGGCTAAAACCCTCACCGGAAATACGACCTACTGAGGATCAAGCACCTTGGAAAATATTCGATGCAGGGCGATGACGTCGGTGTCGGTGAGTTGGTTCGTGAACGCTCGCTTGACAATCCGGTGGTATACGGTGCTCGCACCTCGCCATGTATCGCGACCATGCCTCGTAATCGACACCACGACGGCGCGATTGTCGTCTTCGTTGAGTTTCTCTCGGATGACAAACCCCGCTCCTTCCAGGCCATCAATCTGCCTCGACAGACTCGACGGATGGACCATCACCCGTTCGGCTAATTCCATCGCCCGCATCTGTCCACCTTGACCCTGCAGTGCATCAAGAACTTCAAACCAGGTGAGCGGAAGTTGACGATACTCATGCAATTCTCGGGTGAGCATTCGGATTATCGCGGCATGACCGAGGAGAAATGCACGCCACACCTCTAACCGATCAGCATCAGGCGCCGTCATACCATCACAGACTATTGATCATTGCCTCTGCATCCGACAATGTGGCCCTGTTGGCCAATAAAGTTCGGCACGACATCACCACCTTAGGCATCGAGATACCCAATACTCCCCGAAGTCGACCGTGGCGATGATAGAACGCCACTAATTTTTCCGACTGCTCATTGCCGACAACGATTTTCATCTCATCTTCGGGTGTTGCTCTCCCCAGAAACTGGACTCGCGCCTCAAACTGATCGCTCCAAAAGAATGGAACGGATACGTAGGGCTCAGCGATTTCGCCACGCCAGGTTGCCAACAAGTTTTCTGCCGCACGCGCACCCTGTTCGGCCGCGTTTGTCCAATGTTCGATTCGCATTGTCGGTTCTTCGTCCACATACAACGCATTTGGCCATCGGGCGATATCACCCGCCGCGTAGATTCCAGGTACACCCACATTGAGTGTTGCATCGCACATCACCCCATTGCGTATCGACAGCTCACTTGACTCCAACCATTCGGTAGCGGGGTCGACTCCAATTCCCACAACCACCACATCGGCGGGAACAACGGTGCCGTCGCCAAGTTCCACTCCAGTCACCGAGTCCGAGCCAATTATTCTGCGCACCTCCACACCGCATCGAGTGTGGACTCCGTGACTCTCGTGCACACGGGCGATGACCAGACCAATAGTTTCCCCAATGACCCGGAGTAGTGGCGAAGCGAGTCCTTCCAGAACAAGCACTTCACAGCCCCGTTGACGGGCTGTGGCGGCAACTTCCAATCCAATAAAGCCCGCGCCGATCACAACCACACGAGTTCCTTGTTGCAACTCGTGGCGCAACGAGATCGAATCATCAATTGTGCGCAGGAGATGTAGTCCGACCAGTTCCGGCTGCCGAGGCAATTGCCGCGGGACCGCACCGGTTGCGATGATCAAGCCGTCGAAGGACATTTCTTGCGCGCTGTGCTCGACCGCACCGCCAACTCCGGGTACGTCAAGTGTGATCGTGCGATTTGCGACAGACAGCGCCGTGGCCACCACGCCAAGTTTGAGGGTCAGATTCAGCGCGTTCAGTGCGTCGGTTGAGCGCAATTGAATTCGCTCCGGTTCCCATTCCCCGCGCAGCAACCTCTTCGACAGCGGGGGGCGATCGTAGGGACGATGACGCTCGGCACCGACCAAGGTGATTCTGCCTGAATAGTCACCGCTGCGGAGCGTTTCACATGCGCGACTTCCCGCGAGTGACGCGCCAACTACAACAACGTGATTCATCTCGATGTCCTACTTCGGTGAATGGTGGACCGAACGCGAGTTCTACACTCAGGTACTCCACGACAATACAGGGCATGGTCGAATGTGTGAGACGTCAACTTGAACTGATCTCTGACAGCGACGACGACATCGCAGCGGCCCTCGAATCGGCGGAACTTCCCGCTCTGTTACCGGCGCTTGCATATCTCACCGGCGATATCTCGCTCTTGTGTGATCATCTCCGGCCCGATCCGCTCCGCGCACGCGATGAGTTCAACGGTTACTCCCTCGAGCAGCAGCACGAGATTCGGTCGCGCGCACTTGATGTGATCATCGCTTACCGAGACGCCGGTCAGCGACCAGCCAAGGACACCGACTCCTCAACTCTGCATCGAATCATGGAACATACAACCGGTCAGGATGTTCCCGCTAACTATCTTCCTTTACTGCGAGAGGAGCTCTCCGCAAGTGGAGTCGACCTGCGCGCCCCACAATGGGTAAAGGACGATCTGGCCCCCGATCGCCACTTCACGGTCGCCATCATCGGTTCCGGAATGTCCGGTCTGTTAGCGGCATATCGGTTGAAGCAGGCCGGTATTTCGTTCACGATCTACGAAAAGAACGACGAGGTCGGCGGCACTTGGCATGAGAATATTTATCCAGGTTGCCGCGTGGATGTTCCGAGTCACATGTACTCCTATTCATTTGCCCAACGCCACGACTGGCCAAATTATTTCTCACCTCAGCCGGTGCTACTCGACTACTTCCGCGACTGTGCTGATGAATTTGGCTTACGCCAACATATTCAGTTTGCAACCACGGTTGAAGAAGTATCTTTCTCGGAGGAATCTGCAACGTGGAAGCTGCGATTGCGCACTTCGCACGGGCCAGAAGAGGCAACTGCGCACGCGGTGATCAGTGCAGTTGGACAACTCAATCGCCCCGCTCTGCCCGATATTGCCGGTCACAACGAGTTCACCGGATTGTCGTTTCACTCCGCGCAGTGGCCCAAACATGTCGATCTCAGTGGCAAGCGCGTGGTGGTGATCGGAAACGGTGCTAGTGCAATCCAATTCATTCCGATCATTGCCGATCAAGTGGAGCGACTAACGGTGTTTCAACGCACGCCTAACTGGTTCTTTCCCGCACCTCAGTATCACCAGACAGTTCCATCGGGACTGCAATGGCTGTTTGAACATCTCCCTGGATACGCGCAGTGGTATCGATTCTGGTTGTTCTGGCGCATGAGCGAAAATGTGTTGCCGGCATGTCGCATTGCGCCGCATTGGGATGGAGACGAATCCAGCATCAGTCCACTCAATAATGAACTGCGGGCACTGTTGACGATGTACCTTGACTCTCAATTTTCCGGTCGTCCCGACCTGCGCGACAAGGTAGTGCCGCGATATCCGCCTGCGGCCAAGCGAATCGTTGTCGACAACGGCGCCTGGGCAACGGCCCTGAAACGCGACAATGTCGCTCTCATCACCGACCGCATCACCGAGATCACCAAACATGGTGTACGCACAGTCGATGGCGCAGAACATCACGCCGACGTCATCATCTATGCCACGGGTTTTAAGGCTTCCGAATTTCTGACCCCGATGACCGTCATTGGTCGCAATGGGGTCGATTTGCACGAACAGTGGGGTGGCGATGCTCGGGCTTATCTCGGCATTTCGGTGCCACATTTTCCGAACTTTTTCTGCCTGTATGGCCCAAACACCAACATCGTCGTCAACGGAAGCATTATTTTTTTCTCGGAATGCGAGGTTCACTATGTTCTTGGCTGTTTGAAATTACTAATTGAAGGAAACAGGCGCACTCTGGAGTGCCAACAGGATGTGCATGACGCCTACAACTCTTACATCGATGAGGGAAACTCCCAGATGGCGTGGGGAGTTTCAAAGGTCAACAGTTGGTATAAGAATCGTCATGGTCGGGTGGCTCAAAATTGGCCATATTCGCTCATCGAATATTGGGAGCGGACGCGCGCTCCGGTCGAAAGCGACTACATCATTAAGTAACCGGACCGAGTGGAGACGATGGGACTCGAACCCACGACCCCCTGCTTGCAAAGCAGGTGCTCTAGCCAGCTGAGCTACGTCCCCGTAGGGCGGTATGTAGGGTAGCCGTTTTGCTCGACATTGCGCCAAGGTATCGAGGCTTAGCATGATCGGATGAACAAACTCATTCGCATGGGACTGCAACTTCCGCTGTTCACCTATCCGGGTGTTGCAGATCGAGATCTATTTGGTCGTGTGACACAAATTGCGCAAGCGGCCGAAGCATCTCGCTTCGACAGCGTGTGGGTGATGGACCATTTTTATCAACTACCGGGACTTGGCAAGCCACAGGCTCCCATGCTCGAGGCCTACACGCTGTTGAGTGCACTCGCAGGTGTAACAAAGCAGGTCAATTTGGGTGCGCTAGTCGGCGGCGTCACATATCGAAATCCGGCTTTGTTGGCCAAGACGGTAACAACACTTGATGTCGTCTCGCAGGGTCGGGCGATCTGGGGAATCGGCGCCGCGTGGTTTGAACTGGAGCACAACAATTATGGATATGACTTTGGCACGTTTGGAGATCGCTTCGAAAAATTGGAAGAAGCACTTCAGATCGTGAAAAGCATGTTCGTCAACGAGCAGACAACGTTTGCTGGCAAGTGGTACCACGTCACGGATGCCCTCAACTCACCCAAACCAATTCGACCCGGCGGCCCTCCAGTCCTCATCGGCGGTAGCGGCGAAAAGAAGACCTTGCGCATGGTTGCTCAATATGCCGACGCCTGCAATGTCTTTGGTCCGGTTGGCAAGGTACGAACTTTGATGACGACACTTGACCAACACTGCTCAACGCTTGGCCGCGACCCGTCGACAATTTGTCGTACTCGACTTAGCACACTTGTACTCGGTGACACCAGGGAAGAGGCCGAGGCGATCGTGGCAGGTCGATTTGGGGCAAAGAGAGTCGACGAACTACCGGAAGATGTACGTGCTCAAATTGCACGGATGACTACCTACGGAAGTGCCGAAAGTGTCGGTGAAGAGATCCGCAGCCTTCTCGATGCCGGACTTACCGGCCATATATTCAATTTGCCGACGGCCCACGATATTGACTCCGTGCATCGCGCGGGCGAAGTACTTGCACCACTACTACTTAACTAGCAGAAACTATTCATCGGCCTAAGTAGCCAAATTATTTGAATGTGCGAGGGTAGCCTCGCATCATGGCTGACGAGCTCATTTACGCATTTCGCGTGATGCGATTGCCTTTGCTGGATGCCGCCGGGGCATCGATTGGCAAAATTGATGATGTTGTCGTTGTGCCCGGAAAGCATCCAGAGGCTCCTCGAGTGCTTGGTTTTGTGGCCACAAGCCAACGCCGGCGAATTTTCGTCACCGCGTCTCGCATTGCGTCGCTTGACAATTCGGGGGCCCGGCTGAAGTCATGGGATGTTGATCTTCATCCATTTCGCTCGCGACCAGGGGAACGACTGATCGGCAAGGACATTCTCGATCAGCGGGTCGGCGATGAGGTAGTCAACGATGTTGCCCTGCACTATTCAGCGGGCAGGGCGCCCGGTTGGTATGTGACAAAGGTTCGTCTATCACGACGCAGCCTGTTACATCCGCGCCCGAGTTATCGGTTGGAGGACTGGGAAATTATCGCCTCGCTCTTCGCCCCAACCACAGCGATGGCCGCGGAGGCGGCGCGACTTCGCGACATGCATCCAAGCGATGTCGCGGCGATCATTCGTGCACTTCCGGTCGAGCAACGGCGCCTTCTCGCCGAAGCCATGGATGACGAGCGTCTTGCAGACGTTTTAGAGGAATTGCCGGAGGACGAACAGTTGCGTTTGATCGAGGGGCTCGACATGGAGCGGCTCACCAATGTGTTCGAGGAAATGGAGTTTGATGATTTGGCCGACCTCTTGGTCCAGATGCCGGGCGAGCAGCGGAGTCGGGTGCTCGAGGCAATGGATGACGACGATGCCGAAACGATGCGCCAGCTTCTGTCGTACGAAGAAGGAACGGCAGGGTCGCTGATGAACCCGGACATCATTGTGCTTCCACCAGAAGCCACAGTTGCCGATGCGCTTGCGGTGATTCGAGATCCGGAGCAACTGGTCTCAATTGCTGCCCAGGTATTCGTTTCCCTGGCACCGCACTATCCACCAACCGGGACATACCTTGGTGTTGTCCATTTTCAGCGCCTACTACGCGAGCCGCCGCACATGGCACTGAAGCATTGCCTAGACAATGAGCCAACGATTAGTCCGCTCATGACGGAGCGCGAAGTTGCGGAGCGAGTGGCGTCCTACAACATGCTCGCGGTCGGTGTCTGCGACAGCACTGGACGACTGCTTGGGGCGATCACGGTGGACGACGTGCTAGATCGATCTCTTCCCGCCGACTGGCGGAGACATCCACGACCGGTGGTGACATCATGAGGCGTCGACTCGATCTTGCGCGCCCGCGCCGTCGTCGTCCGCAGCTTGGAATTCACTACGACCAAGATGCATTCGGTGAGTTCTCGGAAGCCATCGCCCGTTTCCTAGGCACTGCGCGCTTTCTAATATTCCAAACCGTCGTCATTGTGTTGTGGCTCGCCTGGAACCTGACTGCCCCGATGGGCTGGCGCTTCGACCCAAACCCAT
>JBKJXI010000058.1:0-2999 GCA_046716325.1 Ilumatobacteraceae bacterium | reverse complement strand
GTGTGATCCACCTCGGAAGCAATGAGTTGGAATGCCGCCAAACTTGCAGAAATTGGATTGGCACCAAACAATACATCGGCAGCTTGCTCTGCGGCGTCGGCGGAGTTTTCACCGTGCAACATTGCAGTCAATTCGCGGGCAAGCGTGCGTTGCGCGATGCGAGATTCGGGACGCGCTCGCTGCTCCTTGAGAATTTCTGCAACTTCGGCCAACGGTCGCAGTGAAAACTGCGGCATCAACCGTTCGATTTCATCGTCGCCGAGTTGCATCCAGTATTGGCGAAATTGATACGGAGATGTCCGAGCAGCATCCAACCACACAGCCCCATCGGCGGTCTTGCCAAACTTTGAACCATCGCTTTTGGTCACAAGCGGCCAGGTCAACCCGTACGCGGTACGACTCAAGCTCTTGCGAATCAGATCGATGCCTGCCGTGATATTGCCCCACTGATCGGATCCTCCCATCTGCATCTCGCAGTCGTGGTGCTCGAAGAGTTGGCGAAAATCATTTGCCTGCAACAACATGTAGCTGAATTCGGTGAAGGACAAACCGTTGCCATCGTTAAGACGACCCTTCACCGAATCCTTGGCCAACATCTGATTGACCGTGATGTGTTTGCCAACATCGCGGAGAAACTCAAGCAATGAAAACTTGCTCGTCCAATCTGCGTTGTCGACGAGTACCGCCTGCGAGCGCCCGGGGGTGAAGTCGAGAATTCGCTCCAGTTGCACCTTGATCGACTGCACATTGTGATTCAACGTGTCCGCATCCAACAGGTTGCGCTCTTCGCTACGACCCGATGGGTCGCCAACCATGCCGGTTGCGCCTCCGGCCAGCACAAAGGGGCGATGACCGCTCAGTTGCAAGCGACGAAGTGAGATTTGTCCTAGCAGATTACCGACATGCAACGAATCGGCGGTCGGATCGAAACCAACATAAACACCGATTGGGCCGCTGGAGAGTCGTTGACCAAGCGCGACTCGATCAGTGCTGTCGTGGATCAGGCCGCGCAGAGCAAATTCGCCGACAATGTCTTTGTTCGCGGGCACCATCCGATGTTATTCGCCCAGAACTAGGAAAATCGGGAGGATTACGATTCGGAAAGGCGTGTCCGTAACTGACCAATTTCGCGTTCGAAACGCGCGCGCTGTTCCTGAGCGGCGAGCGGTCCTCCACCACCCGGCGAACTGCGACGACGAACCGCGACCCCCGGGGCAATCAACGCAGCGGCCTCCGCACCGAATGCGGGGTCGTTGAGCACAAGATCATGCAGCGAAATCTCGCTCGAAATACTCCGCGCCACAAGCGCCCCCACCATCGCATGCGCAACACGAAATGGCGTTCCGCGTGACACCAACCATTCGGCGAGATCGGTGGCACTAAGCGTCTGTTGATCCGCCGCCTGTGCCATCTGATTGGGATGAAACACTGCGGTCGCGATCATTCCGGATAGCGCCAACAGTCCAAGCGACACCTGATCGACGGAATCAAAGAGCGGTTCCTTGTCCTCTTGCAAATCACGGTTATACGAAAGAGGCAGACCTTTTAGCGTCGCCATCAAGCCGGTGAGATTGCCAATCAATCGGCCGGATTTTCCACGGGCGAGCTCGGCGACATCGGCGTTCTTCTTTTGCGGCATCATCGAGGATCCCGTGGCATAGCTGTCATCGAGATGGGCAAAACCAAATTCCTCTGTCGTCCACAACACCCATTCTTCACCGATGCGCGAAAGGTGAACACCAATGAGCGCAAGATCGAACAGCGCCTCGGCGACAAAATCGCGATCGGAAACTGCATCTAACGAGTTTGCAAAACGGCGTGTGAAACCCAACTCTTTGGCCACGAAATCGGGATCTAACGGCAGCGACGACCCGGCCAAGGCGCCTGCCCCCAGCGGTGACTCATCGAGTCGCTCGATGCATTGGCACAGCCGATCGACATCGCGCATAAATGCCCACGCATGCGCCAAAAGGTGGTGCGCCAACAGCACGGGCTGGGCTCGCTGCACATGGGTGTAGCCGGGCAGGTACACGCCGTCTAGCCCCCATCCCGCGTCATCGGCCCGCGCCGCCAACACTTCGCACAGCATCAACACCTGTTCGGCAATCAGATGAAGTTCGCGTTTTGACCACAAGCGCAGCGCCGTCGCACACTGATCGTTGCGACTCCTACCGGTGTGCACCTTTGCCCCGGTGTCGCCCGCGATTTGCGTGACCCTGCGCTCGATTGCGGTGTGAATGTCTTCGTCGCTTGGCTCAAACACGAACGTGTCGTCTTCAAACTCAAGTGCCACCTGCTGCAGGGCAAGGACGATCGCCTCGGTTTCCTGTGCGCTCAAAATCTTGGAGTGACCTAATCCACGCACATGGGCAATTGACCCGGCAATATCGACCCTCCATAGGCGTCGATCAAAACCGAGGCTGTGGGTGTAGGCCATCAATGCGCTAGCCGGCGACTCGCTGAACCTGCCGTGCCAAAGCGGCGCTCCACCAGAAGCTGGGCTGGTCATGACTTGGACTTCCTCGATCCCTTAAGTCCGGCGAGTTTGGCGATGTCCTTGGCCAGACTTTTTGCGCTGTAGTCGGCGCTGGCCAAACAAAACATCGTGTCGTCGCCGGCGACGGTTCCAACCAATCCGTGCAGACGAGACCGATCGAGAGCGGACGCCACAACATGCGCGCATCCGGGCGGGGTGCGAACGACCACCATCGGCTCACTCACCTGCACATCGGCGACCCACTCGCTGAGCACTCTACGCAATTGCTCAGGCGGAGAAAATCGATCCGGTTGGAAATTAGGTATCGCATACACCGTTTCGCCATTCGCGGTGCGCATTTTGGTTACCCCTAATTCTTCCAAGTCTCTCGACACGGTTGCCTGGGTCGCGACGATGCCGGTTTTCTTGAGCAGCGTCAACAACTCCGGCTGACTTGTCACTTCACGCTCCGAAATAATCCGCGAGATGGCCTGTTGACGCTGGGTCTTTAAACTCATCGTGG
>JBKJXI010000057.1:0-5063 GCA_046716325.1 Ilumatobacteraceae bacterium | reverse complement strand
GCCGCCGGCTCCCAGGCATTTCAAACCAACCGAAATCTCACGCTGTCGCATGGGGCGTGGGCGCAAAGCGTACCCAATCTCGAAATTGAAACCAACGATGTGAAGTGTTCACATGCCAGCGCCATCGGACCTATCGACGAAGACCAGCGTTTCTATTTAGAGAGTCGCGGTGTTCCACCTCACATTGCGGAGCGACTGGTGGTGTTGGGCTTCTTCGATGAAGTGATCAATCGCTTGCCCGAGTCTTCATTCACCGACGGACTTCGCGCCCAGGTAAGCACCAAATTGGGGAGTAGCCAGTGAACTCCGAACACATTGTTTGTGCGCTAGCCGATATTGCGGATGGCTCCGTCAAGCGAGTCGACATTGGCGATGTCGAAATTGCCGTTGTCCGCATCGGCGACAAGGTGTACGCAATTGGCGATCGCTGTAGTCACGCCAATGTCTCCTTATCGGAGGGAGAGGTTCACGCCGAGACTAAGGAACTCGAATGCATCAAGCACGCCAGCGCGTTCAATCTTGAAACCGGCGAACCCAACTCGTTGCCGGCTACCAAACCCGTTCCCGTGTACACCTCCGAAGTGGTACATGGAAATGTCGTCATCACGATCAGCGACGGGGAAGCCAAGTGACCACGCTTGACATTCGGGATCTCCATGTCAGCGTCGGCGGCACCCAAATCCTCGCTGGCATCAATCTGCGCGTGTCGTCCGGCGAGGTTCATGCCGTGATGGGTCCCAATGGTGCCGGAAAGTCAACTTTGGCCGCGGCCCTGATGGGAAAATCCGAATTCACGGTGACCAGCGGATCGGTGACCTTGGATGGAGAAGACATTCTCGCGATGCCGACTTGGCGACGGGCGGTGGCCGGGCTGCATCTGGTGATGCAGTATCCCACGGAAATCCCAGGAGTGTTGATGGATGCGGTTCTCGGAGAGGCTTTTGCCGCCCGCGGCCGAGACTCTCGAGAACTGACCGCAAGAATCGCGACCGAGGCGACGCGCATCGGCTTTGACACCGAACTCGTGCACCGCGCCGTAAATGTCGATTTCTCGGGTGGCGAAAAGAAGCGCAGCGAAACGCTGCAACTGGCAATGTTGCAACCACGCATCGCCGTGATCGACGAACTTGACTCCGGCCTAGATATCGACGCGCTACGGGACTGCGCCAAGCGAGTAGAAGACGCCACCAATGAAACAAACCTCGGCGTGTTAGTGATTACCCACTACAGCCGCCTGTTTGAGGAGTTGCATCCCGACTTCGTGCACATCTTGTCCAAGGGTCGGATAGTCAGAAGTGGGGGCCCAGAGTTGGTCGACGAGTTAGAGCGCGACGGCTACGCCGCCTACTCTGATCTATAAAAAAGGGGCGGCCCTTGCGGACCGCCCCTTTTCCAATTCGTTACACGACTACTTCTGGAATCCAATCTTGGTGTAATCGCGGCTGGTGAACCCGAAGGAGCCCATGTTGGCGAGCTTCTTGTCGGTTGCGGTCACATTCGGACGCTGATAGGTAATCATCGAGTGGCCGATCTGCCAGACCAATTTGTCAGCCTTATTGGCTAGAACACAACGCTTGACCGGGTCAAGTTCTTGATTGGCCTTATTGAACAGTGCGTCGATTGCGGCACTACCAATCTTGCCGAAGTTCTGTTCTCCGGTCGTGGTCATAATGCCGGTAGCCCCACTGATCGGAAATACGGTACCGATCCAAGAGAACACCGTCATCTCAAAGTCACCTGGTGTGATGTACTTGGAGAAGAAGTCGCCAATCGGCACCACCTTGATTTCAAGTGGTACACCAAGTGGTGCCAGCATCGCCTGCATCAATTGAGCCTCGCTGGCACTTGTTGGCACACCTGAAGGAATCGTGATGGCTATCTTCAATGGAGTGCCCGCCGCATTCTTGCGCGGGTTCCCTTTCCAACCGGCTGCATCGAGCAACTGATCGGCCTTCAGCAAGTTTTGCTGGCCGTAGATACCTGAGTTGTTTTGGTAGCAGGAAAGACCCTTGACGAACACGTGGTTATCAAGGGAGGTGACGGTTGGGTCGATTGGCCCGATCAACGCCCGGGCGATGGTCGAACGATCGATCCCCATCATGATTGCCTGACGAACACTGACGTCTTGGCTAATTGAAGTTTTACTGCCAAAGGTCATGTGGCGATAGTTCGGCGCTTTTGACACGTGAACTTTGACCCCAGCGAGAGTTCCCGC
Organism: Ilumatobacteraceae bacterium; assembly: GCA_046716325.1. Lineage (GTDB taxonomy): Bacteria > Actinomycetota > Acidimicrobiia > Acidimicrobiales > Ilumatobacteraceae > UBA3006. The sequence continues at coordinate 2,848 of JBKJXI010000057.1, read as the reverse complement.
CCGCTTGAAGTTTGGTGCACTTGGACCGATGTCGATGTAGTCCACCTCACCGTTGGCAAGCGCATCCAATTGTGTTGCCGGCGGAATAGCGCGGTACACAATCTTGGCTAGTACCGGCTTTGGTCCCCACCATTTTGAGTTTGGAACAATGGTCACAGTTGATGCCGTGACGTCCGTGGACACATATTTGAATGGTCCGGCCGTCAAATTTGGCGCATTTCTCCATGCAGTGTTGAATGCCGCTGGAGATGCTGTCACTGATGCCGGGAGCAGACTGCCAAAGAGTCCTTGCCAATCGGCATATATCTTCTTAAATGTGACAACAACGCTGTTGGCCACTGCGCCCTTCTTGACACTGCCGATGTCTTCGTAACCGGTGGTCGAGACACTTTCGTAGGCCGTGTTAGTTCCGTTATTGGCTTTCCACATTCCGACGAAGTCTGCAAGTCCGACCGATTTACCGTTGCTCCACTTTGCCAATGGATTGATCTTGTAAGTCACAACTTGCGGTTTCTTGCTGGTAAGTACGACGCTCGATGCATAACTCTTGTTAACGACAAGTGCGCCGGTGGCATCCACGGTAAAAAATGAAGGCAGAGTTGCATCCATGATGTAACTGGTATCGGCGGTGTTGCCGTCGATATGACTTGGATTGAAGTTGTCTGGAAGGCTATTAATTGCCCAGACGAACGTTCCACCTCTTTTTAGATTGGTGACAGGTTGAGCATTGATGTCCGGTCCATCACCCTTTGCCGCATTAGCCGTAGCGGATGCGCTGACGACTGGTAGCAAGGTGATGGCCGCAACGATCGCAAACCTGCGGATCATACGCTTTTTCATTGTTCCCCTTAGTTCATTCTCGAGTCGGCGAAAAAAGTCTTTTCGCCGACCTAATTCCCCTACATATTGCAGTGCGTGTACCATATACCCGTTTACAGGGCTTCGGAAGGTCAGGCGTGCTTACCTTTATTTACAAGAGATTTTTGAACTTAGTACTGCTCGTCATATTGGCCTCCTCGCTGGGTTATTTCTTGGCCGCGACCGCGCTTGATCCCCGAGCAAACTTTGAGGGTCGGAATCCGCCAATACCGGAAAGCACCATTGATCACAAGCTCGATGCGTTGAATATGAACACCAAGACACCGATTCTTGAGCGCTATGCAACCTGGGTAGGCGATGTGGTTCGCGGCGATCTAGGGACCACTCTGTCGGAAAATTCGGTAAACGATGAGATCTCTCGGCGGATCTGGGTCAGTTTGCGACTGCTGCTAATTGGCTCAATTCTTGGCTCGGTATTGGGTGTCCTGGCCGGCGTCTTCAGCGCGGTCAGGCAGTACAAGTTTTTTGATCGCTCGTTTGGGATCATTTCGTTTGTTCTGCTTTCGACTCCGGTGTTTTTGTTGGCAATCTTGCTCAAGTTCGGCGCAATCAACCTAAACAGCCGCATCGGAACAACTTTTTTCTATACCGTCGGTGAGTACACACCCGAATTGGGTGGCGGATCGTGGAGCCTGTTTTTCAACCGACTCCAGCATCTCATCTTGCCGACGCTTTCGATCACCCTCGGTGGTATCGCCTTTTACTCCCGGTATCAACGCAACGCCATGCTGGACGTACTCAGTAGCGACCACTTGCGCACGGCACGTGCCAAAGGGTTGACCCAACGCCAGGCGTTGTTTAAGCATGGTCTGCGCGTCGCCATTTTGCCAATGACGACATTTTTTGCCTACTCGTTTGGCCTGCTCATTACGGGTGCAGTGTTCACCGAAACAATATTCGGATGGAATGGAATGGGGCAGTGGTTCATTGTTTCAGTGCAGGCCAACGATGTCAATGCCGTCGCGGCGATTGTGTTGTTTTCCGCGGTACTCGTGTTGTTTTCGGGCTTCATCGCCGACGTCGCCACCGCGGCCCTTGACCCACGAGTGCGACTGAGATGAGTATTTTGGATCTTGAAATCCCGAGTATCGAAGAGCCGGTTTCGGTTGGTCGCCTTTCGCGAGGTCAACTCGTGCGTCGGCGATTCTTCCGCAACAAACTTGCTGTGTTCGGCCTATTTACTCTCGCCTTCATGTTTGTGTTGGCATTCGTCGGGCCATATTTCAGTAAACACAAGTGGAACGAACTCGACTTCCTTTATTTGCTTCAGCCGCCGTCCCGTGAGCACTACTTCGGGACGACGCAAATCGGAGGAGATGTCTATGCCCTCACGCTTCATGGTCTACAGAAATCGCTCATCATCGGATTGCTCGTGGCGGTGTTCTCAACTGGACTCGCGGCAATAGTCGGGGCATTTGCCGGTTACCTCAGCGGGCGCACCGACCGAGTACTGATGTGGTTGGTAGATCTTTTACTTGTCCTACCGGCGTTCCTGATCATTGCGATACTTTCCCCGCTGTATCGCGGCAAAACCTGGCTTGTGTTCGTGATTTTACTAGCCGCATTCGGCTGGATGATCACGGCTCGAATTATTCGCGGCATGACATTCAGTCTGCGCGAGCGCGACTTCATTCGCGCCGCACGCTACATGGGTGTACCCACGCACACGATCGTGTACCGCCACCTCATACCGAATGTGGCATCTATTCTGATCATCGATGCCACTCTCAATGTGGGCGGCGCAATCCTGACCGAAACCAGCTTGTCGTTTCTGGGGTTCGGCGTGCAGCCACCCGATGTTTCGCTGGGAACCTTGATTGCCGAGGGTACTTCCTCGGCGCTGACCTATCCGTGGCTGTTTAGTTTTGCCGGGGCCGCCCTCATTTTGACCGTACTCGCGGTGAGTTTTATCGGCGACGGCTTGAGAGACGCATTTGATCCCGGCTCGATCAAGAGTGCTAAAAAATGA
>JBKJXI010000056.1:0-10565 GCA_046716325.1 Ilumatobacteraceae bacterium | reverse complement strand
ATGCAGGGCTGCTCCAGTTACGGAGCTCACTTCATCGACAAAGACGACTTGGCCCAGGTGCGCAAATCGGTCAAGCGACTTAATCCGGAACATTGGCAGAATTTTGACAAGGGGCAAGACGGACACTGGCTCACCAGCGATCGCGACGGAGCCGACATAACTCGCCAAGTAAACGGTGCATGCATTTTTCACAATAAGCCAACGTTCGAAGGCGGTTTTGGCTGTGCCTTTCATGTCGCCGCGAACGCCGCCGGTGAGCGCCCGATGGACTGGAAACCGGATGTTTGCTGGCAGGTTCCACTTCGGCTCGAGGAGTTTACGGAAGACGACGGGCACGTGGTGTCGATGCTGCGCGAATGGAAGCGACGCGATTGGGGCGACGGCGGTATCGAGTTTCATTGGTGGTGTACGGATCACCCGGACGCATTTGTGGGAACCAGACCGGTATACAAATATCTTCGAGACGAGATAGTTGAACTTGTCGGTTCCAAGACATACAAAACACTTGTTACTCTCCTAGAGGAGAAGCGTTCGGTACCGCTACCCCATCCCCAAGTGCGCCGCCAGATTGAAAAACTTGCCAAGGAATTAATTTAACTGCGCCGCGGCTTTCTTGGACGAACGACGACGGCCTTCGATGGTCATGAAGCGCTTCCGAATTCGAATATTTCGCGGGGTCACTTCGACCAATTCGTCTTCGCCAATCCACTCGATCGCAGTTTCCAGCGTGTGCGTTACCGGAGTCGCGAGTTTTGGACCATCCTCGTGGCTATGAGTCCGAATGTTCGTTTTTTCCTTGGCCCGAACGGCATTGACCACCATTTCATCGTCACGAGAATTCTCACCCACAACCATTCCCTCGTACACATCGACACCCGGTGCAACAAACAGAGTCCCTCGAAGTTGTAAATTATCCAGGGCATAGCCGGTGGTCGTACCAATTCGATCTGCAACCATTGCCCCGCCAAGTCGATGTGGTAGTTCTCCGGCCCACGGCATCCAGCCCGCAAAATTCTGATTGAGCAGGGCCGTGCCACGGGTAACGGTAAGTAGCAGGGAGCGGAAACCAATGAGTCCGCGCGACGGCGCTTCGAAGCTGACGATGGTTCGACCGGGGTCACCTGGACGCAAGTCAGTAATCCTCCCCTTTCGTGGCGCCAGCGCCTGAGTGATCGAGCCCACATACTCATCCGGCACGTCACAGAGTCCGTTTTCGAATGGTTCGTGAAGTTTTCCGTTGACCTCCTTCGTGATGACCTCTGGGCGACTCACTTGTAACTCAAAACCTTCGCGGCGCATGTTTTCAATGAGAACTGCCAGTTGGAGCTCGCCTCGCCCCGAGACATCGGTAATATCGGCCGAGTCGGTCTCGGCAATTCGAATTGAAACATTCCCAAGAATCTCTTTGCGCAATCGGTCACGCAGGTGGCGGCTAGTGAGGAACTTTCCGTCTCGTCCGGCGTACGGCGATGTGTTCACCCCGAAACTCATTCTCAGCACAGGTTCGTCAACTTCGAGTCGCGGTAGCGCAACGGGATTATCCGCCACGGCAATTGTGTCGCCTACTTCGACTTCCTCAATTCCGGCAACAATGAACAGATCGCCGGCGACTACCTCTAAAACCTCAACCCTCTCAATTCCGCTAAATGCAAAGAGAGTGCTCAGCTTTCGTCGAAGAATCGGATTGGGATTATCGTCAGTTGGCTTCTGACACAGCGCCACCTGGTTGCCCTTGCGTAGCACCCCGCTGTGTACACGGCCAATTGCCAATCGCCCCAGGTAGTCAGAAGCGTCAAGATTGGTCACCATTGCCTGTAGCGGGAGCGACGCATCGTTAGTCGGCGCTGGCAGGTGCTCAAGGATTGCATCGAGCAGCGCGCTGAGGTCAACATCGGCAGGGGGCATTCCAATCCCGTATATTGCGCGTCCCTCGCGAGCGACCGCCGAAAGAACGGGGAACGAGAGGTGGTGATCGGCGTGGGCCAGATCGAGGAAAAGCTGTTCGACCTCGTGCAGTACTTCCTCCGGTCGGGCATCGGCTCGATCGACCTTATTAATGACCAAAATAACGGGAAGGTCGAGGCTCATTGCCTTGGAGAGTACGTATCGGGTCTGTGGTAATGGACCCTCGGCCGCATCCACCAGAAGCAAAATCCCGTCCACCAGTGCGAGTGCCCGTTCAACTTCTCCACCAAAGTCGGCGTGGCCAGGAGTATCGACCAAATTGATCTTGACTCCCTTCCACTCGATCTGGGCGGCCTTGGCCAAAATTGTGATCCCACGTTCCCGCTCCTGATCATCTGAATCCATCACTCTGTCAACGAGTGCCGTGTGTGCTCCAAAAGTTCCCGTGGCGCGCAACAACCCGTCAACAAGAGTCGTCTTACCATGGTCGACGTGCGCCACTAAGGCGATATTTCTCAATTTGTCGTTGGTTAGCTGTGGCATTGGGGGTGTGCCGTGATGTGCACGCTGGCGATGCGCCAGCGCAAATTCAAGACTTTTCCTCTTCGCTTTCTTCTGATTCTTCGTCGAAACGCACGCCATAGCGTTCAGCAATGGCCGCGTATTCATCTTCTTCGGTGAGCGGGTGCTTTGTTCGATCGCCGAACCCGAGATCGGCCGGGGTTGGCCCGGATTGCTTCAGTTTGCGCGCTTCTTCAAAGCGTCGATGACGTCCCTTCTTCACGGTAGGGCTCCGAACTTGGTTGTGGACGGCTACCGCTCGGGCAACCATCTAATGGATAGACATTGCCAGACAGTCTAACCGCCAATTCATGCCGAGTTGCGTCTCTGCCCTACCGATCCTCGGTCGCTTTTCTACCGGTGGGATTAGTGTCAAGTAAACGCAGACCACCCTTTGCATCGAAACTCAGTCCCGCATGCCCCGACACGAGTCTCATAATGTCTTGGCCAACGATGTGAGCTCGCCATCCGTGGGATAGTCGTGCCTCGGGTTGGTTCCTCAGCAGTGCGGTTATGTCGCTTCGTGTTGCGAGTAGCGCAACATCGATGTGATGCTGACGGGCTAATTCGCCGACCCAAGCCGATATGAGGGTCACGGCCGGACGTAAATCTCGATCGACATCTTCCGAGTCGGCCACCTGGGGCAATTGGTCGCGGGTCAAACCCTGGCGTACAGCGTCCAGTAACTCGCGAACAATGTTGCCCCCGAGTTGGCGAGCCTCGATACCGCGCGATTGCAACAACTCGGCCTCCGTATTGGGCATCTTCTGGGCGACAGCTAACAGCGCCATGTCGCTGATCACGCGCCGCGGCGGAATGTCGGCCGCCATTGCCCTTCGTTCGCGCCACTCGGCAACGCATTGGGCCACTCCGCGTGCTCGTCCGCGAAGCGCCCGCACCTCCTTAATCTTGAGCCATGCTTTAGCCGGCTCGACGGGGCCAGACGGGCGAATTCGGAGTTCTTCACACGCCTCCTCCGCCCACTCTCGCCGTCCTTGCGCATTGAGTTTCTCGGCAAGTCGTTCGTGCAATGGTAAGAGATACTCAACATCCGATGCCGCGTAGGTCAGCTGCGCATCGGAAAGTGGTCGTTGCAGCCAATCGGTAAGTCGATCCGCCTTTGGCAGCATCACCTTGAATTCGCTTTGGACCAGCGAAGACAGACTCGGCGTCGAGTAACCGAGGAATCCGGCCGAGAGCTGGGTGTCAAAGATGTGCCTAGGGGCGGTTCCACAGGAGTGCTTCAGCACTTCGATGTCTTGCTGTGCGGCGTGAACGACCGCCAACGCGTTCGACTCAAACAAGCGGCCAATTCGACGTGTGTCAATCGACAGCGGGTCGATGAGGGCGATCTGATCTCGCCAGGAAATCTGAATCAAGGCAAGTTGTGGAAAGTATGTCTTCTCGCGATGGAACTCGGTGTCAATGGCATACCTGTCGATCGACACCAATTCATCGAGCACTTTTTCCAAAGTGTCGTGGCCATCGATCCACTGAACTATGGCTGGTCGCCTTGCGTGAGAGATCCGCCACTTGCCACCCAGCCCAATATGCCACTAGCCACATTTACTACATTCACGATGTCGCGGTCATGTAGATATTCACAAACCATCTGACTTCGATTACCGCTTCGGCACACCAGGTAGACATCAGACTCGCTTCGGAAGCGATCAATACTGTTCTCAATAGTGCTCAGTGGAATGTTCATGGACATCGGTATATGCCCCGCGATGTACTCGTCGAGTTCCCGCACGTCGATGACGGTTCCGCCACCGGGGACAATCCCCTTCAATTCGCCAATCGCGACTTGGTGAATCGCCATGCAGACAACGCTAGTCGCCTGCTTCGGCGAATGGCTCGAGACCGAGTGCCTGTTGCCGTGAATTGAAATTGAGCGTTTCTTGATCGGTGGCAAATACGCGCTGAACATTCAAGTCTTTCACGACACGATGGATTGCCCGCTCACCAAGGTCGAATTGCAGCGTCAACACGGGGAGACATGTTCGAACCCGCCACGCACTACATAACCAGTGGTCCTGACTCGAGGTCAGTACCGCAACATCATGGACTCCGGCCGTCGTCACGGATGTCACCAATTGTTCAATTCGCCTGGAAGTTATCTGCGGCACATCGCATGGAAGGACACAGAGAGTTTCCGATTTCACCGCGCGCATCGCGGTGATCAGCCCGCAGAGAGGTCCCTCGTCCGGATACGCATCGGCGAGAAATGAGAGTCCGAGAGTGGTGGCAACCTCCGGCGAACCACCGATCAGTACGACTTCTTTAATCCCCGCCTCGAGCATTTTGTCGGCAATCACTCTGGCCATCGCCGTGCCATTCAGTTCAAAGAGGGCCTTATTAGATCCAAACCGAAGGCTTTTCCCTCCGACAAGTACGGCTCCCGTTACGTTGTCTACTGCAGGCCTCCACTTGGATCTAGCTGCAATAGAAATTGATCACATCGATCCGCCTCGCTAGTTTCACCAATTATTCGCGACGTGTCCGCGACACCGCGTAAACAGCGTAAAAATCCGCGATTTGAAGGACGGCTCCACCGCACATACCCGGATCCCCGCCATCCGCTTGCGCGCAATGCATCAAGTCCGCGATGGTAGCCAACGCGGTACGCCATGTAGCGGTCGATCACAGTCTCGCTCGCGTCGCCGAGCTCGGCCCATCCCTCAAGATACGTCGGATGATTGGCAACCACCGCGCTCACGGTCAGCCGCCTCCGATTCTGCGGTTCTGTTCGAGCCGCATCGAGTTCGGTTTGCCAAGCTGAATTTACGGGTGGTAATTCGTGATCAGGCGGGCCGACTCCGGAAAGATGAACAGGATTACTCACCATCCACAAGGTACAACATCCTTAGTGGGAATATGTATCCGTGCATTTCTTTGCTCTCGATGCCGAAACAGCAAAATCCGCGTCACTTGTAGTGGTCGGTTCGTCGATATTTGCATTCCTGTTGGTTCTGAAATTTGTCAATTCGGTCATCACTAAGTTGATACTGATGGCGGTCCTCGTTGCAGTTGCGGTATTTTCATTCACCCAACGCGATGCACTTGCCGCGTGCATCAATAAAGTAACGGCCCAGCAACAGGCCAATATTCCGATTCACACGACCTGCGAGTTTTTCGGTCGTCAGGTGACGATTTCGCTTCCGACTGGCCAGTGAGTTAACTGTAAGGATGCAGTCGAATATCGTCGCAGGATTAATGGCCCAATTGGACAATTGTCCAACTGCTCGGCATGTCGCTCAATACATGGCTCGACGGCTCGACTCGGCCGAATACCGGGGCGGCGAAAGTCCGATTGAGAACACAACTGGCTCCTCGGATGTCTATGCGGCCGAACGCGGATATCTCACCCGAAACGGAGCAATCGTTGCCTGGTCGATACCTTTCGATTCCATTCGCCACGGAATTCGGATCATCGGTGCTCACACGGACTCCCCGGGCCTGCATCTCAAACCCCAGCCAGACATCTCCGCCGCCTCGTGGCGACAATTGGCCGTTGAAATATATGGGTCACCATTGCTTAACTCCTGGCTAGATCGTGATCTTGGAATTGCCGGATATGTGGTATTAGACACCGGAAGAATCGTCGATTTCCGAGTCGCCAACCCAATCGCCAGGATCTCGCAGCTGGCGATCCACCTGGACCGGGAGGTGAATGAACGGGGACTCGTGCTCGACAAGCAGCAGCACCTTGTCCCCTGTTGGGCGACAACTCCGGGGGCCAATTTCAGATCCTGGATTGCCGAAATTTGCAACGTAGACCCCCAACAGGTAGCGGCAATTCACGCCGAATTTTTTGACACGCAAGGTAGCTCCATTATTGGCGTCGACAACTCTTTGTTGGCAAGCGCTCGGCTCGACAATCAGGTCTCATGCTGGGCGGCCATCGAGGCGCTGTTGCAGGTAGGCGACGATGCACCAAGCATTGTCGTACTATTCGACCACGAAGAAGTCGGGTCGCAGAGTACATCCGGCGCCGCTGGACCGTTGCTGGAACATGTAATCGAGCAAGTTTCTTTGTGCGCGGGACTTGATCGACGCGAATATCTGCACATGTTGCATCGATCCCACTGTGTCTCCGTGGATAATGCCCACGCGCTGCATCCGAACTATCCCGATCGACATGATCCGCAACATCATCCCCTGCCCAATGGCGGGCCGGTTATAAAATTCAACAGTAATCAGAGATACGCAACGAGTGCTCACTCGGCTGCTCCATTTATTGCGGCGTGTGTAGCCAGACAAATTCCGACACAGACATTTGTTTCCCGGAACAACCTGCCGTGCGGTTCGACGATCGGCCCGATAACCGCTACCCGATTAGGTATTGAAACGATTGATGTCGGGGTTGCCCAGCTTTCGATGCACTCAATTCGTGAGGTTTGTGGCGCTCGGGATCCGTCGATGATGGCGACTGCTCTCGTGGCGTACTTGAATCGAACTTAGGCTGACTATCCCTTTGAAATTTGCAGCGACTCGTCAAATAAAACTTGGAGATCCTTGCTCAGTCGCGCGGTTAGGTCTCTCACATCGTCACGATTGGCACGCGTTCCCACAATCTGCGAGGGATAAATAGGCGCACCAATTACAGCGGCGCATCTGCGCCGTCGAATCTTCCACGAGCCACTTGGCATGATGTCCTCGGAACCACCAATCCCGACTGGGACAATTGGAACCTGTGTCTTTAACGCGACATACGCCGCCCCGTCGAACAACGGCTGAATATCGTCACCGTGTTGGCGTGTTCCCTCGGGAAACAAGACAAGTGGTTCTCCGGATTTGATGACGATTATGCATCGGCGCAATGCTTCCAGATCGGCGCTACCACGAGTGACGGGAAAGGCGCCAAGAGCGGAGAAGAAATAACCAAAATATTTGTTACGCCATAGCGAGTCCTTACCCATGAAGTGCATTCGGCGTCGGGTGACCGCCGATGAAATCGGAATGTCCATGATCGACCTATGCACCGGCGCCAAAATAAAGGCCCCGCTCGTTGGGATATGGTGCGACCCCGTCACCGAAAGTTTTAGCCAGGTGCGACAGAAGACGACAACAATGAGTCGAACAATCGAATAGAAGCGTCTGGCACCCCAAGTATTTTTTACCAACACCGAATCGACTTCAGCCAAGTCGAGCCTCGGCCGATCTGAGCAAATCTATGAGTTGCGCAACAACATCAGCAACGGTTCGATCGCTGGTGTCGATCACAACGCTGTCGCTGGCCTCACGAAGCGGACTGTCGGCACGAGTCGAATCCCGCCTGTCTCTCTCGGCAATTGCGGCCGCAATCGCCTGTACATCTCCTCCATTTTGCTCAACTCGCCTCTTGGCCCGGACCATCGGCGACGCCGTCAGATAGACCTTCAGCGTCGCATCGGGGAAGACGACCGTTCCAATGTCGCGTCCCTCCACCACCCCGCCACCATGTTCACGAACCCACTCCCGTTGTCGCATCCTCAGTTCCTCTCGAACCTGCGAATTTGCCGCTACCGCACTCACCGCCGCGGTGACATCGTCCGCACGTATTGCATCGGTTGCCTCGATGCCGTCCACAAGCACTGAACTGTCGGCGATCACCAGTTTGACCGTTCGTGCAAGGTGCCCGATTTCATCCACCGAGTCTGGTGGAATTCCTCGGCGTAATGCGTCAAATGTGACACCTCGATACATAGCGCCCGTATCCAAGTATGGAATCTTTAGCGCCGTCGCCAGTTGCCGTGCGACCGTCGATTTGCCGGCGCCCGCCGGACCGTCGATGGCGACAATTTTCATTCCGAGTTGCTCATCTCACCAGCTGGTGTCCTGGGGACGACCTTCGTCATAGCCAGATGCACTCTGCACGCCGACGATGGCGCGTGCATGGAACTCATCGATCGAGCGCGCTCCTGCATATGTGCACGAAGAGCGAACACCTGCCACAATTTGGTCGATGATGTCTTCCACACTCGGCCGAACGGGATCTAGGTACATCCGCGACGCACTGATACCTTCCTCGAAGAGTTCCTTGCGGGCCCGTTCGAGTGCTGATTCGCTACGAGTCCGGTTGCGTACGGCTCGATTGGACGCCATGCCAAAGCTCTCTTTATATAGCCGACCATCGGGGTCACGAAGTGTGTCCGCCGCCGATTCGTAGGTACCCGCCAACCACGACCCAAACATCACATTCGCCGCTCCGGCCGCTAGTCCAAGGGCAACATCGCGCGGATAGCGCACGCCGCCGTCGGCCCACACATGCTTGCCGAGCCGTCGTGCCTCTTGCGCACACTCGAGGACTGCCGAAAATTGAGGCCTACCCACGCCGGTCATCATCCGCGTCGTGCACATGGCTCCTGGACCAACGCCGACCTTCACGATGTCGGCTCCGCTTTCGATCATTTGGCGTGTGCCCAATCTAGTTACCACATTTCCTGCCACGATCGGGACTGTCCCAATCGCGGTACGAACCTCCTCGATGGCAGTCAACATACGATCTTGATGACCGTGTGCGGTATCGACAACGATGACATCCACTCCCATAGTGGCGAGCGCCTTGGCGCGAATTGCCGGCTCGGCGTTAATTCCCACGGCGACAGAAATCATCAGCTTCCCCTGCCGATCTACGGCCGGAGCATAGATTGTGCTTCGAAGAGCTCCCTTGCGCGTGATGCAGCCGCTGAGTACACCATCAGTCGAAATGACCGGCGCGAATGTCAGTCGTTTCTCACAGAGCTCGTCAAACAACTCTTCCGGGGTCAATGTATCTGGAAGGGAGATAATCTCTCGATTCATCACGTTGCTCAGTTGTGTAAATCTGTCGAATCCAACGGCGTCATGCTCGGTAAAGACTCCGGCCGGCCGGCCTTCGTCGTCAAGCACGATCACCGCGCCATGAGCACGTTTGAATATGAGGCCCAGGGCATTACCAACTGTGTCGTGTGACGACATTGTGATCGGCGTTTCAAACACTCGATGTCGCGACTTGACGAAGTGAACGACAGTTTCGACGACATCGAGCGGAATGTCCTGAGGTAGTACGACCATCCCTCCTCGACGAGCCACCGTTTCCGCCATTCGTCGTCCTGCTATCGCGGTCATATTGGATACGACAATGGGAATAGTGGTCCCCAAACCATCGGGTGTCGAGAGATCCACCTGCTGACGAGAACTCACATTCGACAGACTTGGCACCATGAACACATCGCTATAGGTCAGGTCGTATGAAGGCGTCTCATACATAAAACGCATCTCTAAATACTACAAGTTTGTAGTCTCGTGAGATGGAGACGACCGCTCAACCCCCGGTGATGTTGATTCACGGATGGGGCGGCAGTTTCGACGACACCTGGAAGGCCACCGGAATTTCTTCCCTGCTCGAGGATGCAAACCGAGTATGCATTGGAGTCGACCTGTTGGGTCACGGAACGGCACCCAAGTCGCACGATCCGCATGACTACATAGATCTTGGGGCTCGAGTTCGAGAAGCGCTTCCTCCAGCGTCGATCGACGCGGTCGGATTCTCCTTGGGTGCGATCGTGTTGTTGCAGGAACTGGTAAAAACTCCGTTGAAATTTCGACGCGTCGTGTTGGCAGGGATCGGCGATGGAGTATTTCAAAACGAGAACAACGACGACCGGCAACGAATGCTGGCTGGGCTCGCCGGCACCGCGCCCGAAGACGACCACGCCGAAGATGACCCCATCGCGCGATTATTTGGACATTACGCCAACCGCGGGTCCAACGATGCTGGTGCCCTCGCCGCTGTGCTCAATCGACCCCGGTCGGTACCATACGACGAGTCCGATTTTCGTCTTATCGCCAGTCCAGTTCTCGTGGCTGTAGGCGACCATGACTTTGTGCTGCCGGCCAACCGCCTGGCGCGCGCGTTTCCAAATGGCGTTCTAAAAGTCTTGCGCAACACGGACCACTTTAAGACTCCGGAGTCGTTTGAATTTATTGACGCGATGTTGGAATTTCTCAATTCCCAATCGACGTGACAACATGACAGAGTCATCGAGTTCGGGTCTTCTCATTGATGGATTCGACCCGGCATCCACCGCTCGTGCCACCGAAATATTGCGTAACGGTGGACTCGTAGGCATACC
>JBKJXI010000055.1:0-2940 GCA_046716325.1 Ilumatobacteraceae bacterium | reverse complement strand
AGACTCAAATCTCATTGCGGTTTCTGGGCGGACCATCTCGTAGCTGCCATACAACATCCCGTCGGCGCCGAGCAGATTGACACAGAACTCAAATGTGTCCTTGTTTAATTCCGCGCCAGCCATTTTCCCGATTGCGCCTTCCGGACCCGGCACTCCGACCTTGCGCAATTGCCCCGCACGAATATTGGTAAGGCGCATAATTTCCGCGCGAATCCACAACGACACGAGCTGATCTCGAGTCGAAGAATCCTGACGCTCCTTGGGAAGATTTCGCCAAATCTTTATCGCCTCGCTAATTGCTCCCGAGCCACGCGGAGGAATTGCGCCACCGATAGCCACGCGCTCGTTCATCAGAGTGGTCAGGCTTACGCGCCAACCATCACCGGCGCCGCCGAGTGTCTCGGACATTGGAACGCGAACGTCGGTGAAGAACACCTCGTTGAACTCTGCCTCGCCCGTCATCTGTCGCAGCGGACGCACTTCGACTCCAGGTGCGTGCATGTCCACCACCACCGCAGTGAGCCCGGCGTGTTTCACCGCATCGGCATCCGTGCGCACAACCAACAAACCCCATCGCGATAAGTGAGCGAGCGTGGTCCACACTTTTTGCCCGTTTACTACCCATTCATCGCCGTCGCGTACCCCCTTGGCCGCCAGACCGGCGAAGTCAGACCCCGATCCGGGTTCGGAAAACAACTGGCACCAGATTTCTTCACCGGTGAACAACGGCCGCAGGTAACGCGCTTTTTGGGCCTCGGTTCCCCACTCCACCACAGTTGGTCCGCACATGCCGTATCCGATCGGATTTCGCGCATACGCGGTTGGGCCTCCCGCCGCAATGATTTTCTCGTTGACTATTTTCTGGTGCTTTGGTGACGCGCCGAGGCCGCCCACGCCGACAGGAAAATGAACCCATGCCAACCCGCGATCAAACTGCTCACCGAGAAACTTTGCCGACGGTGTCGACTTGGGTGGAAACTTGGTCAGCAAATCTTCGACTAGATCTGACACCTGAACTTCTTGCGACGTCGATAAGTCAGCGACAGTGGTCATAGTCGTAGATTAGTTGGACGATCGGACCAGGCGCGCAAACTGGCGCTGCTCCTCGGCAGTCAATTCGGGGATGACCGTTCGTAGACGCATAACCCATCGGATATTGGCTACATCATTTCGACGCAGGTAAATTGCCTTAAGATTGTTCAAGATTCGCAGGACAACCTGCCGCGACGGTGTCGACATAAGGAATGTCTCGCTCCAATTATCAAGACTTGTCAGGCGCCGATACAGGTTCTTGCACTCCGCGGCCGATAGCGGACCTGGCCCATGAAACGGGTCAAAGTAGACCACCATATCCTCGTCAATCAGGGTCGTCGAACAGAGAAAGTGACCGGGCATTCCGATTCCCGTTATCGGCACACCCACTCGTGATCCAATTTCCATGGCCAAGACACCAAGTGTGATTGGCACGCCGAGCCGACGATCAAACACATGGTTGATCAAGGAATTTGCCGGGTCGTCGTACTCGATTGTGTTGCCGGTAAATTTGCCCGACCCGAAGAGTGAATTCATTAGTTGCTGCGGAGTCGCGCACTGGATCGACGCGGCAAGATCGTCGAACCGTCGAATCAGGTTGTTTGCCGATAGCGAACTATCCGCGGTGGCCGCGATGAGCGACAGCGCCAAATCAAGCGGAACATCGGCGCTATCCGCTTTCATTAACATTTCAAATTGAGCAATAGTGTCGATGCCCTGAATGTATCGGGCTACGGTTGACAATATGTTTCCTGGGCACATTGCGCTTAATTCGCCCAACAAACTTGCAGTGATCAATGCACATGACGGCTCTGGAATCACCTACGCGGAACTTGATGCGGCGGCCAATCGACTCAGCCAATTACTGCGCTCAAGTGGGCTTCAAGTTGGTGACCATGTTGCGATATGCCTCGAAAACCATCCTCGATTCTTTGAGGTGATCTGGGGATGCCACTATGCCGGACTCATTTACACGGCGTGTTCGAGTCGCCTAACCAGCGACGAATTGACCTACATCATCAATGACTGTGGTGCGAAAGCATTTATTACTAGTTCATACAAAGCCGATCAAGCGGCCCAAATTAGCGATCTGATTCCAAATGTTCACCTGCGATTGATGCTGGATGAGCCGATCACTGGATACGACAGCTTCCAGGATGCGGTCGCCTCATTTCCGGACACACCGTTGGACAATCGGGTCGATGGTGTCGACATGCTGTACTCAAGTGGCACCACGGGACGCCCCAAAGGGATCAAATTGGTCTTACCGATGAACCCGATTGGCTCCCCAAACGGAGTGGCAATTTTGGGCCAGATGCTCTTTTCGATGAGCGAGAACACGATCTATTTATCGCCGGCTCCGCTTTACCATGCAGCCCCGTTGCGCTGGAACATGGCCGTGCATCGATTAGGCGGAACAACGGTGATCATGGATCACTTTGACGCCGAGGAATTTTTGCGATTAACCGAAAAATACAAGGCGACCCACAGTCAAACAGTTCCGACGATGTTTGTGCGAATGCTCAAACTGGACGAGGAGGTTCGATCTAAGTACAGCCTGTCTTCGCTCATTAATTCTTTCCACGCGGCCGCACCTTGCCCGATCGAAGTTAAGCGCTCGATGATGAACTGGTGGGGACCAATCATTCATGAGTATTACGCCGGCTCTGAAGGCAACGGATTCGTTTATTGCAATCCCCAGCAATGGCTCGACCATCCGGGCACCCATGGCGCGGCGGTTTCCGGCATCATTCATATTTGCGATGACGATGGCAGCGAGCTTCCCGTCGGTGAGATTGGAACAGTATTTTTTGAAAGCCCGGCCGAGTTCGAGTATCACAACGACCCAGAAAAGACGAAGGCATCGCGCGATCCCCTCGGGCGCGGATGGACGACACTTGGCGACAT
>JBKJXI010000054.1:0-4232 GCA_046716325.1 Ilumatobacteraceae bacterium | reverse complement strand
GTATTGGATCTACCGGAGCAACGCACGATCGTTCCTGCCAAGACAGATCCGCTCCAAGATGCACCGGGCGATACCGACAATGTCCATGTCACGATTACCGATTCTCCGACCGGACAAGGATTGTTGGTCGTTCGATCGGGTGACCAAACGGGAGAGAGATTCGCACTCGATGATCATCTGGTCTCGATCGGTCGACATCCGGACAGCACCATCTATCTCGATGACGTAACCGTTTCTCGCCGTCACGCCGAAGTTCGCCATGTTGCTGGCGCGTATGTGGTGCGCGATCTTGGCTCGCTCAATGGAACCTATATCGCCCAGGAGCGAGTGGAGGAACGGCGGTTGATGCACGGTGACGAACTGCAAATTGGAAAATTCCGAATGGTGTTCCTTGATGGGGCCGAAGTCGTAGCGTGACGAATCGTGTCTTCAGTGGGTAACAGAAACTACTTTTCAATTGGCGAGGTCCTCGGACTGCTTCTTGAGGAATTTCCGGATATCACTATTTCCAAAATTAGATTCCTCGAGAGTCAAGGCCTCATCGAGCCCGAGCGATCTGCATCCGGATATCGAAAATTTAGCGATACCGAGATCGAGCGTCTGAGATTCATTTTGCGCGAGCAAAAGGAGCGATATCTTCCACTTAAAGTAATTCGAACCAGGCTTGACGGTGACACAAGCGACGGCGCGGAGCGACCCTCCGACGACTCGACACCTCGCGGAATTCGAAATGTTTCGAGCCCAGGCGGGCACCCGGCGGCACGAAAGACAATTGCTCGAGCACCGGAGGCAACTTCTCGATCTACGGCCAAGAAACGGGACGACACATCGTCGCTCACTCGCTCGGAGCTGTTGGAGGAACTACTCGTCAGTCCGGCACTGCTAAAGGACCTGACCGTATCTGGACTCGTTAAACCACGAGTCGTCGGAGAGGTGGAGTTGTATTCGGCTTCCGATCGTGAAATTGTTGCGGTGGCTGCAAAATTTCTCGAACTTGGAGTTGATGTGCGGCACTTGAAGGGCTGGAAACATTCGGCCGATAGAGAGATTGCTCTCTTTGAGCAGCGCATTGTTCCGTTGCTTCGACAACGAAATCCGGCTTCGCGAAATAATGCGCTGGTGTTATTGAATGAACTGATGGATTTGGGCGAGCAATTGCGTTCGGCGCTTGTTGCCGCCGGTTCTCGTCAGTATACGGACGGTCGATAGGGGCGATCGTCGGCGGTACGATTCAGAACATGGTGGAGATGGAAGTCGAAGGCGTCAAGCTCGAAGTCCCCGCTAACACTCCGGTTCTCATGTTGCGCGAAGTGGGCGGTGAGCGACGCGGTTTGCCGATTTATATTGGCGGACCAGAGGCGTCGGCGATTCACTTCGCGCTCGAGGGCATTGTTTCCGAGCGACCGCTCACCCATGACTTGCTGGTGAACGTAATCAATGAGATGGGCGGTGAGCTGACCAAGATCGTGATCACGGAAGAGCGTGAACATACATTTTTTGCCGAGCTACACATTGATTGCCCGTCGGGCAAGCGGATCGTGTCGTGCCGACCATCGGACGCGGTGGCATTATCGGTTCGGGTCGGTGCGCCAATTTTTGCCACAACGGAATTGATCGATCAAGTCGGCGTGGAAATAGTTGTTCAGCCGGCCGATGAGGAAGAGATCTTGGATGACTTTCGCCAATTCATCGACAGCATCAACCCCGACGATTTCCAAAGTTGATAGCCCATATGAGACTCCAAGCGAGATTCGTTGACGGAATCGACTTGTCGCCCATAACCTGAGAGAACTATGCAGCCCAGCTTCAGCGGCACCAGAGCGGCACAAATCGTAGGCATTTCGTATCGTCAATTGGATTACTGGGCCCGGACAGACTTAATGCGGCCGTCACTTTGCGACGCCTCGGGAAGCGGGTCGCGACGGGTGTATCAGTATCGCGATTTGCTCGAGTTGCGAGTGATAAAAAATCTTCTCGATGCCGGAATTCGCCTTGAGTCAGTTCGAGCGGTGTTCAACTATTTGCGAGCCCACGTCGATACCGATATCGCGGCCGCCCACATCGTGATTAGCGGGCAAAGCGTGGTGCTGTGTCAGGGTGATCAACTAATCGATGTCATGCGTAATGGGCAAGGCGTACTTAACGTGCTGCCATTGGCCGGGGTTAAGCAGGAAATTGATGCCAGCATCATTGAGATTGCCGCCAACGAAGCGAAACGGACTCCACGAGTTATTTCTCGTTCAATCGCGCTCTAGGTTCACTCGGGTTTGGTGCCGCCGGACTGCGGTAGAAATGCGGAAAACGGGCTGAGTCGTTTGCTTAAGTCATTGAGTGCGCTTGCAACATCGCCCAACTTGGCCGCCGCTCCAAGCGCGGTTGCCATCTGCGGCATGAGTTTTCGCAGTGGCTCCTCAACGTCGTCGAGTAACCGATTCACGCGTGTGGCAACCTGATTGACATTGTCCATCGACTGCACAAACAATTCGAGAGATGCAATCAGTGCGTCGATCGTGCGCTTGCCCTGCTCGATGGCCTTGACACCGTTGGTCAGCGGATTGAACGAACCGAGTAAGGAAAGCAATTCATCCAGAGGCGCGGCCGACGGTGGCGAAACTTTTGGATCGGCGTCGGACATGGCGCAACGCTACTTCGAATATGAGTCTTCGCGCGTTGCGACTATGTTTTCGTCATGACGCAATTAGGTGCATTGGAAACAATTCGGGCGGTATCGCCGCTGATCAACGACATCGGCGGGCGATTTATGCTGCATCCGGACACGCGCAAGATAGGAACGGACGCTGGGTATTCAAGTGCCTATTCGTGGTATGTCTAGGGTCGGGGTGGAGTCCTGGGAGATGTCGATGCCGATGTGGTCATTTCTGCGTTTGCGTACTTCAATCCTGATCTGATTCGCAAGTTGTGGGAGGCCGGTCGCGCCGTCGAACCCGCTCGCCAATCCGGATCTCGTTTCGCCACGAGTTGCGCCGCATGGGGCAGACAGCGCCTACACGATGTTGAGGGTTGCGATCGATTAGCCGAACTCGCCGAACGCCTCATCAATTCCGTAGATGTGGCCGGCCTGACGCTCTTTGCGGGATGGCGAAGTGAGCCGTTACCGGAAGACGCCGCGGGTCGGGCGTATCAACTTTTGCATGTGATGCGTGAGTGGCGCGGAAGCGTGCACATTGTTGCGGTACTGAGTGGAGGAGTCACCCCATTGCAGGCGCTGCTCGCCGCCGAGAACGGATCTGCCCACGCCAAGTTGTTTGGTTGGGGTGAGGGTCTAAGTAATGCAACACATCTCAAGGAACAAATGCTGGGAATCGAACTACTCACCGACAATCTGATGCTTCGCGCCTACGAGGCGATGCTCAATGCAGCCGAGCGCACTGAGTTCGTTGAATTGGTAACCAGAATCTCCAACGCATTACGGTTGGTGTCGTGAATATTCCGGCTGAACTCAAATACACAAAAGAACACGAGTGGGTGCGACTAAGTGGCACGACCGCACGAATTGGAATTACCGATTACGCCCAGGATGCGCTCGGCGACATCGTGTTCGTTGATTTGCCGCAACTTGGTGAAACCATTTCGGTCGGCGATTCCTTCAGCGAGGTGGAGAGCACCAAGAGTGTTTCCGAGATCTATGCCCCATTGGCCGGAAAGGTGACCGCGGTCAATGGCGCCCTAGAAGGAACCCCCGAATTGATGAACAGCGACCCGTACGGAGAGGGATGGCTCTGTGACCTCGAGATTGGCGACAGTTCGGCCACCGACTCGCTTCTCGACGCGACCCAATATCGCACACTCGTTGAAGGTTGACATGCGCACGTCGCCCCTGGACGCGCGACACCGAGATTTAGGAGCCAAGATGGTTCCATTCGGCGGGTGGGAGATGCCGCTTTCGTATCAGGACGGCACCGTCAGCGAGCACCTGAAATGCCGAAGCGATGCAGTCGTGTTCGATGTTTCGCATATGGGAACAGTGCGGGTAACCGGAGACGCCGCCAAGGAAGGATTGCAACGGGCGTTCACCAATGACCTAGACAAAATTGGTCCCGGACGGGCACAGTACACCCATCTATTGGATACCGATGCCTCGGTTCTTGACGACATCATTGTGTGGTGGATTGACGACGAGGTCTTTGACGTGATGCCAAATGCCTCCAATACCACTCGAGTCATAGACGCCATAGGCGGAACCGATACGACCGAGTCGAGAGCCGTGTTGG
>JBKJXI010000053.1:0-20157 GCA_046716325.1 Ilumatobacteraceae bacterium | reverse complement strand
ACTAAGCATCGTCTTATTGCTCGTCACCTTCGGTGTGTCGCTGTTGGTAAGTCTCATTCCGGTAGATCCGGCCGAAGTGTTGCTGCCAGTGTGAAGCCCCGAAGAGCGGGATGCGCTTCGGCACGCGATCGGTCTAGACAGAGGAATCTTCGGCTATTACTGGAAATGGCTGAGTGGTTTTGTACGCGGCGACTTTGGAAAAATATATTTTTCTGGCGGGACCGAAGAAGTTTCAGCCCATATTGCCGCGGCGTTGCCTCGCTCCCTTCTGCTGATGATCTATACCGAAATAGTGGCGCTGGCAATCGCGATTCCGCTCGGCGTAATTTCCGCCTACCGCGCCGGCCGCAGGTCCGATCGGATAATTGGAAACTCGTTGTTCACGTTTTCGTCGATTCCGTCGTTTGCCATAGCCCTTACTCTGATCATCATTGTCGGAGTAAAATTGGCCTGGCTTCCGACTTTGGGTTACGCACCAATTTCTGATGGCGTGTGGGAGCACGCCAAGTACATGATCATGCCTGTGGCAAGTCTCAGCGTCGGTTTGATTGCCGTATACACAAGGTTGTTGCGGGCGGACATGATCGCCACTCTGCGGGAAGACTATGTGACGATGGCGGCTTCCAAAGGACTTTCGGACCGTCGAATTTTGTGGCGACATGTATTTCGACCATCGAGTCTTACCTTGTTTACCTCAGCAGCTCTCAATATGGGCGGGCTCATCGGCGGGGCGATCGTGATCGAGAGCCTGTTCGGCACTTACGGAATTGGCTTCGAGCTGTTTGCCGCGATCCAGGGCCGGCAATACATTGCATTGCAGTCGCTGGTTGCGATCATTGCAGTGTTCTACGTTACTTTCAATCTGATTGTCGACATCGGTTCCGGCTTCGTCGACCCGAGAACGCGTGACCGGCGGATTAATGCGTAAATTTACGATCCCCACATGGTTCACGATCGGCTGGCTCGGGTCGATGGTCTTTCTGGCAATTTTCGGGTCACTGTTGCCTCTCCGGCCGTGGGAATATGTTTATGAAAATAGCCTCGGAGTAGTCCCCTTTACCCGCGGCCACTTGCTCGGCACCGACGCGAACGGCTTTGATCTGCTGTCGTCGGTGGTCAACGGTGCTCGACTTTCGCTATTTATTTCCGTCACCGCCGTTGGTCTGGGCGGATTGATTGGGAGCATCTTGGGGATCACGGCCGCCTATGTCCGAGGAAAGTTCGACACGGTCATTGTCACTCTCTTCAATGTGGCCCTGTCCGTTCCTAATCTGGTGCTGGCCCTCGCCCTTGTATCGGTGCTGGCGACAAACATCGATGTCAACGAGCCCGTACCAACATGGCGCAGAATAGTTGTCCTAACGACGGCCCTGACTCTCGTCATCATTCCGATTCTTGGCCGCATCTCCAGGGCCGCCACTCTTTCGTGGACCAATCGTGAGTTTGTGGTCGCGGCTCGATCGATGGGCATGCGCGACCGCAACATCATTCTGCGACACATTGTGCCAAACGTTCTTCCGGCGCTAATCGCGGTGGGTTTCCTCGCCATCGGTGTTGTCATCATTGCCGAGGCGGCTCTGTCGTTGCTTGGTGTCGGTGTCCCGGACGGAGCAAGTTGGGGCGCGATGATTGCTCGCGGTCGCAATGACCTTGAATACAGCCCCCACGTTCTGTACGTGCCGCTCGTCTTCCTGGCACTCACCGTTGTCAGCACAAACCATTTGGGCGATGTCATTCGCACGGGGCTCGACCGTCGAGAATCCAAACTCTAATGTCGCTGCTCAGTGTAAAAGATCTCAACATCTCATTCGACACAAGTCGGGGAATGCTTGAGGCGGTACGTCACGCGGATCTAGAAGTTCCCGCAGGAGCCAGCGTTGGAGTGGTGGGTGAATCGGGTTCGGGCAAAACCGTCATGTCGCGTGCCGCAATGGGACTCCTGCAGGGCAGCAACGTGCGTCGGACCGGAACCGTCATCTTCGACGGCCACGAACTCACCGCTCTTAGTCGCGAACAGGTGCGCGAATTTTTCGGTACCGGCATGGCGATGATCTTTCAGGACCCGATGACGGCGCTCAATCCGGTCCGCCGAATCGGGTCACAATTATCCGAAGGCCTCCGAGTCCGACTTGGCATGGATAAGAAGGCGGCGATGGCTCGTAGCGAGGAACTGCTGTCATTTGTGCGGATTCCGGACCCCGGCAAAACATTGCGAAAGTTTCCCTATCAGCTCTCCGGTGGAATGCGGCAACGGGTAATGATCGCCATCGCAATTGCCTGCAATCCAAAATTACTCTTCGCCGACGAGCCAACTACCGCCTTAGACGTCACGGTGCAGGCGCAAATACTGCAGTTACTTGGCGACCTGCGCCGTGAACTCGGCATGGCAATGGTTCTTGTGACGCACGATCTCGGCGTCGTGGCGGGCAATACCGACTTTGTCGCCGTGATGTACGCGGGGGAAATTGTTGAGCAGGCGCCGACCAAGAACTTGTTCGCCGGGATGAGAATGCCCTATACGGAGGCGCTGCTCAAGTCGATTCCCAAGATCGACATGCCGAGTGGCAAGCGCCTGCAAGTGATCGAAGGCCGACTTCCCGACCCGACCGATCGTCCAATCGGGTGCAGCTTTGCCGCCCGATGCGTGTACGTGCAGCCAAAGTGTTTGGCCGAACACCCACCGCTGATACACGACGGGGACGGCCATCTCTACCGATGCTGGTTCCCACTGGAACAGAAGTAATGGCTGGCTCCGGCACCGCGCACATGCGCCCCAGCGAGGACATCATCCTTACCGTCAATGATCTGGTCGTTGAATTTAACATCTCCCGACACCACAAGGTTCAAGCCGTTTCGGGTATTAGTTTCGACATTGTCAAAGGCGAGACCCTAGCAATTGTCGGCGAGTCCGGCTGTGGCAAGACAACATTGGGTAAGGCAATTTTGCAATTGCCACCGCCCAATTCGGGCGAAGTGATTTTGGAAGGCACCGACCTGACGAAATTGCCACGGGAAAAGTTACGCGCTGCCCGAACGTCCATTCAAATGGTGTTTCAGGACCCGATCTCGTCGCTAGATCCGCGAATGACGGTGAGCCAACTCATCGAGGAGCCGCTGTCGATTTGGGGTCGTGGCAATAGTGAGGAACGCGCCGCGACCGTCAACAAGCTTCTCAATGACGTCGGTCTCGACCCCGAAATCGTCCTCGATCGAAGGGCCTACGAATTCTCGGGCGGTCAGTGTCAACGCATCAGCATCGCTCGCAGTCTCGCCCTCGAACCACGGATGCTCATTTGCGACGAACCGGTATCGGCGCTCGATGTGAGTATCCAGGCTCAGATTCTCAATCTGTTGCAAGACATGAAGGATCGCTACGGCCTAACGATGATCTTCATCTCGCACAACCTTGCGGTCGTCAAGGCAGTCAGCAACCGGATCATGGTGATGTATTTGGGCAAGATCTGCGAGGTGGGCACCCCCGACGCGATTTATGCCAATCCGGCTCATCACTACACATCGGCGCTCATCGACTCTGTTCCGGTTCCCGATCCGTCGCGCTCGGTACCAAAGGCTTTACTGCAGGGCGAACCTCCGTCCCCCGTCGACCCTCCATCGGGATGCCGTTTCCGTACTCGCTGCCCAGCCGCTACCGAGGTATGCGCATCGGATGAGCCCCAGTTGCGCGAGATTCGCCCGGGCCAATTTGTGGCCTGTCACCACCCTCGCGCGTAGTCGCGAGCAGTGGCCATTGCTATGCGTCCGGCGGCGCTGCGCACACGCGTTTCAGAACTGCTCGGAATCGACTATCCAATCGTCCAAGCGCCAATGGGATGGATTGCTCGATCGCAATTGGCGTCCGCGGTGTCGAACGCAGGCGCATTGGGAATCATCGAGACTTCCTCCGGCGAATTGGATGCAGTGCGAGTCGAGATCGGGCTGATGAGCGGGCTGACCAAGTTCCCATTCGGGGTCAACATCGCCCAGGCATTTGTTCGCGATCCAAACATCGTTCAATTTGTCATCGATCAGGGCGTCAAGTTCGTCACTACTTCGGCCGGCGACCCGACGAAATACACCAAGCAGCTGAAGGATGCCGGGCTGAACGTGTTTCACGTCGTACCGACGCTTAGAGCAGCGCTAAAGGCGGTCGATGCCGGAGTCGACGGGCTCGTCGTCGAAGGCGGAGAAGGTGGTGGATTCAAAAATCCGCAGGATGTTTCGACGATGGTTTTGCTTCCGCTCGTGGCGTCCAAAGTCGACGTGCCAATCATTGCCGCCGGTGGAATCTGCGACGGTGCGACGATGGCGGCCGCCTTTGCCTTGGGTGCTCAGGGAGTCCAAATGGGAACTCGGATGGTGTCTGCCGCCGAGTCTCCAGTTCACGACAACTGGAAGCGCGCGATCGTGGCGGCGGCCGAGACCGACACCGTGTTTCTCAACCGATTCTCGAAGCCGGGTTTACGCGCCTTGCGGACCGAACGAACAACCAAACTTGAACGCGATGATCACGTTGGAATGGATCACTTTGGCACGGCCAAGGATCTCTATTTTGGTGGAGACATGGAGGCATCGATCGCCCTCAGTGGCCAGGTGGCCGGAAGGATTAGCGAGGTGCTCCCGGTTGAAAGGATCATCTGCGACACGATGCTCCAGTTCTACGACACATGCAAGGCGTTGTCTATATTCGTTTCATGACAATCGAGGACAAATGACGTACTCGCCCGTCGACCTTGGCGAGATCGACCTTTCCTCCCATCCCAACTTCTGGGCGCGAGATCGCCAATTTCGTGACGCGGCGTTCAAAACTCTGCGCGACGAATCACCGTTTCAATTCTTCACCGAGCGGGTTTTGGAGGGCTCACCGTTTCCACCCGGACCCGGATATCGAGCCATAACACGCCACGAAGACATTTGGCATGTGAGTCGCAACCCACAGCTGTTCTGCAGCGGGCGAGGCTCAAACATCGGCGATCTACCCCAGGAACTGAACGAGTTTTTCGGATCAATGATCAACATGGATGATCCCAAGCATTTTCGCCTTCGTTCGATCGTCTCAAAGGGATTCACTCCTAAAGAAATCTCTCGCGTAGAGGACTCGGTTCGAACACGCTCGGCGAAAGTAGTTGATCAACTCCTTGAGAAATTTCCAGACGGCTCCTGCGATTTCGTCGAACATGTCGCCGCCCCGCTTCCGTTGCAGATCATCTGCGACATGATGGGCATACCCGACTCCGATATCGAAAAGATCTTTCACTGGACGAACATCATTCTCGGAGTTGGAGATCCGGAATTCGTCGGCACGTATGACGCCCTGCTGAGTTGCGCCTTAGAAATCTTCGCCTATGCCCAGGCGCTTGGTGAAGATCGGGTGAAGAATCCTCGAGATGATGTGACCTCGGTGATGATGAATACGGTTGTCGATGGAGAAAGGCTCACCGCTCAGGAATTTGGCTCGTTCTTTATCCTGCTAGTCGTTGCCGGCAACGAGACGACCCGCAACGCAATTAGCCACGGCATGAAATTCCTCACCGACAATCCCGACCAACGCAAGACTTGGTTTGACGATTTCGCCAGTCATAGCAAAGGGGCAGTCGAGGAAATCGTTCGTCTGTCTTCCCCGGTCATGCATTTCCGGCGAACCGCGACCCAGGACACCGAGATTAACGGTCAACCGATTGCGGAAGGAGAAAAAATCGTGATGTGGTATTACTCGGGCAATCGCGACGAACGAACATTCCAAGATCCCTCTCGGTTCGACATCACTCGAAAGTTGGTGCCGTCACAGATTGGCTTCGGAGCGGGTGGTCCGCATTTTTGTCTTGGGGCCAACTTGGCTCGGCGCGAAATGACCATGATGTTTGACGAGATTCGGCGACGCATGCCTCAGATGCGAATCACCGGCGAGCCTGCGTATCTGCAAAGCGCTTTTATCAACGGGATCAAACGGATGCAGTGTTCCTGGACCTGACGAGACGATTCATCATCGCACCAAGTAAAGCCACGAGACCCGCAATTCCTGTCAGGACATATGACCAAACAAGCAATCGGCCGGTAGCAAAATCCACAAGCGCTTCCGCAAGCGGACCGCTGGTGTGATCCGAAAAGGAGATACCTCGCGCGGCGTAGGCGAGTCCAATTAGCACAAGCCCCCACACGAATCCCCGAACTCCCATCCGCCGAACTCTTATCCACTTAGGAGCGGGACTGAGAAACCAGGAGACAACTAACAGTGCGAGGCCGCCCAATAGCAACCCCCATGTTGCTAAGAGCACCCAAGTACGTATGGCCGAGAAATCGCTGCTTTCGGCTTCTCTCGAGAGGTCAATTGGGTCCACCTGAGGCGCTAAGAATTGCGGAATTAGTGGATCGGCCGCGCGCATTGCATCGAACGCCGCATCGGCAAAGTACTGGATGTCGATGACGACTTGCGACCTGCCCTCGATCAAGAATTCGTATGCCGCGGCGGCTGAATCTCCGGCCGCCGATCGAATGTCGTCTTTGGCGAAGCTTCGCTCAATGGAATCGACGACCTTGTCGCGTGCAACGTGAATGACGATTTTTGCCCCAATATCATCGCCGCTTTGCATTCTGTCGACAAGCTCGTCGGCAACCGCGCGGCGCACATCCTCCCTGCCAAATGCGGATCGCACAGTGGATGAGACCGCCTCGCTCGAACCAACAAAACTCATTGCCAGCAGCCCTAGGACGCCAAGTATGACGAAAAATGATCCAAGGTTGCCAATGACGCTCGACGAAATGCGTCTCGCCCGGCTCGGAGGTCTCGCTAACTGCTGAGCAAGTTCTGGGGTCTTGTCTCCGCTGTCGATGACCACATTGCGATGGTACTCGTTGGGTTCAACCTCATGCGATGTACAACTTCAATAGGCTGATGACGGTGACCCGAATTGTTGACCTTCTTGCAACCGGACCAACCTTTTCCTTTGAGTTCTTTCCACCCAAAACCAGTGCCGCGGAAGTTGCCCTGTTTAACACCATCGCCGAGCTCGAATCCCTGCGCCCAAGCTTCGTATCAGTCACTTACGGTGCCGGTGGCACAACCCGCGAGCGCACTCGCGAGTTAGTGGCAAGTGTCCGCCGCGACACTTCAATTACGCCAATGGCTCACCTCACATGCATCGGCCACACCATGTCCGAAGTCGACGAGATTATCGCCAAATACTTAGACGTCGGCGTCGAAAATATATTGGCCCTCGGAGGTGACTCGCCCGTAGCCATTGGTGTCCAAGACTCAAGCGATTTCAACTATGCCATCGAACTTGCCATTCATCTTCGACTGGTTTCAGAGCTATCAATCGGTGTTGCCGCGCATCCGGAATGTCATCCACGCTCACCGGATCGCCATACTGACCGTTTGCACCTGGCTGAGAAGCTTCGCGTCGCCGATTTTGCGATCACCCAGTTTTTCTTTGAAGTGGAACACTAT
Organism: Ilumatobacteraceae bacterium; assembly: GCA_046716325.1. Lineage (GTDB taxonomy): Bacteria > Actinomycetota > Acidimicrobiia > Acidimicrobiales > Ilumatobacteraceae > UBA3006. The sequence goes on along the minus strand of JBKJXI010000053.1, from coordinate 12,713 downwards.
GTTCGCCTTGTAGAGGAAATGGCAACGCTTGGCGTCTTCACGCCAATAATCCCGGGAATAATGCCGGTGACCAATAAATCCCAAGTGCTACGCATGGCGCAGCTTTCGGGAGCCGCGTTTCCACAATGGCTCGCAAGCCGTCTCGCCGATGCCGATGACCCAAATGAAGTTCAACGCATTGGGATCGACGTTGCCACTAAGTTATGCGTCGAACTCCTAGAAATTGGTGTCCCAGGATTGCACTTCTACACTCTCAATAAGTCAACGGCGACTCGCGAAATATATGCGAATCTTGGACTTCCGAATGCCTGAAGGACCGAAAGCGTACAGTTGCGACATGGTATTGCTATGACCAAATCCAGCAAAACATACTTGGCGATATTGATTGCAATTCTCATTGTCGTAGGACTCTCTCTGTTTGCGTGGAAAAACAGCAACTCTTCGTCAAGTGCATTAATTCCCGAACAATCCATTTCTCACGGTCATGGATTAGCCGTTGACGTAGGCGACACAAGCAAATTGTATATCGCCACGCACAATGGTCTCCTTGTTCTGATCAACGACAAGGATCTTTTTCGTATCGGTAACAGCACGGATGACTATATGGGCTTTTCGCCTCACCCCACCGATGCCAGCATATTTTTCTCAAGCGGACATCCGAGCGACGGTGGCAACATCGGATTTCAGAAGTCCGAGAATGGAGGGATCAACTGGAGCAAAGTGTCAGACGGAGAAAATGGTCCTGTTGACTTTCACGCAATGGCGGTCAGTCCGGTAAATCCGAATTTGATTTTCGGGTGGTATCAGGGAAGTCTTCAGCAAAGCGCTGATCAAGGTAAAACTTGGAAGATTGTGAATTCTGAATTGCTTCCGTTTCAGCTAGTTGCCGATTCACAGGATGAAAACATCGTGTACGCCGCAACCCAGGGTCAAGGAGTGATGGTTAGTCGCGACAAGGGCGTCAGTTGGACATCTCTCTCGCCAGAATTGGGAATTGGTTTCGCATCTGCCGTGGCCATTCAGCCCGAAAACGCGAATGTGCTCTTGATTTTTAGCGAAAGTCTGGGTGGTCTGGGGAAAAGTACCGATGCCGGCGAAACATGGACCAAGGTCAACGAACCATTCAATAGTGAAGTCGTGCTGTACATCGCCTTTAGCCGAGTGAATCCAAATATTGTGTATTCACTAACACATGAGAACAAGATCTACAAGAGTTCCGATGCCGGCGACACATGGACTCTAGTTCGCTGACTCACAACTTAGGTGTGTAATGCCGAGTTGATCCGATCATCCCAATCGACTGATTCGGAACTGTTGCCAGCGGCCAGTATTTCATCGCGCTGACGCTTTATTTCGATCGCCGCAGCTTCCAAGGCTGCGGTGAGATGGCTAGCCGCAATATCGGAGCGAAGCCGCTGAGCCAACGCAGGACTCGCTCCACCGGTGCTGACGGCGACCGTGACTAATCCTCGCCGCGCCACCGCGGGCAAAATGAACGAGCAATTGTCTGGGTCGTCAGCGCTGTTTATCCAGATCCCTTGGGAGTTGGCATCGGCTGCAACTTGGGCGTTGACGTCGCGATCGTTGGTGGCGGTAAGCACCAACCGAAACCCGGCCACGTCGCCGTGGCGATACCGCCGTTTTTCAATGCGACCGACAACTCCGTCAAATCCATCGATTACTTGTGGTGCTATTACGGTCACGATTGCGCCAGCCTCAACCAAAGCCGTGACTTTACCTAGGGCGATGGGACCCCCGCCGACGACCAATACGGGTGCGTCCTTCAGATCAAGGAAAATTGGATAATTAAACGCCATCGGTGAGTTTCTGCCTTCGTTGTAGGGATTTCGTCAATTTTTTCCAATGATGATAATTATGAGTATATTAGTCGGGATTAGTGTTATGGTAGTCAATCCAACCCATAAACCAGACATTTACGGATGCCACCATGTCGTTGATCACGATGCCAGAGTCATTGGAGACCGGATCTCCGGCGGATACCTTCCACTGGGCTGTGGATCAGTTTGGAATTGATGCCCTCGTCGTCACCGCCAGTTTCCAGAACTCCGTATTGGTACATATGGCTGCCACGGAGGTCCCGGGCATCGAGATTGTTCTCCTCGACACACAGTATCTATTTGCCGAGACCAAATGGTTCGCCGCCGAGCTAACGAAACAACTCGATCTGAACATTCGAATCTTGGAACCTCTACCCCATGTTCAACCCGACAATCTATGGCAGAAAGATGTCGATCAGTGCTGCAATATCCGAAAGGTTGAGCCACTCAATCGAGCCTTAGAAGGTAAGCGGGCATGGATCACCGGAGTGCGTAGATCTGACGGTTCGGTCCGCTCCGCCACCAGAGTGCGTTCGTTTGACATTGGTCGCAACATCGTCAAGCTGAATCCCCTCGCGGCATTTACCGACGACGACATGTTGAACTATCAGACATTGCATCGGTTACCGGCACACCCGCTGGCCGAGCGCGGGTACGAGTCGATCGGTTGCTGGCCCTGCACCCGTCCCGTCGAGGTTGGCCAAGAACGACGTTCCGGTCGTTGGGCCGGCAGTTCTAAAACCGAATGCGGAATACACGAATGAGTACGCCCGAAGAGGTAAAACTGGCGAGTAATTACCTGCGCGGTGAATTGGGGCAGGAGTTAGGTCAGCAGACTTCCGTATTTAGTCAAGACAGCACGGTCCTGCTCAAATTCCACGGCATATACCAGCAAGACGACCGTGATGTTCGACGTGCCCGCGCGGCCAAACGTCTGCCGCTCGATTACAGCTGCATGGTGCGTACCGCCGTTCCGGGGGGTGTGATCACGCCCGCGCAATGGCTGGCGCTCGATCAAGTGAGCGAACTCGCCGACGGCACGATGAGACTCACGACGCGTCAGGGAGTGCAATTTCATGTTGTGCGCAAGGATAACTTGCGGAAATTGGTGAACGACATAAACCGAGTGCTTCTCTCGACGCTTGCCGCATGCGGCGATGTTGTACGCAACATCATGGCAAATCCGTTCCCCGACGAGCGTCAGCAAATTATCCAGCCGGCGCTTCAACAATTAGTGCAGCGATTTCGGCCGCAGACTTCGAGTTACTGGGAAATCTGGATCGATGGAGAAAAGGCGGTCTCTGCAGAACCGGATCAGTCAACTCGCGAAGTCGAACCCGTGTACGGATCCACATATCTGCCGCGCAAATTTAAGATTGGAATTGCCTGGCCGGGTGACAACAGCATCGACGTGTACACCCAAGATGTGGGGATCGTGCCGACTCTGAGTGGCGGAACAACCGGTGAACTGACCGGATTTGTCGTCTATGCCGGCGGTGGGCTTGGGATGAATCACGCCCGCGAGGAAGACACGTACCCACGCCTGGCAACCGAACTGGGATGGGTCACGCCCGAGCAATTGGTGGATGTCGTCGAAGCAATAGTCGTCACGCAGCGCGATCACGGAAATCGCAGCGATCGACACCGCGCGCGACTCAAATACCTGATTGATGACAAGGGAATTGATTGGCTCAGTGCCCAAGTTGAAGCCAGAAGCGGAGCCAAATTGCACAAGTCTCCGCTCCTTCCGGAGTGGAGTTCCGCCGATTACCACGGCTGGAATACCGTCGGGACAACATTTAGCTATGGATTACCAATTCCTTCGGGGCGAGTGACCGATCGAAATGGTGTGGCACTCCGGTCGGCGTTGCGTGAACTTGCGTACTCGGGTCTGGTCGAGTCGTTTATCGTTACTCCACGGCAAGACTTGTTGCTCAGTGGTGTGAGCCGTCTCAATCGCGCCAAAGTGGAAGCAATTTTGCGTGCGCACGGTGTACCGCTGGCCAACGAGCTCAGCGCGCTAGCCCGGTTGTCGATTGCGTGTCCCGCGCTTCCCACGTGTGGCCAGGCACTTGGCGAGGCCGAGCGAGTTTTGCCACAGTTTGTTGACGCCGTTGATAAGTCGCTTGCCGAGGCCGGCGTCGGCGGTGCAGCGATTCGGCTGAACATGACTGGTTGCCCGAATGGATGCTCGCGCCCGTACACCGCAGAGATCGGAATTGTCGGACGCACGAAGACCAACTACGACGTGTATGTGGGCGGGTCGATAGGTGGAGAACGGCTCGCAAGTCGATTACGTGCAGATGTCGCCCTAACCGACATTCCAGAATTATTGACCCCCCTATTCGCCCGATTCGCGACCGACAGCGCACCGGGTGAAAGTTTCGGTGACTATTGCAATCGCGTCGGCACCGATCAACTTGTGACCATGCTGCCGACTCCAACCGTGCGCCGACGGCGCTCCGCCGCGAATCAACTAGTGGAAGTCGGCGAGTCATGATCGGACACATTGCCCTCGTTGGCGCCGGTCCCGGCGACCCAGAATTGCTAACCGTTCGAGCCGCCCGACTTATCGCCTCGGCCGAAGTCGTCGTGCACGACGCGTTGGTCAGTGACGAGGTTTTGGCCCTGATATCTCCCACCGCCGAATTGATTAATGTAGGAAAGCGACCGGGCCAGGGAGTCGCTCAAGAGTTGACGAACGACCTGCTCATCGTTCTGGCCAGCCAAGGCAAGCGAGTCGTGCGCCTGAAGGGCGGAGACCCATTTGTGTTTGGTCGCGGCGGCGAGGAGGCCGAGGCGCTGGCAAGAGCTGGATTCACCTGTGAGGTCGTTCCGGGAGTCACATCGGCGATTGCCGCACCGTCGGCGGCTGGGATCCCCGTGACATACCGGGGCCTGGCCGCTTCGTTTACGGTGGTCACCGGACACCGCCAATTCGGCGAAGCGCCGGTCAACTGGCGTGCTCTTGCCCAGTTGGGCGGGACAATTGTCGTCCTGATGGGTGTGGCCGAACGAGGGACAATTGCGACTCAACTAATTGGTGGTGGGCTATCCCCCGATACGCCGGTCGCGGCCATCCAGTTGGCCACCACAAGCCGCCAATTTGTCACCCGCTGCCGCCTCGACGAGCTGGCGGCAGCACCGATTAATTCCCCGGCCACGTTGGTCATCGGCGCTGTCGCCGCCCTCGATGTGACCGATGGACAATCACTCTTTGGTAGTCTCGAACGCTCCCTCCACGCGCTCTAAGAACGCGCTAAGCCAATCCCCATAACGAGAATCACAATCCCGATAAATATGACCATATTAGTCGGGTATTGTGCTATAGTAGATGGCAGCCCCCCATAAAACTGACTGAAACGGATGCAATTATGTCAACACTTACACTTCAACCCGGATACACCCCGTGCCGCTTGGCTACGCCCTCTCGATCAACGGGATCGGCCTGTGCAAACCGGTTAATTAATTCTCGACGCAGTTGCTCAAAAGCGACGACGGCATCGACCACCAGTTCGCTGGCCAATCTTGAGAGCTCCACATCTGATTCGTACTCGCGTCGCTTATCGTCGACGAACTTAGCGCGCTCCACCGAGTCGCTGATTTCGGCGATGCGATTTGCGTAGACCGCATTGACGGCGGCCTCTGGCCCCATCACCGCTATCTTCGCTGTCGGTAGCGCAATTGTGGCGATCGGATCGAAGGCAGGACCACACATCGCATAGAGGCCGGCACCGTATGCCTTGCGCACCACGACACAGATTTTTGGAACGGTTGCCTCCGTAATCGCTGTGATCATCTTGGCCCCATGCCGGATGATGCCTTGTCGCTCTACCTGGGTACCGATCATGAAACCCGGTACATCGGCAAGGAAAACGAGCGGGATATTAAATGCATCGCACAGCCACACAAATCGAGATGCTTTGTCCGCGGAGTCGATAAAGAGAACTCCACCCTTGCTTTGCGGATTACTGGCCACGAGCCCGATGGTGTTGCCATCCAGGCGGGCAAACCCCGTGATCAATTCCGTCGCCCAGTCAGGTTTGATCTCGAACAAGGAATCGCTGTCGACAAGCGCGTCGATAAATTCGTGCATGTCATACCCTGCCGCCTCGATGTCCGGAAGAATTCCGCGATGCATTTCCTTCAGTGGAGGTGTCGACTGATACCTCGGTGGAGTTTCCCTCCAGTTGAGCGGCATGTATGAGAAATACAACTTGGCTTGTTCGATCGCCTCTGTGTCATCGAGTACCAGGTTGTCCGCACAGCCAGAGACTGAGGTGTGCATCCTGGCCCCACCCATTTCTTCAAGCGTCACCTTTTCGCCGATCACCTCCTCCGCCATCCGCGGCGATCCCAGGTACATTGACGAATTGCCGTCGACCATGAATACGACATCGCAAAACGATGGTATGTATGCCCCACCGGCCGCAGAAGGTCCAAACAGGCAGCAGATCTGCGGGACTTTGCCCGACAACTTGACTTGATTGGAAAAAATGCGCCCGGCGCCGCGCCGACCCGGAAACATGTCCACTTGATCTGTGATCCGAGCCCCGGCCGAGTCGATAAGCCAAAATATTGGTAGTTCGTGCCGCAGGGCATGCTCTGTCATCCGAATTATTTTCTCGACGGTACGGGCGCCCCACGATCCAGCCTTAACAGTTGAATCATTGGCAATCACACACACCGGGCGTGAATTGACTCGTCCGATCCCCGTTACCACCCCGTCTGCCGGTAAGTCGGTGGCCAACATATTGGCCAGCAATCCGTCTTCTACAAAACTGCCTTCGTCGAGTAGAAGTGCCAGTCGCTCACGGACAAAAAGTTGCTTTCTCGCCGCCAATTTGCTGCGGTTATTTTCCAGGTTCCCCCGCAATGCCCGGGCGGTCCAGTCGCTATTCATGGACGAATTCTACCCAACCGGCAAACCGAGTCCCCGGGCAATGACGAGACGCTGAATCTCACTCGTTCCCTCACCAATTTCAAGGACCTTGGCATCGCGATAGAAACGGGCTACCGGCAAATCTTCGATGTATCCGGATCCTCCAAACACTTGGGTAGCGAGACGAGCCGCCTCCATTGCCGATTCGGTCGAATACAGCTTCGCCATCGCGGCGATGTCCTTGTATGGTTTGCCTTCGTCCTTGAGGCGCGCAGCCTTGTACGTAATGTTTCTCGAATTTTCCACGCTGACCGCAAGATCTGCAAGGGCAAACGAGACTCCTTGAAATCTCCCGATCGGCCCGCCAAATGCGTTGCGCGACTTGGCGTACTCCACTGCGAGGTCTAGACAGGTTTGGGCCAATCCAAGCGCGAGGGCCGAAATCGCAATTCTCCCGCCGTCGAGCATTGTTAAGAAGTTGTGGAAGCCTTCGCCGGATCGACCCAGCAAGTTTTCTTCCGGTATTTCGCAGTCGGAAAAGGTCAGTCCGTGGGTGTCGCTGGCGTGCCATCCAAGTTTTCGATACGACGGCTCAACGATGAGGCCGGGAATCCCTGCGGGCACCAAGAATGCCGAAATGCCACCGTCGTCGGTTCGGGCGGTCGTCGTAATGACCGAAGTGATTTCGGTGCCGGAATTCGTGATGAAGGATTTTGATCCGTTCAATGTCCATGTTCGTCTCGAATCCGAAAATGTCGCCCGCGTCGAGGTAGCCCCGGCGTCGCTTCCGCCATCGGGTTCGGTGAGTGCGAATGCCCCAAGTGCCCGTCCACTCACCAGATCGGGAAGAAATGTCATCCGTTGCTCGTCGGTCCCATAAATGTAAATCGGATTGATCCCAAGTCCGACGCCCGCAGAAAGAGTTATCCCAATGGATTGATCAACGCGACCCAACTCCTCGATGGCGATACAAAATGAGGTGAAATCACCACCTGCGCCTCCCCACTCCTCTGGAAAGATCAGACCAAATAGACCCAATTCGCCCATCTTGGGAATCAGCTCAACCGGAAACCGACTCTCCTCGTCCCATTTGGCGGCGAAAGGAGCAATTTCCCGTTGTGCAAAATCACGCACCACCATTCGGAATTCGTCGTGTTCTTCGGCGGTCACGCCGACATGCTTGCTGTTCATACCGAAACCACATCAAGGGCAGCAATACTCGCGTCGCGCTCCGCGTAATACCGTTCCAGCCATGCCCGCTTGACAGCCTCGAATCCGCGAATGAGTTCCGGCGATTCCAAGAGGCGTAAAAACGTGGTGAAATTTGTGCTATTGAGGTGCGAGCATGCCCTGGAGATATGTTCACAGTACTCATCTACCAGCGAGCGCTCCAGTTTGCGCATGGCGGCTCGACCAAATGGATCAAACGGAGTACCACGGACCACCTTCATTGCCCGAAGAACATGAAATGTCGGGTGAGCCATAAACGGTGGAAGCTTAATTTTGCGATCGAGCCCAAGCGCTTTCAGAACCGGCGGCTGCAGGAGATACCGCCTCTTGCGATTGTTTGGGACCATCCGACCGATATCGGATTGAAACTTTGGATTGAGATGCAATCGCGCTACTTCGTATTCATCCTTGTAGGCCATCAGCCGAAATAGGTGCAGGGCCGCCGCACGCGACAAGGTCGTCGAGTCAGCGTCAACCTCGCGTTCACGACGCGTCAGCGGGGCGAGGGTGGTCACATATCGTCGAGCAAGAGATTCATTTTGGTAGTCACAAAGCTCGGCCGCCAAGAGAGCGACAAAGTCACTAATTGCCTTGTCGGTGTCGGGTGGCAAGCACTCGACAACAATGGCCTGAGCCAGAGTCTTGGACCGCTGAGACGGTGACGGATCCATACTTCCAGGACGGGAGGCGGAAAATCGATTTTCGATCAGCAACGGATCGACGACGACTAATCGTCCCAAGCGAAATGCAAGCAGACTTCGCTCCACCGCGGCTCCGTTAACCGTGATCGCGCCTTCTATCGACTCGCGCGAGATCGGCAAAGCACCAAATTGATAGGCCGCGCCAAGAGCGATCAGGTTCGCAGGCATGTGATCCCTAAATACACGCTCGGCGAGCGAAACGAAATCCACAACGAGCGCCCCGCCGGGAATCGCGCTATCGCGTAAGGATGCAACGATCTGTTCAGTGTCACCAAACTCTTGAGCCGTATCGATCACCATTGACGAAGTCGCCACCGTGGAGGAAGATATGACTGCTCGCGTGCGTCGAGGGCTGAGCTTGGCGCGGTGCTGTGGCTCATTGGCGACCAGCATGTCCAATGCAATGAGAAGATCGGTGGACTGCTCGCTAATCGAACTGGCCATGTTTTCTGCCGTGGCGGTAATTTTGATGTGCGAAGCAACCGGTCCTCCTTTTTGGGAAAGTCCGGTCTGGTCAAGTCCAATTACATGATGACCGTCAAAGGCCGCGGCTGTGGCGAGAATCTGATTGAGCGTCACCAGACCGGTACCACCAATACCGACCGTAAACACGCTGTACCCATCTAGCGGTATCGAAGGCAGCACTGGAGTAGGAATGTCTACCGGCAGGTCAATTTCGGTAGCAATTTTGGCGCTGGAGGGATCGATTTCCACCGTGACGAAACTTGGACAGTCGCCTTGTAGACACGAATAATCGGTGTTGCATGATGCCTGATGAATTTGTGTCTTTCTTCCCAGCAGCGAATTGACCGGCTGAACTGAGAGGCACGTGCTTTTGGCTCCGCAGTCGCCACAGCCTTCGCACACCGCTTCGTTGATCACGACTCGAGTCGCACGCTCGGGTGCGAGCTTTCGCTTTCGTAGTCGACGCATCTCGTTGGCACACGCCTGGTCGTAGACCAGCGCGGTAACCCCCTTGACCTTGGATAGTACCATTTGTGCCTCATCGAGTCGAGACCGGTCCCAGACCTTGACGGACCTCGGCAACTTCCACAATCGCTGGGGCCACTTATATCTAGACATATCATCGGCGACGATGATCACCTGCTTCACACCTTCGAGCAGCAATGTCTTACAGAGCGCCGGTATTGGAATTTGACCGGATGGGTCCTGCCCTCCGGTCATCGCGATCACACCGTTATAGAGGAGCTTGAACGTTATGTTGACTCCCGCATCGATCGCGAATCTTGGCACCAGGCAACCGGAATGAAAGTATGTTCCATCTCCAATGTTCTGTACGAAATGTGGCGCTTCCACGAATGGCGCTCGACCGATCCACTGCGCACCTTCGCCGCCCATTTGCGTGTACGAAGTGACACCGCGATCGATCAACATCACCATTGCGTGACAGCCGACGCCGCCGCCAACCGGACTGCCAGTGACATCTTGAGTGGAGCGATTGTGCGAGCATCCCGAACAGAAATAAGGAGTACGTACCGCCGAATCAATGCGTTCAAGAGATTCCGAGGACACTGGTATTTGTATTCTCTGCCGCGCAGAGAGATCGGCTAAACCAAGCGCCCGTATCAGCAACGGTCGAATTCGATCCGCCGTGAGTTCGTTGTCCTGCGGGAAGAGCGTTAGGCCGGCCACATCTCGCTTACCTTCGATGATTGGTCGCTCGTTGCGATCGTAGAGCAAATCTCGAATCTGTCGCTCGATAAATGATCGCTTCTCTTCGATCACGACAACGCGGGTCAGTCCCGTAGTGAATTGATTGATGATCTCCGGCTCGAGTGGGTAAGTCACTCCGAGTTGGAGCAAGCGAACATTCCGCTGCGATAGTTCCCTATCATCTAGCCCAATTTCGTGTAGCGCCTGACGCAGTTCAACATATGTGCGACCACTTGAGACGATCCCAATCGAATCGTTGGACGACGAAACCGTGATGCGATTTATGTCATTGGCGGCGATGAATTGAATTGCTGCCGGAATTCGCCGCTCGTATAGATCCCTTTCCATCTCTAGGGTGTCGGGAATGAAAAATCGCGGACGTTGGGCGAACCTCCAACTGGAATCTCCGAACTGAAAGTCTCGGTTGGTAACGATCTGATGCTGACTTTCCACGCGAGCAATTCCAAAACCGTCCGCCACCGCCGTGACTATCTTTAATCCGGCATATAGCCCTGTGGCCCGCGACATCTCGAAGGCGTACCTTCCCAGATCAATGACCTCCTGAACATTCCCGGGAGAGAAAATCGGAATTGCCAAATCGAGCAAGGCGTGTTCACAGGCGCCGGGAAGTGTCGACGATTTCGACGACGGGTCGTCGCCCACCGCCAAAACGACACCGCCGTTGGCGCCGCTTCCGTGCAGGTTTGCATGACGCAATGCATCTCCGCACCTATCGAGACCGGGTGTTTTGCCGTACCACATCCCGATCACACCATCGAGATCTTTCAGCGGGGCGAGGTGATCTTGTTGACTCCCCCAAATTGCAGTGGCGGCAAGTTCCTCATTGAGGCCGCTCAGGTGGTGGATATTGAGCTGGCTTTTATCCATCTTCTGCAAAGCGAGGTCGAATCCTCCAAGCGGAGAGCCTGGATATCCGGATACGAAGGCCGCCGTATTTAAACCAATTGCGCGATCTGCGCGGAGCTGGTCGACGAGGACGCGAACTACGGCCTGGACGCCGGTAAGAAGGACATCTCCATCGACTCGTTCATACCGATCATTGAGAGTGAACGATTCACGGTCGATGCTCACGGCTTTACAATACCTCACCGCACTGGGACGAAAACGAGCGTTCCGGAATCAATAGAATTGCCAGATGATCGACATTCGTGAGGTCGGCCCGCGCGATGGGCTACAGGCCGAAGACCCCGTCACCGTCGATCAGCGAGTCGAATTTATTCGGCGGCTAATCGCGGCAGGTGTCAGTCACATTGAAGTTGCTTCGTTCATGCGCGACGATCTCGTTCCTTCCATGGCAGGGGCCGAGCAGGTTGTGGCGGGCGTGCCTGCCCAATCGGGGTTGACTCGTGCGGGATTGGTTGCCAACACGAAGGGCGCGCAGCGTGCGCTGGCGTGTGGGTTGGACGAGGTCACGATCACGGTTTCGTTGTCCGAGATCTACAGTCAAAAGAACACTGGCAACAGCCGCAACGATGCCATCAATGTGACGGGCCAAGTGGTCGAACTCATCGACGGCAAGGTACCCACAGACGCCGTGATCTCGTGCGCCTTTGGATCTCCGTATGCCGACGTGTCGATGCACAACGACCTCGGTGCCATGGTGAGTCAGCTCAGAGAAATCGGTTGCGACCGAATCACCCTTGCCGACACCACGGGCGTCGCCACGCCCCGACTCATTCGTCAGGCACTCGCCATTGTCGGCACCAACGTCGGACTTCATCTTCACGAAACCCGTGGGACCGGATTGGTCAACGCAATAGCCGGACTCGAGGCAGGAGTTTGCCGCTTTGATTCGTCGCTTGGCGGTATAGGAGGTTCACCGTTTGCCGATGGCGCGGCGGGAAACGTCGCCACGGAGGCTCTTGTCTATCTGCTGAGTGATATGGGGTTTGAAACTTCGATCGATCTAGACAAACTCCTCGAGGTTATTCCTCTACTCACCACGATGATCGGCCATCGGCCGCCGTCAGCACTATCACGCCTGCACTCTCCATGACGGCGATCGCTTGGAGAGAAAAGCGGCGATACCTTCCTTGGCCTCGGGTGAGGCAAACGTGTCCTCCGAAAGTTGGCGCATCTCGTCAAGATTGATTTCGTAGGCCTCATTGGCCGCTCGCCGCAAGATTCGTATCGTGGTCGCCACTGCCTCCGGCCCGGCTTGACAAATTGAATTGACTAGCACCTGCGCAGTGGCCAGAGGATCTGGGGAAACATGAGTGACAAGTCCGATCGACTGAGCGCTGGCGGCATCGAACTCTTCGCCGGTAATGAATGCCGCCGCAACATTCGACCATGCGACTCGCGCCAAAATGGGAACGGAGATTATCGCGGGTACAGCCCCAAGTTTCACTTCGGTAAATGCAAAAT
>JBKJXI010000052.1:0-2677 GCA_046716325.1 Ilumatobacteraceae bacterium | reverse complement strand
ATCGTTCGTGGAGATGCGATTATTGATCGCTGGAATATTGACTTACGCGGTTGGTGAGATCAACTTTGTCAGTGCCCGAAATGCGCGCCCGCGATGAGAAAGGCAATGCTTTTCCTCTAAGGACATTTCGGCAAATGTTCGACCGTCGCCTTCATCGGCGATAAATAGCGAGTCGTAGCCAAATCCCCTCTCGCCTCGTTCGCTCTCGGCAATTCGGCCCTCGCATACACCCTCGCCGAATATTTCGTCACCGCCTGGCCAACACAGCAGCGCGACGGTTCGAAATCGCGCCGTACGCTCCTCGGCGGCAACCTCGGCGAGTTCGGCAAGTAACTTGTGACGATTTGCGACATCGTCGGCTCGTGCTCCGGCAAAGCGAGCCGAGTGAACACCCGGGGCGCCGTCCAACGCGTCAACCTCGAGACCGGTGTCGTCGGCGAGCGCCGGTAATCCGGTTGCGGCACACACCGCATGCGCCTTTAGCCGCGCATTGCCTACCAGCGTGTCGGCACTTTCGTCTACATCGGGAATTTCTGTCGGACGCGGAACTAGTTCGACGATGCCGCTCAGTAATCCAATCATTTCTTCAAACTTGTGCGGGTTGGCCGATGCGCAGACAACCCTGAGCACTCTTACCGACCGATCGGCCGTGTCGCCGGTGCCGTGGCCAGGAGTTCGGACTGCAGCGCAAATATCTGATCGATTCCGCCAGCGGCAAGGGCTAGCAACTCGTCTAGTTCGCCCCGCGTGAATGCCTTACCCTCCGCGGTGCCCTGCACCTCGACGAAACGCGCCTCGCCGCCTTGGATTGGCTTCAGCATCACCACGTTCATGTCGACCTCGGCCGTGCTGTCCTCTATATAGGGCAGGTCGAGCACCGGTATCGCATCGCAAATACCGACACTTATGGCCGCGCACAGCGAGTGCAACGGGTTGGCGCTGAGCATCTTGTTTTGTTGCAAGCGCGTGATTGCATCGTGCAGGGCTATGAAGGCTCCACAGATACTGGCCGTGCGGGTGCCGCCGTCGGCCTGCAACACGTCGCAATCGATGAGGATCTGACGTTCGCCAAGCAACCGCATGTCGCACGAGGATCGCAGCGCCCGACCGATCAGACGTTGAATCTCGACGGTACGACTGTTTTGCTTGCCCTTGGCGGCCTCGCGATCAACTCGTTCCGGTGACGAACCCGGCAACATCGAATACTCGGCCGTGACCCATCCCTTGTTGCTTCCCTTCATCCACCGTGGTACATCGTTGTCAACCGAGGCGGTGCACAACACCTGCGTCTTGCCAAATGAAACAAGCACGGAACCGGCCGCCATTTCGGTGAAGTCGCGCTGAAAACTCATCGCCCGCAATTCGGTCGCCTGTCGGCCATCGGGTCGTGTCATGTCTGTCTCCCTGCGTTTATTGACCAATGATGAGCGCTAATGAGTTCGGGCCCAAGTAGACGCCGACCGAGATCGGCAAACAAGGTCACATCGCCGGAGGACAAAAATGTGTGCGCGCCAATTGAGCCTGCCCGTAGGTCGTCAGACTCTTCCAAAACATCGCGCACGGCAAATGCGGTTTCGTCGGCACTGCTGACCAATACCACATCCGGCCCCATCACCTCGCCGATGACGCGCGATAAGTAGGGGTAATGAGTGCAGCCGAGCAGCAGAGAGTCAACTTCGGCGGATCGAATCGGTGCCAGCAGCCGCTCGGCCAAGACGGTGACTTCTCGACCGCTGGTCTGATCACGCTCGACAAATTCGACGAAACCCGGACATGCCGCCGAGGTGAGCGTGACGCGGGCGCCGGAGGCGGCAATTGCCTCTTCGTACGCGCCGGAAGCGATGGTGCCGACTGTTCCAATTACACCGATGCGATTATTTCTCGTCACCTTCACAAGTGCGCGCGCACCCGGCTCAACAACACCGATCACCGGGACCGGTAGTTCCTCTACGAGTTCGGCGAGCGAAACCGAGGCCGCCGTGTTGCAGGCGATAACGACGATTTTGGCGTTGTAGTCGGTTACCAAACTCCACGCCAACTCGCGGGCATGACTGCGCACCTCGGCGGCGGGCTTATTGCCGTACGGGTACCGACCCGTATCGCCTATGTAGACGAGATTTTCATTCGGTAAAAGATCAATCACCGCCCGCGCCACGGTGAGACCACCGAATCCGGAGTCGAACATTCCAATTGGTTGGCCCGACTCTGAACGCATCACGCCCAAGTTTACGCCGAGCCAATAGCCTCATCGCGTGCTCCTCGCCACAATGCTCGCCCTCGCGGCAGCGGCTCTACACGCATCGTGGAACCTGGCGGTCAAACAAAGTGCCGATCGGCGACTTTCGCTGTGGGGACAGTTCTTCATTGCTGGATTGTTATCTGCGATAAGTCTCGGACTATGGATTGCCATCGATGGGATGCCAACAATTGCGTGGAGATGGGTGTTTTTCAGTGGAGCGATCCATTTGCCATACATCTTGGCTCTCGCCAGGGCATACGACATGGGAGATTTCTCGATGTCGTATCCCATCGCTCGAGGAGGCGGCGCACTTTTGGCAGCCATCGGCGGAGTCATCATTCTCAGCGACAACTTGTCGACATTGTCAATGGTCGGAATTGTTGCGGTGGTTGCCGGATTGCTCGTGTTGGCAACCACCGGAAGTCGGCCAACGGTGAT
>JBKJXI010000051.1:0-3498 GCA_046716325.1 Ilumatobacteraceae bacterium | reverse complement strand
TGCCTGTAGTGGTGATGCGGCGCTGTCGGTTGCACTGTTATTGGTTGCCCAAGCCACGCAGGAAGGTTCGTGGCTCGCCGTGGTGGGTGTTCAACACATTGCAATCCTCGCCGCAGTCGAACGCGGTGTAGCCATTGAGCGTTTGGTGCTCGTGCATCCACCACAACAGGGCACAGAGTGGTCGACGACGGTGGCCGCCGTTGTCGATGGCTTTGATCTCGTCATCATGTCGGTGCCGCGCGGCGTGTCGCCATCCGATGTTCGTCGAGTGCACACGCGCATTCAGGCGCGTCAATCGATAGCCATCATCGTCAACAACGATTCATCGGGTAGTAAATCGTCACAGTTGTTCCATCCCGATGTCGTGTTGCACACCACCACATCACAGTGGGTTGGCACAGATCAGGGTGCCGGGTTTTTGCAACACCGCGATGTGCGTGTGCAGGTAAGTGGGCGTCGAGTTCCACGATCCACAGAGCACGTCGTTCGTCACATTGGTTAGTCCTTCATCTACTTCTGTCACGCGCGTAGCAGTCGTCTACTGCGCCGACTGGTCTGCAGTCGCGGCAAGCAGTTCATCGGGCGCGTTGCACGCCGTCATTCATGCCCAACGCGTTATTGCCTGCACGCCACAAGCTGCCGCTGCGGGTGTGTCCATCGGTATGCGTCGTCGCGAAGCACAAGGCGCGTGCCCGCAAGTTGCTATTTCTGTCCATCAACCGGAGCGAGATCGAAGATCGTTTGAACCCGTTGTTAGCGCGGTGGTGAAAGTGGTTCCGTTGGTCGAAGTGAGCGAGCCGGGCGTCATCGTCTTTGCCACTCGTGGACCGTCGCGATACATGGGTGGCGACGATGCGCTGGCCGCAAAGTTGTATGCAGTGGTGGTCGACGCGCTTGTGTCGACCGGCGTGACCACCGATGTTCGTTTTGGTGTTGGTATCGCCGATGGCCGACTAATGGCGGCCATCGCCGCGCGCAGTTCGGCACACAGCGGTCAACCAGTGGTGATTCCCGTTGGTCACAGCGAACAAACCTTGGTTGATTTGCCGGTGAGTGTGTTGGACGATGTGGGTGGTATCCAACGCGAAGTGGTGTCGCTGCTTGAGCGTCTTGGGCTGGCCACGCTCGGTGCTGTGGCGGGTCTCTCCGCGGCGACACTTGTCGCCAGGTTTGGCCCGGTCGGTCAAGAGTTGCATCGACTCAGTCACGGGTGTGATCAACATCCGCCAATTGCGATTGCTCCGCCGCCTGATCGGGCCTGTCGGCACATCTTTGAAACTCCGGTTGAGCAAAGTGCCGTCGTGGTGGCGGTGGCCCATGAACTTGCTGAGCAACTTGTTGATCATCTCACGATCAACGGGGTGATGTGCGTGCGTTTGTATGTGCGCATCGAGTCAGAAAATGGCGAGCGCTCCGAACGAGTGTGGTACCGAGCCGAAGGTTTATCAATCGCGGCGATGGTTGAGCGCGTGCGCTGGCAGATGGATGCATTGATCGCTCAAAATATTCTCACCAGTGGCATCGTGGCATTGCGTCTGGCGCCAGATCAGTTGCGTCACAACGAAGGTAAGCAGATGGGTTTGTGGGGTGGTGCAACACAAGCCGACGAATGGGCCCAGCGAGCAATCACCCGGGTGAGCGCACTCATCGGAAGCGAGTCGGTTGTGGTTCCCGAGTGGTGTGGCGGTCGAGACCCCGGGCAGGCATTCGTGTTGGTCTCGGCCGTATCTACCGATTTGGAACGACGCAAAGAGCAAGTCGTGGCGAGACAGCAAAGTTGGTGCGGAGAACTGCCAACACCAACTCCGGCACTTGTCTATGACGAACCAATTGCTGTGATGGTGCAAGACGGTGAAGGTAAGCCGTTGTTGGTAACTGGTCGTCATGAACTCAGCGCATCGCCGGCAACGCTGCGCATGGCGAGTGCCAACGCGCGCGCTGCACCGTATGTGGTGGTGTCGTGGGCTGGCCCATGGCCCGTTGAAGAACGCTGGTGGGATCCGACGCGACGGCGTCGCTTGGCGCGGTTGCAGTTGGTGATCACACGAGGCGACGCGACGCGGGCAGTGATCGTGGCTCGCGAACACGGTCAGTGGTGGCTCACCGCGACATATGGATAGAGACGGCTAAGCGATCGAGGCTCTGTTGTAGTTTCGGTGACGTGAATCGACAACAAAGCGTGGTGCTCGTGAGCGAGATATGTGAGTACTTCGCCCAACACCAGCCATGTGATGATCGCGAAGCTCGGTCCATCGCAGAGTTCATTGCGGTGGCGCCGTCACTTGTCGCACCATTCGATGAGCATTCCAACATCACTCATGTCACCGCATCGGCAATTGTTGTCGGCCCTCGTGGAGTCGTATTGCATCTGCACAAGCGACTTGGAATCTGGTTGCAGCCGGGTGGACACATTGACGCCGGTGAAACTCCCGCCGATGCGGCACTGCGAGAGACGTATGAAGAAACTGGCTTGCGCGGGACGCATCCCGATGGCGAGCCACGACTATTTCATCTTGATGTTCATCCGGGACCTAGCGGTCACCGACATTTAGATCTGCGTTACCTGGTGAATGGACCCGATATCGATCCGCAGCCACTGGAAGACGAGAGCCAAGACGCGGCATGGTTCGGATGGGATGAGGCGGCGGCGATGGCCGATGGTGGCCTGCGCGGTGCACTGGGTGTCGCTCGGACCCTAAGCGGGGGCTGGTTTATCGGCTGACTCGGGCGGCAAAAGCGAACATATGTTCGCTACGCTAATCCGGTGGGAGACGATCCGTCGTACGGCGAACTGCACTGTAAATCAAATTTTTCGTTTCTCATCGGGGCATCGCATCCCGAGCAGCTCGTGGAGCGAGCGATGCAACTTGGATTACGGGCATTGGCGCTCACCGACCGCAACGGCTTGTACGGAGTGGTTCGATTTGCCCAGGCGGCACGCGCCGTTGGTTTGCCGACGGTGTTTGGCGCCGAGATTGGATGCGCAAACGGCGACATTGTGATACTGGCCAAGGGACCACAAGGCTACGCAAGATTGTCGTCGGCAATTACCGCCGGTCAACTGGCTGGCAAAAAGCTGGAGCCTGTCTTCACGCTTGCTGGGCTCGCATCACATTGTGATGATCATTGGCGAGTGCTCACCGGTAGTCGTAGCGGGGCGGTGGCGCGAGCATTTTATGAACATGGTCCGGCTGCCGCCGAGCGTGAAGTGCAACAGCTCGTGGATGTCTTTGGCAGAGATTATGTGTTCGTTGAACTATGGGATCACGGCGACCCACTCGACTCGGTGCGTAACGACGCACTAGTGCGCATCGCCCATCACAACAACGTGCAGTGTGTTGCCACTAATGCGGTGTTGTATGCCGTGACTGCGCAGTATCAACTTGCCACTGCGATTGCCGCGGTGCGTGAGCGGCGCAGTCTGGATGACATCGATCACGAATTGCCACCGGCCGGTGCTGCGTATCTGCGCAGTGGTGCCGAGCAGCAGCGTCACTT
>JBKJXI010000050.1:0-4873 GCA_046716325.1 Ilumatobacteraceae bacterium | reverse complement strand
GATTCCAACAACAACCCTCAGTGAACTTTTTGCCACCTGGACTTCGCTAGGCGAATTATGCTCCGGGCTGACCGAAGCTCAATGGAAAACTCAGACGGCATGCCCGGGTTGGTCGGTGCAAGACATTATGTCTCACTTGATCGGAACCGAACGCGGAATGATGGGCTTGGAGTCCACGGCTCACCGTTCAGAACCGCGCGAGTACGTCAAGAATGCGATCGGCCAGTCGAACGAACATGAAGTCGACGCCCGACGCACGCTCACAGGTGCACAGGTACTACGCGAGTGGAACGACATTGCAATGCGTCGCACCACGGAACTGCGGGCGGCCGACGACTCGTATTTTGCAACAGCCGCGAGAACGCCGCTTGGACCCGGTTCGGTAGCAGATTTTCTCCAGCTGCGGGCACTGGATTGCTGGATACATGAACAAGACATTCGTAGGGCACTCAATATGCCCGGACACGAGTCGGGTCCTGCGGCTGAAAGCACCATCGATCGGCTGTTGGGCACATTGCCAATGGTGATCGGAAAGCGAGCCGCAACTCCCGAGGGCGAGTCGGTGAATTTTCGCATTACGGGTTCGGTAAACCGCTCCCTATTTATCACCGTGACAAATGGTCGCGCTGCAGTAGTTGAAATAACTCCGGCAAAAATCCGAACCACATTTTCAATCGAGAGCAACACATTTGTTGCCCTCGCCACGGGCCGTGCCACTGCAGATGCGACAACTTCGAGTTGGACTGCGACAGGCGACGAAGATCTTGGATTGCGAATAGCGCAAAATCTCAACATGATGATCTAGTCGCCGCGTCGCTCATTAGGCTTCACTGCATGTCAAACGGAGAGTTTCGACCGGATGACGGTTCCTTCATTTCGCAATGCGAGCGAGCGCTATTGGAATTGGCGCGTCGCGATGCCGAAATCGGCGCACTTGCGGAGCAACGCGTTCGGGCCATATATGGTGTATCCACCTCGATGGACGGCTATCACTTCCGCGACAGTTTTGCTAAGGAATCTCAAGCCAGCTATCAAATCGACTGGGTACACCAACCTTGGCTGCGGCCAATTCGATTTGCATATCGACACCTACCCAAATCGATTCGATTCCTGGTCAAGAAAATGGCTCGATGATCGGCTTCACCGTTGTCATCAATTGTGGGACATCACATCGCAGCGACGTCAGAAGAACTCTGAAGTCACTTTGTGGAACGAATCAAAGCCCGCTTTCACTCGTCATCGTCGGACAGGACTCTAATCATGCTTCGGCGGTGAAGAGAAAAAAGTTACTTGCCCGTCACGTGCGAATTATCGAGCTATCAGAAGCACACGGCTACATCATTTTCATTCGCCCGGGTGACTCCCTTTTGCCTTCGACGCTGCAGTTGCTTACGGAGTTTGTAGATAGAAACTCACACCACGATCTCATATACGGCGACTCAACCCACGGTTCCATCAGCAGATGGGACGAGCCAACCGAGGTCCGTCGCCCGGGATGGTCCCCCGAGCGACTGCGTTCGCACTGCTATGTAGGCGAAATGCTTGTCGCGTCGATCGAACTTGTGGTCAAATCCGGAGGCATCGCCATGCTGGCCGCATCGAGCTCCCATGAGCGTGCGCTTCGGCTCAGCGAGCATGCCAATTCGCCGGTGCGAATTGCAGAACTGCTGTATTCCTCCGACCACGAACACCTGCAACCCACATGTTCTCTGGACGCCGTCCGTCAACATTGTGCTCGAACCGGCATCGACGCCGACTGCGACGTCGATGAGTTCCTGCCAGTGGTTCGCGTGCGGCGACATGTTATAGGCGAGCCCCGCATCAGCGTCATCATCCCGACTCGTGGAACCTCCGAATCGGTTCACGGAACGACCAAGGTGTTGGCCGCCCACGCAATCGAGTCGCTGCTTGAACGATCTACGTATACGAACTTTGAAATAATCGTGGTTGCCGATGACTCAACCCCGGAGGAGTCTCGAATGGCCATCGCCTCGGCCGGCGGCGACCGCCTTCGACTCATAGAATTTTCACGGCCGTTCAATTTTGCCGAAAAAATCAATCTTGGGGTTGTGGCGAGTGATTCCGAATTGGTGCTACTACTCAACGACGACACGGAAATAATCACTCCCGATGCGCTACACACCATGGTCGGAATTCTGGCTGACCCAGGTGTGGCAATGGTCGGTCCAATGTTGCTGTACGAGGACGGCACCATTCAAAGCGCCGGCCACATACTTAACCCTGTTCCCTACGACCTTTACCGCGGCCGCTCGCTGTCCTTTACGGGTGCCCAATATCTACTGCGGGTCCAACGGGAAGTTTCGGGGATCATTGCGGCGTGCGCCCTGATTCGACGCGACGTATTCAATGAAGCGGGTGGGCTGTGCACCGACTTCCCAAGCAATTACAACGACGTCGATTTTGGGCTCAAGATTCAGGAACTCGGATATCGGGTTGTGTTCACCCCACACGCCCAATTTTTTCACTTCGAATCGCAAACACGATCACCACGACTACAGACATTTGAGGTTGCAAAGATCGGCGCGCGTTGGCGTGACAAACTTGACGATGATCCGTATTTCAATCCGCGCCTCGAACGATACGTCTCGATATGGAAGCAAAATTTGATTGGTCAAAGATCATTGCTTGATGCGCTCGGACCAACCGCACCGATCGCGTCGAAATAATCCAGGTGTGCGCGCACCACATATACGACATCAACATCGTCTAACACATCAATCTCCGCCGTCTCGGCTTCACCCAAGAGATAAGCGGTGAGTGTTTCCTCGCCCACCACGACCGTATTCGTAATATCTTGCGGGCGGTCAACAACATCTTGGGGCTGCAACCCATTGACGCGCATCCAGTGCATGTGCAGCACAAGCAACTTATTCAATTCCTCCAGTGTCAGTCGCGCCTGTGTCTGCGGTGGCAATCTCTCGGCCACGAAACTCACCGCCTCGTCCAATTGGTAAGTGGCCCTTGGCGCGACGGCGTCCAGCCGGTGAGCCTCTCGCCCAATCACTACCGAGGCGATTACGAAAACGCTCAGTGTTGCAACAATTGCAAAGGTGAGAGTTACCCCAGACATACCGCGGGCAACTAGAAACTAAATTCCGATGCGTTGGGCAAGCATCTCGCGATGATATGTGGGGTCACCAAAGAGAAGTTCGCTCGACTTCGCGCGCTTGAAATAGAGATGTGCTGGATGCTCCCAGGTGAATCCAATTCCGCCGTGAATCTGAATGTTCTCGGCCGCGGCATGAAAGTAAGCCTCGGAGCAATACGCCTTGGCCAGCGAAGCCACCGACGGCAACTCGTCGTTCATCTCGCTTGCACACCACATTCCGTAGTACGCGGCCGACTTGGCCGACTCAACTTCAAGCAACATGTCGGCACACTTGTGTTTGATTGCCTGAAAGCTTCCGATCGGTCGGCCAAATTGGACCCGAACTTTGGCATACTCGACCGCCATCTCGAGAACTTTTTGGGCGCCTCCAACTTGCTCGGCGGCTAAGCCAACCGCCGCAAGGTCAAACACAGTGGACAAAAAGTCCCAGGCCCTGCCTTCAACGCCAATCAAATCGGCCGACACGTCGGTGAACTCCAACTTTGCCTGCTTTCGGGTCTGATCCATCGTCGACAACGACGTTCGAACGAGACCATCGGCCTTGCCTTCAACCGCGAATAGCGAAACACCATTGGCCGTTCTTGCGGCCACGAGTATCAAAGTCGCGGTAAATCCGTCGATGACGAACATTTTGGTTCCATCTAATTTCCAGTTGCCACTTGAACCCTTGGCGATCATGGTGACACCTGATTCGTCCCATTTACCGGAAGGCTCGGTGCAAGCCAAAGTGGCGGTTGATTCGCCGCTGGCGATGCCGGGCAGGTATTTCGCCTTGGCCGCGCTGTCACCGCTTTGCAGCAGTGTGTTTGCGGCCAGCACCACCGTCGAAAAAAATGGGGCACATAACAGGGCCCGTCCCATTTCCTCAAGCACAATGCCAAGTTCGATTTGGGTATAGCCGGAACCACCAAACTCCTCTGGAATGTGCAGACCCTGCAGACCCATTTGCTCGCCCATTTGTTTCCACACGGCGGGATCAACTCCATTGACCGTTTCCATTTGTTCCCGTACCGCAGACTCGGGCGACTTGGCATCGAGAAAGGCACGCACGGTCTTGCGAAGTTCTTCTTGTTCTTCAGTAAAGGCAAAGTTCATGCCTGCAAGTATCGCCCATAGCCAATCCCGGCTTACAATTCTATTGTGTACATATATGTACACAAGATCGCCAGTTACGGCTAGGGTATCCAAATGGTCAGCCACATCGGTATTCGTGACCTCCGCCAACAGGCATCGACCTACATTCGTCGGGCAGGTGCCGGCGAACACATCGTTGTCACCATTTCGGGGCAGCCAGCGGCGGTCTTGAGTCCCGTTGATGCTCCGCAGTCGGGATTGCCCGTGATCGCGGATCTCATCGCGAGCGGGACCGTGATCGCGCCAAGGCGCGCGGGAGAGTTCCGATTTTGTGATCCGATAAATGTGCACAGTGGTGCACGCATCGATCAATTGCTACGACAGGTTCGCGGATGACCGTCGTACTGGACACAAGCGCGCTCGTCGCCCTACATGTTCCGGGAGCCGCACGAATTGTCGTCCAACAGACAATGCTCTTGGATCAAGATTGGTGCGCCAGCGCACTTGCATTGAGTGAAGCAATTGCTTTGATCGATCACCTCACCGACGAAACGGTGTTGCGCGAAGACCTTGAGGATGCCCTGCGACTCACTTGGGACTATGTTGCGATTGTGCCAGTAGATCAGCGCTGCCTCAACGATGCCGCTCGGCTTACTCGTGAACAGCCAC
>JBKJXI010000049.1:0-3104 GCA_046716325.1 Ilumatobacteraceae bacterium | reverse complement strand
GCCGAGAAACACCTGATGGAAGAGTTCCCGTCGGTGCCGTATCCTTCTAGGTTCCCCATTTAATGGGTTTACCCTACTGAAGGATTGCTCGCCATGAAGTCCACCGACATCGTCGATAGCCAATTTCTGCGCGCGGACATCCCAAGCGTTGGGCCGGGAGACGAAGTCAAGGTTCATGTGCGCGTCACCGAGAGCGGCAAGGAGCGAGTCCAGATATTTCAGGGAAATATTGTGGCCATCGCCGGCTCGGGAGTGGCGGAAACATACACGGTACGCAAAGTTAGCTACGGGGTAGGCGTCGAGCGAACATTTCCGATGCATAGCCCATCGGTCTCCAAACTTGAAATTGTCAAGCGCGGAGACGTGCGCCGAGCGAAACTTAATTTCCTCCGAGAGCGCAAGGGCAAGTCTGCCAAGATTCGCGAAAAACGTGAAGTTTGAGTAGCAATTTTTGCACTCACATCTACACATTGAACGTGGACATCGTTGAATACTGACGATCTCGAAAACTTTGAGGCCGAGCGCGAGCTCCACCTCGCCCAGGAGTATCAAGATGTCGTCGGTATGTTTCGCTTCGCCGTCGAAACCGATCGCCGATTTTATCTAGCCAACAATGTCGATGTAAAGGTGTTGTCCGAAGGGACGCGCCCAATAGTTGAGGTGGTGTTGGTCGACGCATGGGTGTGGGACATGTACCGCAAGAGCCGATTCGTACAGAAAGTGCGCGTCCTCAGCTTCAAGGACCTAAACATCGAAGAACTACCGCGGGTCGATCTCTAAGTTCCGCCGCGCGCAACGCACGCGGCAGGTGGGCCGAAGATCTCGCTACCCAATGGTATAAGCGACACGGCTATCGGATTGTCGCCCGCAACTGGCGCTGTTCGCGCGGTGAGTTGGACGTCATCGCCGCAATTGGCGACGTGCTCGTCGTGTGTGAGGTTAAGGCGCGCGCCAGTTCGGCCTTTGGAACACCGGCCGAGGCAGTCACCTCAACAAAGCAATTGCGACTGCGTCGAGCAACCGCCATGTTTTTATCGGAACTGCGGAGCAATCAATCGTTAGTCATCCGCCACATTCGTTTCGATGTCGCTTGCGTACTCGGAACACGACTTGAGATTGTGACGGATGCCTTTTAGCGGCATTGGCGTCGGTACAATGAGCAGTACTTGAATTAACGAGGATCCGCATGACGACCATTGAACCGTCACAACCACTTTGGGGCGCGCAGACCGAATTAGCCATAGCCAACTTTGATGTGTCCGGGTCGCCATTGCCGATCGAAGTGGTGCACGCGCTTGCCGCTATCAAATCGGACGCCGCGATCATCAACGGCGCAGACGCGGTCGGCGAAGACGCTGCTCGGTTTGCGGCGATCGCCACCGCCGCCTCGGCGGTCGAGTCTGGTGAGCACAACCAACAGTTCTTGATTGATGTATTTCAGACGGGATCCGGTACTTCGACAAACATGAATGTCAACGAAGTGGTGGCCAGTCTCGCCGGCGAGGCATCCGGGATAGCTGTGCACCCGAACGATCACGTCAATTTTGGCCAGTCATCCAACGATGCATTTCCAACCGCGGTCACCATCGCCGCGGTCGTTCAAATCCAATGGTCGCTGTTGCCAGCAATCGGTCAATTGACGACATCGCTCGACATCGCGGCCAGTCGATTTGCCAGCGTCGTCAAGGCCGGTCGCACCCACATGATGGATGCCGTTCCCATTTTTCTCGGAGACGAATTCCACGGTTATGCGTCTCAATTGCGCGAAGCGAGCGAGCGTTTACAAACCTCGTTACCTCGTCTCGGTCGGGTTCCTTTGGGCGGAACCGCGGTCGGTAACGGGCTCAACACGTCGCCAGAGTTTGGTGCGGGCGTAATTGCCCGAATCGCGGAGCGCTATGGCATCGAGTTGTCAATTGCGCCAAGTCGATTTGCCGCTCAAGCGTCGCGCGACGGACTAGTCGAAGCGTCTAGCCACCTCAGAGGACTCGCCGTTGCGCTATTCAAGATCGCCAGCGACATTCGGCTCATGGCGTCGGGTCCGTCGGCAGGTCTTGCGGAGATTTATCTTCCAGAGCTGCAATCGGGCTCCTCAATCATGCCCGGAAAAGTTAATCCGGTGATGTGCGAAATGGTCACCCAAGTTGCCGCCCAAGTTTTTGGCAATGACGCCACAATCGCCTTCGCTGGATCTCAGGGTGCATTTGAATTGAATACATACCAACCGTTGATCGCAGCCAACCTGCTTGGATCGATCAAAATTCTCACCAGAGCGTGCGCGCTGTTCGCCACTCGATGCGTGGATGGTATCGAGGCCGATGTCGAGCATTGCGCGTACTATGCGGCTGTTACTCCGGCCATCGCCACGAGACTGAACAACGTGCTCGGCTACGACCGAGTAGCCGCCCTTGTCAAGAGAGCAAGTGCGGAGCGTCGCTCGCTTGTTGATGTAGTCATCGAAGACGGAACTCTCGATGCGCAACAGGCCATCGAGTTGCTCGATGCCAACGAGATAGCGAAAGGAAATCGGCAGAGTTAGTAGTTAATTGCGATTATCCCAGCACGAGTAATGCCAATGGCGACGCAAGTCGGGTGCATCGGATGGAACACACACGTAGTGTCCGACTCCCGCTGGAATGTCGCGATTGCATCCGGGACATACGTATGCCTTGCTTGCTTCATACGGTTGTACTCGACGCACATCTATGTTTCCGAACGAGCCGTCCCACATTCCCATTTAGCGCAATACGCTATCCGCGAAACGCCCACAGCAGAAGAAGAGAAATCGTGATCAATGCACCAACGACGATCAGGAAATCGGTCGGTCGCTTGACCTGTTTACGGTGCGGATCGAATCCCATCCAGCCAGTATGGTCACATTTATGGAAACACTTGAGGTATTTCGTGAACATGGTGTCGTTACGGTGACCATGAACCGCCCGAGCAAGAAAAACGCCGTGAATGCGACCATGTGGCAGGAGCTGTTGGAAACATTTCGTCAGATTGCCGACACCGACACGGATCGGGTTTTGGTGCTGACCGGCGCCGGCGGCGAATTTTGTTCCGGTGCCGACCTCAGCGCCGATGGGGCCAGGGTGGCTAAT
>JBKJXI010000048.1:0-4079 GCA_046716325.1 Ilumatobacteraceae bacterium | reverse complement strand
GGCCCACCGGCACAACCGGGACCACAGGCACAACAGGCACAACAGGCACAACAGGCACAACAGGCACAACAGGCACAACCGGGACTTTGTCGCTAAGAGTCGGCTCATCCCCAGCAATTTCTATATTTCGTGTGTCGATTTCCGCGTGCGGTTCCACGACAATTTTCGGTTCCACGATTTCGGGCACCACCGGCACATCTTCGGCGGCGGGCTTTTCCACATCTTCTGTCGTGACAGTTGGAGCTTCGACTACCGCAGACATTTCGAGTGGTGCCCCGGCAATTGTGGGGGCTTTGACAAACGTGTAAGCATCTGGCGAGGTAACCGAACCTCCTGGGGTGATCAAGGCGACTTCCGCTATTCCTGCGGACTTCGCCGGAGTCACGACCGTCACCGAAGTTGCACTCACTACCGCTATCGAGGTACCGGTAGTACCGCCAAATGTCACCACCGACGTACCTGTCAGGTTTGTCCCCGTAATCGTTACTTTCGTCCCACCCGCAACAGGACCAGCCGACGGTGCTACTCGCGAGATTGTCGGCGCATCTACAAATGTGTAGGCGCCAACCAAGGTTGCCGATCCGCCAGCCGGAGTGGTCAAAACTACATCGGCAGTACCCGCCGTCTTGGTCGGAGTAATGACAGTCACTGATGAATCACTCTCGACGGCTAGCGATGTTCCCGGAGAGCCACCAAATGTCACAGTCGACGCACCCGTTAAGTTCGCTCCCCTAATTGTTACTTTCGAACGACCAACACTTGGCCCGATCAAGGGAGAAATATCCGTGATCGCTGGAGGATTGACAAATGTGTACGCCGCCAACACAGTTACTGAACCTCCGTCGGGCGTAGTTAGAACTACATCCACGGTGCCAGCCGGCCCGGCCGGAGTTATGACTGATACCGAAGTGGGACTTACATCTGTGATCGAAGCTGCTGCTTTTCCGCCAAAAGTTACCGCGGATGTGTTTGTCAGAGTTGTTCCCGTAATCGTCACCATCGTCCCACCGGCAACTGGGCCGGAAGACGCGGCCAGCGAAGAAATCGTCGGAGGACCGACGAAAGTGTACGCAGAAACCAAAGTTGCCGAGCCTCCCGGCGTGGTCAACACGATATTGGCGACACCTGCGGACCTGGCAGGAGTTACGACGGTCACCGAAGTCGGACTCATCACAGTGAACGATGGCGAATCTATTCCGCCAAAAGTTACGGATGATGTATCCACCAATAGTGTGCCTGTGATTGTCAAGGTTGACCTACCGGCGACCGGTCCGGAAGATTGCGACACTTTGGTGATGGTCGGGGCATCGACAAAGGTGTACGCCTCGGTCGAAGTCACAGAACCTCCGTCACGCGTGGTCAATTCCAGATCCACGGTCCCCGCCAATTTTTCTGGAGTTATGACGGTCACCGAAGTGTCGCTCACATTGGTGATCGATGTTCCATGTGTTCCGCCAAATGTTACGGCCGACGTATCCGTGAGATTTTTACCCGAGATCGTCAGTGTCGCTTGACCGGATACCGGTCCAGATGCATTGGATATTGCTGTGATTACCGGAGGATCGACAAACTGGAAAGCGCCAGCCACTGTTACAGATCCACCGGCCGGAGTTGTCAGCATTACCTTGACAATGGCGGCTGCCCGGGCCGGAGTCATAACCGATACGGATGTCGGGCTCATTACAGTCAGCGATGTCCCCGGAGTTCCTCCAAAAGTCACCTCGGATGCTGCGGTCAGGTTCCTGCCCGTGATGTTCACCAGAGTTCCACCGGCAACCGGACCAACTGATGGCGTCACTTTCGAAATTGTCGGAGGATTTACATATGTGTATCCGCCGAGCACTGTCACCGTTCCCCCGGCGGGTGTCGTCAGTTCCACATCCACGGCACCCGCACCTTGTGCCGGAGTAACAGCGGTCACCGATGTCGCGCTCACCACATTGAACGATGTTGCGACGACGCCGCCAAAAGTTACCGAAGATGCGTCGGTGAGGTTTGTCCCGGTGATCGTGACAGCGCTATTTCCAATCGTTCGACCAGCGGAAGGCGCAACCTTGGTAATTGTCGGCACATTGACATATGTGTAAGCATCTGTTGCTATCACCGTTCCACCCGCCGGTGTCGTCAACACCACGTCAACTGCACCCGCAGTCATTGCTGGAGTAACAACCGTCACCGAAGTCGGGCTGACGACTTTTAGCGAAGTTCCGGAAACGCCGCCAAATGTGACCTGAGAAGTGTCTGACAGATTCGCTCCACTGATTGTCACTGAGGTTCCGCCAGCGACCGGGCCAGACGACTTCACCACTCGAGAAATTGTCGGAGCACCCACATACGTGTACTCGTCCCCTGCTGTTACCAATCCGCCAGGTGTGGTCAATTCGATATTCACCGAACCTGGCGGGTTCGCTGGAGTAACCAAGAAGACAGTTGTTGGATTCAGCACCGTGATCGATGCGGCCGCCGTGCCCCCAAATGTGACTGCCAAAGCATTGGTTAGGTTGGTTCCGGTAATTGTCACCGTCGTGCCACCGGCAACGGGACCATCTACCGGCGATACCTTGGAAATAGTCGGCAAGTCGACAAACGTGTAAGCGCCAGCGAGCGTCACCGATCCACCGGCAGGTGTTGTCAATACCACATCAACAGGTCCCGCTTTTTTTGCCGGTGTTACCACGGTGACCGAAGTCGCGCTCGCCACGGTGACTGATTTTCCTTGCGACCCGCCAAATGTCACTTCTGAAGTGCCCGTCAAATTTGTTCCGCTAATCGTCACAATTGACTTGCCGGCAACAGGACCAGACGAAGGAAATACGCGGACCATAGTTGGGGCATCGACATACGTGTAAGCACCGATGGCGCTCACCGATCCGCCAGGCGTGCTCAATACAACATCCACCACTCCAGCGGTATTGGCAGGTGTAATTACCGTCACCGATGTCGCACTCACATTTGTGATCGAAGTTCCCGGCGTCCCACCAAAGGTCAAATCTGATACATCCGTCAAATTGGTCCCAGTTATTGTCACCAAAGTGCCGCCACTAACCGGTCCGGACGATAACCCTGCCGAAGTCACCGCGGAAATCACGGTTGGGGCCGCCACAAATGTGTAGGCCTCGGTGGCGCTCACCGATCCACCCGGAGTTGTCAGCACCACATCTACTACTCCCGCGGACTTTGCAGGTGTAACAACGGAAACAGTTGTTGGGTTCACAACGGTGATGGATGTGCCTGGAATCCCGCCAAAGGTCACCGCATACGTGCCGGTTAGGTCTGATCCAGTGACCGTCACGGTCGTTCCCCCGGCTATCGGGCCGGAAGTTGGCCAAACGCCTCGATCCCTATTAATAGGTCGGTTGCTTGGAATAGCCTCGTCCGGCGCTGTCATCACGCCGGTTTACAATTTCGTGCCGTTAGATCGATAGCCACTGATTGTAAGCCATGCGCGATTGCCAAGGAAAACTAACAGCAGACACAGCGCGATAAATGCCATAATTTGCAAAATGAGCGGCAAGTTCGCGACCGAAGGTACAACCGGCGTGATTGAACTCACCACGGCGGTGCTAAATGTCGAAGAACTTGTATTCAGGTAGATTGAGCCACCGCCACGGGTGGCATATACCGTGCAAGTTCCGGCGGACAGTCCATAAATGAGACCGGAGTCGGAGATCTTGCAAATGCTCGGGTCACTCACGATTTCGTATCGAATTGGATCCTCGCTCGTTCCGCCGGTCGCGGTAGCCCTCGAAACCGAGCCACTGACAATGTCTACTGCGGCTACGGAAAGTTCGAGTGGTGCCTGTGGCTTGCGAATGCCAAATCCGGTCAAGTGCCGGGTCAGGAGCGCGATCGAACCGTCGGCTTCGACAAAGTAACCGTCTTGCTGGCCCTCTGGCAATGTCGGCACGAGAAGTTGTGGAATCAATGTCCACGTAGTGCCGTCGCGAGAGTATGCCAGCACACCGTCTAGCGGCGGTGCCGGGAGCATAATTTCGATTGGTGCGTCCAGTTGGGTAACGCTGTCCCCCGACCGCATATTCGCGGTGACTTCGATAGTCATGTAGCCCTCATTGATCGAC
>JBKJXI010000047.1:0-3234 GCA_046716325.1 Ilumatobacteraceae bacterium | reverse complement strand
TAACCCTGTAACGCCATGCGATGCTTGGGGCACGGGTAACCCTTGTTCGTATCAAAATGCCATTGAGGAAAATTCTCGGCCCATTGGCGCATCAAACGATCCCTCGTCACCTTGGCCACAATCGATGCCGCCGCGACCGACAGGCAGGTGGCGTCGGCCTTGGCTTTGGCGACCACCCGCGAAATGTGCGGGGCGATGAAATCCCATGGACCGTCGACAATCGCCGCGTCGGGTTGGACACCGAGTTGATCAAGGGCACGCTTCGCGGCCAATTGTTGCGCCGCGTTCATCCCCAACTCGTCGCATTCCTGGGCAGAGGCCAAGCCAACCGACCACGCGGCGGCGGTGCGTGCCACGACTTCAAATACCGAGTCGCGTTGATTTTCGGCGATCTGCTTTGAATCTCGCGCGCCACCCATAAATTCGGCGGGTTGATCCAATTCTAAAACGTCCGCACGCAGTACCGCGGCGCCGATCATCAACGGTCCGGCCCATGCGCCTTTGCCCACTTCGTCAAATCCGACGATGCACGTGAAACCCTCGGCACGAAGCTGTTGCTCAACGGTGGTGGTTGGTGCGGGTGTTCGTCGAGACATTCGTCAAACCCCGATGCGCAATTATCGCAGGACGACGCGCGGATCGCCGGCACGAAATTCGCCGACGAGTGTCCATGTCACTTCACTCGAGTCGAGCAGCCCGTCGACAACTTCCGGCGACACGGCGGCCAATAGACCACCCGAGGTCTGCGGATCCATACACAGTGCGATTGTGGCGTCGCCACGATCGCCCACCGGACGCGAATCGAGAAAGTGGCCCTCGACGTAAGCGCGATTGCGAGTGTCGCCGCCGGTTCGCACTCCTGATCTCGCTGCTTCGCGGGCGCCCGGATACGCCGGCAGTGCTCCACCATCGATGATCAATTGCAGCCCGCTGCGTTCGGCCATTTCCCAGCCGTGTCCGGCGAGCCCATACCCGGTGACATCGGTGACTCCATGGACGGCGGCACCAAGCGCTTGCAACTGCTCGGAGGCCAATCGATTGAGCGTGCACATCCCGGCGATCGACGCGGAAATGTCGGCGGGTATTCCCCCGGCGAGCGCGAGACCGGTGCCCAACGGCTTGGAAATAATTGCGACATCGCCAGATTGGGCCCCACCCTTGCGAAAAATATGTTGAGGATGGACGACGCCTTGCACCGCCAGTCCAAAGATCGGCTCGGGATTGCGAATCGTGTGGCCGCCGGCGATGCTTCCACCCGCCTGCGCCACCACTTCGGCCGCCGCGGCAAAAATTTCGGCGATCGCAAATTGAGGAAAGTGTTCGGGAAATGCGGCCACATTTACCGCCATCACCACTCGCCCGCCCATGGCGTAGACATCGCTGCAGGCATTGGCGGCCGCGATGGCGCCAAAGTCGCGCGGATTATCTACGAGTGGCGGAAAAAAATCGGTGGTACTCACCAACGCGACATCCGGCGAAATTTGGTACACGGCCGCATCGTCAAACGGAGCCAGTCCGACAAGCAATGCCGGATCGAGGACGTCCGGAAAACCGGTCAACAGATCGGAGAGCAATGACGCGCCCCACTTGGCGGCACAGCCCCCGCACGATGTCCACTCGGTCAATCGAATCGTTGGAGTTGACCTCGATTCCGCAGCGACCATTGAACGAATCCTAAACGGCGAATCCGCGCAGCAGAGTCTCTCCGGTGCTTTCGTTGCTCGACCATGTCGGGTCGAATCGACCGGCGTTGAGATGCAGACCCGGCGGACCAACGACCTCCCACAGCAGGGCCGGGTGCTCGCCGTGCCATCGCACCGCGCAGCTCACCGTCCGCACGGAATCGGCAATGAGCGAATGGGCCTCAAGATCGACACCCAACCACCGCTTCGGAATCGATCGAGCCAGAATCGCTGCCGTGCCGTCTCGCTGCGGTGACACAAGTTGATCCTCGAGCCAGGCAATTGCGCGAATCCCCGTCGGCATTTCGGTTGGAAAATCTGCGGGACCTTGACCAACGGGCCCGAGCCGCGACTGCGAGTCCGCCACATCGGTGATCGCTCGAGTTTCGTCCACCGAGTGGAATAGTCGCTGGGCGCCAAACAGTGCACGTTCGACATCCCACCCAATATGTGCTGCACGCGACGACGCAGCGAAAATTGATTCCACCGCATCGACCAATGCGATTAGATGCTGATCGATTTTCTCGCCCAGGCGCTGTAGTTCGACAAGCGTCAGCACCAAGCCGACCGGATCGTCGGCAACGACTGAAAGACATTCACTTCCGCAGATAAGTAGGTCGGCGCGGGTGCGTGCCACTGCATCGCAGATCTCCCGATCCGGCACCACAAGTCGACTCGCTCGATCGAGCGCGGTCGACCAGCCGCGTCGAAGCTGGTCGGCCTCGATGAGATCCATCGGCAGCTGCTTCAGCGACGAGCCCGAACGACCAAGTGCGACCTTGAGTGTTGCCTTATGGCCGACGGGAAAGGCCACGCTGCCCTGTGGCATCGAAATTCCGGAGATGACGGCCGAACTCGCCGGCCGCTGAGCCAACACATCCCCACGGGTAAGTGCAACGACGACCGGCAACGAAGACTGGTTTTCGAATTCGGCGACAATGAGCCCTCCGTGTTCGACGACGCCGTATACCCGCTGTACGATGTCGCCACCCGGTACCCGTAGACGAGTCTCGATGACCGGAATTCCACCCCTGCGCTCCTGGCGCACGGTGCCTTCGGCGGACGGGTCGTGCCAACGGTCGTCGGCGGCGACAAACCAATCCAGAGTCGCGCTGCCATCGCTGGGGCGAATTGCCCCGCGCTCGTTGACAACGGCGTGCCATGTACCGCCCCGTACACCGACAACATGTTGTGTCGTACGCACTCGAGTGGTAATCGAAAGGGACGCCACGGGACAAGTATTGCCCAGCGTTCGCGACGTCGACTAGTCGCCTATTCCGGTTTGTTCGTTCGCCCCATCAGCGCAAGCAACGCATCGGCGGCACTTACCTCGCCTTCGCAGATCGCCGACACCTGTTGAGTAATCGGCATCTCTACTTTGTGTCGGCGCGCAAGTTCGAGTACCGATGACGCGCTATTGACACCCTCTGCAACCATCGTCATCGATGACATGATCTCGTCGATCGATTCGCCATGTCCAAGGCGTATCCCGACACCCGTGTTCCGACTTTGCGACGAAGAACAGGTCGCCATGACGTCGCCCATTCCGGCT
>JBKJXI010000046.1:0-5124 GCA_046716325.1 Ilumatobacteraceae bacterium | reverse complement strand
ATCATTAGTTGCGACGACCTGGGCGCTTTTCAGGCCGCCAACGAGGGCGTGTATCAGTCGCTGCGAAAGGGAGTAGCCACGTGTGCTTCGCTGATGGTGCCGGCACCCTGGGCCCGTCACGCCGTACTCAATTACTTTGGCGACGACATTGGAGTGCACCTCACGCTTAACAGCGAGCATGCAATGTATCGCTGGGGTCCGATCACCCATGCGCCATCGCTCCAATCCGGAGACGGAGGATTTCCACGCACAATTGACGACCTGTGGGAACATGCCGACCCGACCGAGGTTTTACGAGAGTGCCGGGCCCAGATTGCCCGCGCGATCGAATGGGGAATCGATGTGACTCACCTGGCACCCCACCTCACCGCGATAACTCTGCGACCCGAATTTTTTGATGTCTACCTTGAGTTGGCAATCGAGTTTCAATTGCCAATCCGACTACCTTCGACAGTTAGCGAGGAACAGGTTGGCTTTCGCTTTCGGAAATTGGCCGGCGATGCGGGGGTACTATTTCCCGATTTCTTCAATCACGACTGGCGTGAAGGCAGCCGCGAGCGCGTTCTCGCCTCGCTTGCGTCGTTGCGGCCGGGGGTTACGGAAGTGCACGTTCAACCGTGCATTGACACGCCGGAAATTCGCGCACTTGGAGACGTCGCGCTTGGCTGGATCGACGATTACAAATTAATGGTCAATAATGCAGAAGTCCGATCGGCCATTGCCGATAGCGGCGCCGAACTTATCGGTTATCGCGAGCTTAGGACCGCGATGCGAGGGCACCGAGTGCCGTAGCGGCTTCGCCATTTGCCAGAACTTCGAATAGCGCACCGGAACTCCCGACAACCTTGAGCCGGCCCTGCATGTAGGCGACGGTCGGATCGCTTGTTGCATCTTGAAAATTACACGACAACACAACATCGGCGCCATCGGGACCACGCACAACCTCGTCATCCTTGGCGAATTTCACACGGTACTGAACGCTGGCCACTTAGAGAACGCTTTCGGCACGAATTCCGGCGAAGAAGTCATTTTCGAATTCACCGATAGCGAGAGGGTTCGATGCGACGAGTGACTTGGCCAATATCCAGTCTTCGTACGGATAGGCCTCGGCAAGTTCATCGTCGCTCAATCCAAACCAAAATGCCTCGCCGGCATCCACCTGCGTGGCGTGGGCACGAAGGGCACCCGACCTGGCCCAATAATATTGCCCGATATCAAGCCTGGTCGTAAGGCGATGATCAATTTCGGGCCGATTAAACCAGCCTTCGTCAAATGGGGACGAGCCACGCAAGCGCAGCATCGCCTCGTGAATGATTCGAATTCGTTTGTGTGACCATGCCGAGTAATACAGCTTCAGCGGCTGCCACGGCTCACCCGCGTCCCGGTACCAGTCGCCATCCCCGGCACGATCGAACGCAAGGATTGTAATGTCGTGCACCTTGATGTGGTCAGGGTGCGGGTACCCCGTCTGTTCGTCTCCGTAGGTCACAATGACGTGCGGTCGCTCACTGCGAATGACTCGCACAAGTCGACCGACTGCCTCATCTAGGTCCGCCATATGAAACGAGTCGGGATGTTTGTTGGATTCGCTTTCGGGCATTCCCGAGTCCCGATATCCAAGCATGATCACATTGTGAAAGCCGATTACCTGAGCCGACGCGGCGAGTTCGCGCGGCCGAAGTTCGCTGAGAAGCGCGCGCTCGGCCTCTCGATCGAGACCATGGAACACCTGCCCTGGTTCCTTCAACGCCGGATTATTCACATCGCCTTCTTCGCCACCGGTGCAACACACCAACACCGTCCGCACGCCCTCGGCGTTGTATCGAGCCATGGTTGGCGCACCCTTGGATGCTTCGTCGTCGGGATGTGCATGCACGGTGAGCAGGCACAATTGATCGTCGGCGCGTAGCGGCGAGTTCGATCGATTCACAGTCTGCAGTTTACTGCCCGATGACCTATCCTTTGGAAGTGTACTTTTCACCGCGTAAGAAAATCGGCGCGATTGTCCTCGTAGTAATTCTGGTGATACTGATTTCCAGGTGTTCAGCAGATGGACGGAGCATGTCGGCTCCCCGGCCCGAGCAGGATCAGACAATTGCGGTTCCGACGACGATTGCCTCCACGGTGGAGGCACCACCGAGCGGGGTCTTTGGAATCACCGGACTATGGGTCGAGGGCCAACCAATCTCCGCCAAATACACATGCGCGGGCGACTCCATTTCCCCGCCTTTGCAGTTCAGCGGCATACCGGCCGGCGCGGGCACCCTCGGATTCGTGCTTACAAATCAAGATGAAGGCAACTCCATTTTGTGGGCGGTGGCCAACATTCCGGTGTCGGCGACAAACTTTGTTGAGGGCACGCTTCCCAATGGTGCGATCGAGGCAATGACTGCCAACGGCACAATCGGATATTCGGCGCCGTGCCCAGCGGCCGGCCAAATTAATCACTACCTGATGACCGCATACGCAGTAGCACAGCAACTCGAGCTACAAGGTGGAGTCGACGCGGATGTGATGCGAGCCGCACTGGACGCCAGTGCTCTTGCGGTCGCCGAGTCCGCGTTCACAGCGGAAACACCGTAAATGCAAATGCCAACCTGACAAGATAGAGAGATCGACCGCTCGCTTGCGTCCCTCCCAATCGGGGTTTTTGAGACAGATGTAGACGCCCGACTGACAAGTGCCAACGATGCTTTTCGCCAACTGGCGCTTGGCAACGCACCGGTCACGACCGGCGTCGCGCCGTGGGTCAATGCCCTACCCGCCGAGAGGTCGGCCGCCGAGGCGGCCTGGGCCCGATCGCGCCAAGCGGGCACACCGTTTTCATTCGAATTTCGGCTCTGGAAGCCAGACGGCGAAATGATGTGGGTGCAGCTGTCGACTCTGCCAATCATTGGCTCTCATTCACAGGTCACGGCCTATGTTGGCACGGCACACGACGCAACCGATTCCGTGATGCGGCGGCTGCTGAGCGAACAACTTGTCGGATTGCTCGATGTCACCGAAGACGCGGTCCTCGTCTTTGATCCACGCGGGTCGATCATATTCTGCAACGACGGTGCAAGAAGGATGATTGGGGTAAGCGACCACTCACCGCTCAGCGACGCGCTTGCCGCAACATTTATTTCGGCGATTCGCGACCAGGTGCCTCGCGAAGTTACAACGAGTGCAACCACAAATCGCTGGGGAGGCGAGATCGGGTTTCGTAGTCCGGACGGAATCATGCGCACCCTGGCAATAACTTTGCAAATAGTCCGAGACGCAGATGGAACAATTGCCCATTACTCGGCAATTGCCAGGGACATAACCGAAGAGAAGCAATTGCACGATGAACTTACGCGTCACGCGACACACGACGCTCTTACGGGGCTCCCAAATCGGGTGCTTTTCTTCCGCAAGGATACCGAAGCACTGGAGCGGGGCCGGACTCTCAAACGCGGAGTCACCGTCTTGTTCATCGACTTGGACAAGCTCAAGGAGGTCAACGACACAATCGGCCATGCCGTCGGAGATCAATTGATAATTAGCATTTCCAAGAGAATGGCAAGCGCCACCCGACCCTCCGATGTGGTGGCAAGACTCGGCGGAGATGAATTCGCCGTGCTCTGCGACGGACTTGGCGACGAACACATTGCAATGGAAGTGGCGGAAAGAATTCGCCTATCGGTGACGAACCCGGTGATTATCCAGGGCGTCGAGATCCAAGCAAGTGTGAGCATTGGAATAGCGCAGGCAAAACCGGGAGCAGTCGTCGAGGAGTCACCTCAGGACGCAGCCGTCACGCTATTGCGAAATGCCGACATTGCGATGTACCGAGCCAAGCAACGCGGTCGCGGGAGAAGCGAGATGTTCAGCGAGGAAATGCGGTCCAGCAACAAGGATCGCGCGTCGCTTTCCTCGCAACTCGAGCGGGCACTCGCCAGCGATCAACTTTTCCTCGTTTTCCAGCCAATTGTTTCTACGCATACCTCCCGTGTGGCGGGCGCCGAAGCATTGCTGCGCTGGAATCATCCGATTCAGGGAATCCTCACGCCTTTGGCTTTTCTGGATCTGGCCGAGGAGTCCGGAGTCATCGGCCCGATTGGCGACTGGGTTATTCGTCAGGCATGTATCGAGGCGAAGCGATGGATCGAGGATGGAACCGTTGATCGCGGGATTGTCGTGCACGTCAATGTCACGACTCGACAACTTACGGATACAAATTTCGTCGAGCGCGTCATGGCCTCGTTGCGCGAAACGGGAGTCGACGCTCACCAATTGGCAATTGAAATTGTCGAGTCAACACTGCTCAACGACAATCCAAGCGTGATGCGAACCTTAAACGCACTCAAGCGATTGGGTGTGAAGTTAGCGATCGATGACTTCGGTACGGGCTATTCATCACTTTCGCAACTGCGAAGTTTTCCTGCCGACTTCCTAAAACTTGATGGCGCATTTGTACGAGACATTGGACAGCAAGGTGGCGATGATCCGATCGTGCGCTCGGTGATTCAACTCGCCCATTCCCTCAACATGTCGGTCATTGCGGAATGGGTGAGTTCCGATGAACAGAATCGGCGGCTGCGACTTTTGGGATGTGATTTGGTCCAAGGGAATCACATAGCCGAACCGGTTGTCGCCGATGAGTTTGTACCCCTCGTTGTCGAGGTCGTCAGCCGACACGACTAACCGGACGCCTCGTTTTCGGACGTCTCGTTTTCGGCCGGGGGGCGGGGTCCAACTCCGGCAAAGAAGTCAAGAACTTCCTTGGCATCCTTAGACAAACGCAATACGGAATTTCCTTCGACAGTGTCGCCATAGACCGGTAGTGGTAATGACCCGATATTGCCACCGATGGCCTGACGCATCTTTCGACCAAAGTTGAGCAGATTCAATGTCTCATCAACCAGCACCGCCTCCACCGCACCGGCGAATACCGAACCGGCGGTAAATGGATTTTCGGCCACATGTTCGACTGAACTTTTCAAAAGTGCGGTCACAAACATTCTCTGGCGGGCTGTGCGCCCGATGTCGGCTGTTCCGTCGATCTGCCATTCGCCATCTATTTTCGATTCGAAGAAGCGACTTCGGGCAAAGGCCAGGGCCCTGACCCCGTCGAGTCGCGGGCACCCGGCCCGCATGAAC
>JBKJXI010000045.1:0-2851 GCA_046716325.1 Ilumatobacteraceae bacterium | reverse complement strand
GAATAGCGATCGGCACCCCTAAAAAGGAGTCCATGGGCGGGTGATGAAGTGGAAACCCGACTGATCTCGGATCGTCCGCCAGATGTTCGAGACGAATGACTTTCGCGTCGCGCATCAGCGCCCCGAGTATTCCGTGGCCTTGCGGCAAATCGCCGATCGCAACCTGCTGTTCGGGACTAAGACCGGCCGTCACGATCTGTCCAAGTCCCGCCCCAATCACCTCCAACACACCTAGCGCGGCATAGCGGGCACCAAGCATTTGACGTGCCGACTCCACGATCCGAAGCAGGAGGCTCCTGAGACTGACCTCCTGACCAATGGCCAGACTCAGGTCCACCAATCCGGTCAGGTGGGCGTTCAGGTTCTCGGCTCGCCGACGGGCGATATTGGCACCGAATTCTGAGGCAAAGAGTCGAGCGACCCCTTCCAGAGCTCGTTCGGTCAAGTGAAGTGGTATCCGATGAGTCTTGGTAAGGCTTCCATGGACTGTCGTGACCGTATTTGAATCGATTTTCGCGGCGGCGCTAACCACATTTAGCCCACTGCCACCCGCCGCGATCAACAAGCCTCTCCGCACGGATTCCATGGAATCTTGGCAACTTTCTCCCGCTAGATTTACCGGCCAGGATGACCGTACGATCGGCCGATTGTCGTTGCACATAGTCAGCACAACGGCATCAAATTCGGCGATTTCCGCTAGCACATGGAGTAAGTCGACATCGACAAGCACACCGTGTGGCGAGGTCGAAAGCCAATTCGGTGGGCTGTCTCCGGTGGAGCTCACATTCTTACTCTAGGACTACTCCGCTTTTGGTTGCGGCCAGGTTCCGTCTCTTCCATCCATGCCGGCATTGGCTCTCGCCTTGGTCAACAGTTCCTCGACTATCGGGCCAAGGGTCGTCGGGTCGGAGACGGGAAGATGGGTCGGCCCGCGGTGCCAGCCTTCCGCAATTGCCAACACGCCTCCACTCGCTTCGAAAACTCGCCCCGTCACATTTTTTGACTCGCTCGACACCAGCCACGTCACGATCGGCGCAATCCACTTTGGCGATCGCTGCTCGCGTTCCTCATCGGTCTCCGGTGCCGGTCCAAGATTTTCGGTCATCCGAGTGAGTGCCACCGGTGCCACGGCATTGACCGTCACCCCGTAGCGCGCAAGTTCGAGCGATGCGATAATCGTGAGCGCGGCGATTCCCGCTTTTGCCGCGCCGTAATTTGTTTGGCCGATATTGCCGTAAATTCCCGAGACCGACGAAGTATTTATGATGCGAGCATCGGTGACGTGACCGGCCTTGCTGCGATCCCGCCAATACGCGGCAGCAAAGTGAGTCGGAGCGAAGGTGCCTTTGAGGTGAACCCTGATGACGGCATCCCACTCCTCTTCGGACATGTTGGTGAGCATCCGGTCGCGCAGGATCCCTGCGTTGTTGACCACTGCGTGCAGATCGCCAAAAGTTTCTATCGCCGTGTTGATAAGTCGCTCGGCACCGGCCCATGTCGAGATGTCGTCGCCATTGGCGACTGCTCGCCCACCGCTGGCTTCGATCTCCTGCACGACCTGTTGAGCAGGACTTTTATCGTCACCGCTGCCGTCCACACCCGCGCCGAGATCATTCACCACAACCAGTGCGCCGTGACGAGCGAGGCTCAACGCGTGATCGCGACCGATGCCACGTCCCGATCCCGTCACAACGACAACACGACCCTCACATAGGCGACTCATGGCAAAAAACTCTAGCCTGAGCGGCGTGACCACCAAGTATGACGCGCTCGTCGTTGGTGCAGGACCGGCAGGAATCGCCACCGCGATCACACTTCATTTATCCGGCGTCAGCGTCGCGGTAATCGACAAGGCAACATTCCCGCGCGACAAGTGTTGCGGCGACGGACTGACCGCCGGTGCACTGCGAATACTCGATGAATTGGGATTCAGGCCGGCAACGGTTCCAAGTTGGAAGGTGTGCTCCGAGGCATGGTTGCGCTCGCCCGGTGGTCGAGAAATGTGCATGCCACTTCCCAATGGAACCTCACAGTTCGCCGCGATTGCGGCACGGCTCGATCGCGATAATGCCTTCGTCGAACACGCCAGGGATTGTGGTGTGAAAGTTATGGATGGACATGGATTTACTTCGCTGACGTCGCGCGCGGATCATCTCGTTGTCGAAATTGAAAGCCGCGAACCAGTGCACTGCAACTATCTCATCGCGGCAGATGGGATGTGGTCACCGGTACGCAAGTCACTTGGACTGTCAAACCCCGGATACCTCGGCGAGTGGCACGCGTTTCGACAGTATGCACGCAACGTCACGGGACCCGCCCGAGATCGCCTCTATGTATTCTTCGAGCGAGACCTGCTGCCGGGTTACGCCTGGTCGTTTCCACTTGCCGACGAACGAGTCAATATTGGATTCGGAATCCTGCGCGGCGGCAAGCACACGGTGCAGGACATGAAGCGATTGTGGCCGGATCTGTTGGCTCGCCCGCACATCCGTGAAGCCCTCGGTGAGGACGTGGTGTTCGAGGATCGCCACACCGCTTGGCCAATACCTGCACGGATAACCAAGGCAACTCTCGGTGTTGGAAGGGTGTTATTCGTCGGGGATGCTGCCTGCGTCTCCGATCCCCTGACGGGCGAAGGAATTGGCCAGGCACTGCTCAGTGGGGTGCTTGCCGCGCGGGCAATCGTTTCCGGCGCCGGCCGACAGCCAACCGAGACGCAATCGATCTATCGGAAGTCAATCCGACGGCACCTATTTGCCGATCACCGTATGTCTGCGTCATTTGGGTATGTCATGCGAAGTCAGGCATTCGCTCGTGGCGGGCTGCGGCTGGCCGATCTCACACCTTGGAC
>JBKJXI010000044.1:0-2936 GCA_046716325.1 Ilumatobacteraceae bacterium | reverse complement strand
TTAGCGACATGGGCCGAGGCGATTCGACGAGCCGTGCACAGCCATGTCCGCGACCTAGATCTGAATCAACTCGACTCGAAGGTAAATGTATTCCAGTCGATATCTGAGATATCCGATCCGATCAACCCGGCATATGATGACGGATCCACCGCGGCTAAATCCCTCGTGCGACGAATTCAGACAATTGCCGACCATTCTCAACAACTATTCAGGGAAATGAACTTCGGGTTCTTGTTTGATCCAATTCGCAAACTCCTGTCAATCGGATTTCGTGTTGCGGATGGTTCGCTGGATCCGAGCTATTACGATTTGCTGGCGTCCGAAGCTCGTCTTGCAAGTTTCCTGGCAATCGCCAAGGGTGAGATTGCGCCGGACCACTGGTTTCGACTCGGCCGAGCGTTGACGCCGATTGGTCGCGGTTCCGCACTGATCTCGTGGTCGGGTTCGATGTTCGAATACTTGATGCCGACCCTCGTCATGCGTTCTCCGTCACAAAGCCTGCTCGACTATACGAATCGGCTCGTCGTAGCCCAACAGATCCGATACGCGGAAGAACTCGGCGTGCCGTGGGGAATTTCCGAGTCCGGATACAACGCGCGCGATCTCGCCCAGAAGTACCAGTACTCGGGATTCGGAGTTCCCGGACTCGGCTTGAAACGCGGTCTCAGCGAAGATGTCGTCGTCTCACCATATTCGACGGCGCTCGCGGCGATGATTCAGCCAGAGGCCGCGATCAAAAACTTTGAACAATTAATTCATGCTGGTGCCGGCGGACGATACGGATTTCGCGAAGCGCTCGACTACACGCCACGGCGGCTGCCGGAGGGAGAATCCGTGGCGATTGTGAAGAGTTACATGTCTCATCATCAGGGGATGGTGCTCGTCGCTCTCGGCAACGTTCTGCACGATCGGGCGATGGTGGATCGCTTTCACTCCGACCCAATCATTGAGGCCACCGAGTTGCTCCTGCAGGAGCGAATGCCGCGGAATGTCCTCGTGGCTCGACCACGCGCGGAGGAAGTGAAGAGCATCGCCGATGTGCGCGATCTCGTCTCGCCAATCCTGCGTACTTTTACTTCGCCCCATGACGCGATCCCACGCAGTCATTTACTGTCGAACGGGCGATACGCGGTGATG
Source organism: Ilumatobacteraceae bacterium (assembly GCA_046716325.1). GTDB lineage: Bacteria > Actinomycetota > Acidimicrobiia > Acidimicrobiales > Ilumatobacteraceae > UBA3006. The sequence continues at coordinate 1,799 of JBKJXI010000044.1, read as the reverse complement.
GTGACCGCGGCTGGCTCTGGTTACAGTCGCTGGCGCGATATAGCGGTGACCCGCTGGCGCGAAGATGTGACCCGCGACTCGTGGGGTAACTACTTGTTCCTGCGGGACGTGCGCACGGGCGAAGTGTGGTCGGCCGGACACCAACCTAGTGGCGCGGACGCCGACAGTTATGAGGTCACCTATTCGGAAGACCATGCCGACTTCTCGCGCCGCGACGGTTCCATTGCTACCAGTCTGACGATCGTGGTATCGGCGGAGCACGATGCCGAGATTCGTCGAATCTCGTTGACCAACTTTGGCTCGCAGGAACACAAAATAGAGTTGACGTCGTACGCCGAAATTGCACTCGCGCCACAGGCGGCAGATGTTGCTCATCCGGCATTCCAGAACCTATTTGTGCAAACAGAATTCGCTCCCGAAATTGGTGCTCTGCTCGCGACCCGCCGTCTGCGATCTAGCGAGGACTTGCCGATTTGGGCCGCCCATGTAGCCGCGGTCGAAGAGGAAGTCGGCGGTGTCATTGGGTACGAGACCGATCGCTCGCGCTTCATTGGCCGCGGTCGATCGCTCCGTTCCGCAGTGTCGATTGTCGATGGACAGTCACTCTCCAACACGGTTGGAGCGGTACTGGACCCGATCTTCAGCCTTCGCTGCTCTGTGAGTGTCGCCCCAGGAGAAACTGTCCATGTCATATTTTCTACCGTCGTAGCCGAGTCTCGCGAACAAGTTCTGGATCTAGCCGATAAGTATCGCGAATCGGCAACATTCGAGCGCGCCGCGATTCTTGCTTGGACGCAGGCCCAAGTGCAGCTTCACCACCTGGGAATCGAATCTGACGAGGCGCATCTCTTTCAGCGTTTGGCGAACCGCATCCTATTTTCGGATCCGTCACTCCGACCGTCGGCGGAATTGCTGGCGCGCAATCGGTCCGGGGCGTCGAGCCTGTGGCCCCATGGCATTTCTGGGGACCTGCCGATTGTGCTCGTACGAATCGACAAAGTCGAGGACGTCGACATCGTTCGGCAGTTGCTGCGCGCCCACGAATACTGGCGCCTCAAACTTCTGGACGTCGACCTCGTGATTATCAACGAACAGGGTGCTACCTACGCCCAGAGTTTTCACGAGTCGTTGGAAGCACTCGTGCGCATCAGCCAATCGACGCTTGTGCATGCCAGCCATCCGGGCCGCGGTGGCGTTTACATTCTGCGCGGTGATCGACTAACCGAAGACGAGCGGATTCTTCTGCAAGCAGCGGCTCGCGCCGTCTTACTGAGCCGGAGGGGCAGCCTGGCCGATCAGGTAACTCGCCTAGAGCGACCCCATACCTTCTCTCGACGCGCTGCCATAACCAGTCGTGCCAAAACCGACGAAGAGGCGACGTCACCGCTTCCGGAAATGGAATTTTTCAATGGGCTTGGTGGCTTTGCTGATCGCGGGCGCGAATATCTCACCATTCTCGGCCCAGGTCAAACCACTCCCGCGCCTTGGTTGAACGTCATTGCAAATCCGGCTTTCGGTTTCCAAGTGTCCGAATCAGGCTCTGGCTATACATGGTCGGGAAATAGTAGAGAGAATCAACTGACCCCGTGGTCAAACGATCCGGTCAGCGACCCGATCAGCGAAGCGATTTATGTTCGCGATGACGACAGCGGAGAAATTTGGGGTCCGACGATTCAGCCGATCCGGTGCGAGAAATCAACATATGTCGCGTATCACGGTTCGGGCTACAGCCAATTCGAACACCTCCACGACGGAATCCAGCTCAACTTGATTCAGTTCGTCACTCTTGACGAGCCGCT
>JBKJXI010000043.1:0-12825 GCA_046716325.1 Ilumatobacteraceae bacterium | reverse complement strand
TTGATGCGTTCACCAATCATCACAAATGGTCGGTCGAAACCAATGACGACCTCGCGAGTTGCCGAGCTCAGAATGGTGTTTGTCATGATCGTCCCTTTTCGCTAGTCAATGGTCGATGCGATGTCATTCGCCGGCGAGTTCCTCTAGGGCGGCGAGTTCCTTCGATTCAACCGAATGTTCCCGGACCGCATGTTCAAATCCGCCTGCAAATGCGAGCAATCCCAGGCGGCGACGGTTGAATTCAAGTTCGAGGCGATCTGCCTCGCGCTGGGCCGAGGCCTTGACATCGCCGCTGAATTCAATCAATAATCGACGCCACTGAGCCACGTCCTCATCGGCGGTATAGATGTGGGCTTTTCGCTTAGCGCGATCAATTGCTCTCTGAAATTTGGCCGAGAGCATTATTTGATGTCGCTCGCGTCCAACTTGAGCATTCACCTGCGCCGGAATGTCGCGCCACAGTATGACAACCACGGAATTGCCGCTTCGGGTCATGGATTCACAGACCGTTCACCAAGTACGAGGTATTTGCCGCATCTTTGAACGACACAGGAATTGCGTTGGCCAGTCCTGCTCGCCCAACATGTCGGTGTTCAAATTTCAATCCGAGTTGGTTGGCCGCTTGCTCGCCAGCGCGGACGATTGACGGATCATCAGATTGCGACAACAGCATGACTCGTTCGTAATTGCCAAAGTAGGTGTCACGGAGTTGCGGGTGACTGTCGAGCCCGAGTCCCTCCCATACCAGGGCGGTGAAGTGCTTGGCAAGAAAGTCCGTCAGGTAGAACGTTCCCGGCTCCTCTTCATGCAACTGAGCAAAGAGTTCGGAACCAGAGAAGAACTCGTAGCAGTGCGCACCCGGCAATCGCTGCACATCCGGATATTGCATCAGCAACACGTCGAGTGCCCCGCCGGTACCGCAATCGGCATATCCAACAAGGGTGGGACGAGAGCCCCTTCCATCTAGATGCGCCTTGAGTGCGGGAACTATTCCTTCTGGTCGATTGTGCAAGTTCGCCGGCAGGTATCGCACTTCGACGACATCGGCAAGACCATCGAGTGACAACACTTGGCGAAGCTCACTAGCAAGTGCCCCACAGGCGACGATTAACGGGCGATTCTCTTCGGCCAAAGTCATGTCTACCTCACGGTTACGCGACCGAGGGGCCGGGAGGTTCGGCCGAGAGCTGGCGACGCGCGGTGACAAGTTTCTTCGCTGTCTCGGCCGCAACGGCGGCATCCCGACAATAGGCGTCGGCACCGACCGCGACTCCGAACTCCTCATTTAACGGGGCGCCGCCAACCAACACGATGTATTTTTGTCGAAGCCCCTTGGCTTGCAACGTGTCGACGACAACTTTCATATAAGGCATCGTCGTTGTCAGCAGCGCGGACATACCAAGAATGTCTGGCTGATGCTCCTCGAGGGCGGCAATAAATTTATCGGCATCTGTATTTATACCTAAATCGATCACTTCAAAACCTGCGCCCTCGAGCATCATCGCCACCAAATTTTTCCCGATGTCATGGATGTCACCCTTGACCGTACCCACAACAACCTTTCCGATTGATTCCGCGCCAGTTTCGGCCAGCAATGGTCGAAGGATTTTCATTCCCGCCTTCATTGCATTGGCCGCCAGAAGTACCTCGGGGACAAACAAGATTCCATCGCGGAAATCGACGCCGACGATGCGCATTCCTTCCACCAACGCAATTTGCAAAACTTTGTCGGGACCCCAGCCACGATCAAGCAAGATGGTGGTCCCTTCGACAATTTCGTCGCCGAGACCGTCGTAAAGGTCGTCGAACATCTGCTTCACCAATTCATCGTCAGGCAAACTTGCCAAGTCAATGTCGTCGAAGTCGGATTCGCTCATCACCACTCCCCTAGAAATATGGCTGTCAGACCGGCGAAACCATCTTGTTCACAGATATATCACCGCGTTCGTCAGGCTACCAGTATCGACGGCGTTGCCGTTGCCGTGGACTCACGGATTAGAAACTCTTGTCGTGCCGAAAAAAATTTACGGTTTCCGGAGCGAGCGCTTCGTTCCCCAAAATGAGATCGGCTGCTTTCTCGGCAAGCATCATTACTGGCGCATAGATATTGCCATTCGTGACATACGGCATTACCGATGCATCAACTACTCGAATTCCCGACATCCCGCGCACTCGCATGGAAAGTGGATCGACCACCGACAATTCATCTGTGCCCATGCGACAGGTGCACGACGGGTGATAGGCGGTCTCTCCGTCACTTCGCACCCATTCAAGAACCTTCTCAGCAGTATCAACTTCGGGTCCGGGAGATATCTCGCCCCCGCTAAACGGGGCAAACGCGGCCTGATTAAGAATTCCGCGTGCAATCTGAATGGCCTCAACCCACTCCCGGCGATCCTGTTCGGTGGAGAGGTAATTGAATCGCAGCGACGGTTTTACACGGACATCGCCGGAGGTGACCCGAACCGATCCTCGCGAGTCCGAGTACATCGGCCCAATGTGCACCTGATACCCGTGGCCGCCTGCCGGCGCGGTCCCGTCATATCGAATTGCAATCGGCAGGAAATGAAACATCAGGTTTGGATAATCCACAGACTCATTGCTGCGGGCAAAACCGCCGGCTTCAAAGTGGTTGGAAACTCCTGGGCCGCGACCAAAGATCCATTTCAAACCGATCCATGGTCGCGATCGCATTTTCATTAGCGGATTAAGGGAAATGGGCTGGGTGCAGGAGTGTTGAACATACACCTCCAGGTGATCCTGCAGGTTTTCACCGACGCCCGGAAGGTGATGCACCGGTTCGATTCCGACTTTTCGCAGGTGGTCGCTGTTTCCAATTCCGGAAACCTGTAACAGTTGCGGCGAATTGAATGCCCCACCGCACAGAATCACCTCCTTGGCCGAGACATTGCGCCGGCGACCAAACGGCAGTGAGTATTCGACACCCGTAACTTTTTTGTCCTGGGTGGTTAACTTGGTGACAAGCGCGCGACATTGGATGTCGAGATTTTTACGATGCTTGACGGGATGCAGATACGCGCGCGCGGCACTTAACCGCCGACCGCGGCGAATATTGCGGTCAAATGCAGCAAAGCCTTCCTGCCGAAATCCGTTGACATCCTGTGTCAGCGAGTATCCGGCCTGTTGAACCGCCGAAAAGAAGGCTCCGAATAGAGGATTTTTGACTGCGCCCCGCTCAACTACGAGTGGGCCATGCTTTCCGCGATACTGGTCATCCGATTTGGCTGCCATGCACGTTTCCATGCGTCTGAAATACGGCAGACAATGGGCGTAACTCCACGATCCCATTCCCGGATCGCTCGCCCAACGTTCGAAATCGAGGGGATTTCCCCGTTGAAAAATCATCCCGTTGATGCTCGATGATCCTCCAAGAATTTTGCCCCGACCATGGGAAATTCGACGCCCGTTCATGTTTGGCTCAGGATCCGATGAATACATCCAGTCGTACAGTTTGTTGCCGATGGGAAACATCAACGCCGCCGGCATATGCACAAACACGTCGAACCAGTAGTCGGGCCGACCGGCCTCTAGAACCAGCACTCGATTGAGTGGATCTGCGCTCAGCCGATTCGCCATGACCGAACCGGCAGAACCTCCACCGACGATTACATAGTCGTATTCGGGCACTGTCACGAGTTCATTCTGTCAAGTGGCGGGGCTCGCGCCCCGCCACTGAACCTTGAAATTCGCTAAATTAATTTGGCCGTTTCCAACCGAACCAATCGTCTAGCTAAACCAATCCGACCACACCGCCTCGTTGGCGGCGATCCATTCGGCGGCAACATCTGCTGCATCACGCTTGTCCAATTCGACAGCCGGCAACAATGCCAACTGCTGATCGGTGGTCAAGGTGAATTTTCGAATGAACGAAAAGACCTTGGCATCCTTGGCTTCAAGTTTTCCTGACGCAATTTTGACCAAAATGTCTTCCGGATAGTCGCCGTCACACTTCGCCGCGTCTTTTGAACAATCCACTGATGGTGTCGGTAGCGCGACGTTCTTCAGGTTGTATTTACCGACCGCAGCCGACGGGGTCCAGTAATACATGAGGACCGGCTCCTCGAGGGCGGCACGGGATTGGATTTCGGCCTGTGTAGCCGCCTCGGAACCCGAATATTGAACCGTAAACGGCAAACCGAGGTTGGCGATGATCTGTTCGTCATATTGGGAGAACGACGGATCCATTCCCAGGAAACGTCCGTTCGATCCGGTCGCGGCCGTGGCAAAAGCCTTGGCTATCTCTGGATCTTTGAGCCCTTCCCAGGTGGCGAGGGATGGGTACTTGTCAATCGCATATTGCGGGACGAACCAGCCGATTTTTCCTACGGCTCCAAGTTCGCCCATGTGAATGACCGAACCATCATCAATATACGCCTGCTCGTCGGCAGAAATTCCCGAGGGCCAGAGTTCCACGTTTGCATCCAGATCGCCCGTGCTTAAGCCAGCGAACATCGCATTCTCGTCAATATCCACGATCTCGACCGGGTTACCAAGTTGAGCCTCGATGAGCTGTTTGACGATTTCGACTTCGATCGCCGAGGCCGTCCAGTTATTGCGGGCAATTCGAATCGTTTCCGTCCCGCCCCCCGACGAACCTTCGTCGCTACCGCACGCAGCTATCAGCAGCGACCCGACGGCGACAAGTCCGACGCTTAACAACTTTTTGCTAGAACGCATTGCTCCCCCTTGTGCAGAACCTACTTTAGATTCCGTAGTGGCTTTAGCATACTCAAATTATCCAACCGGGATGGGACGGCAAGTAAGGTTCAAACGTGCCTGGGGAAGCATCGCTTGCAATCGAAGTTCGCAATTTGTGGAAGGTATTTGGTTCCGGTTCGCCAGATTCCGCTATTTCGAGTGCCAATAGCGGTGCAACCCGATCCGAGATTCTTCAACAACTTGACCAGACGGTCGCCGTGCGCGACGTTTCATTCAGTGTGGCCCGTGGCGAAACTTTCGTCGTTATGGGACTTTCGGGAAGTGGGAAGTCGACACTCATTCGATGCCTGTCGCGATTAATTGAACCTACTCGCGGCGAGGTATTGCTCGATGGCGAGGACTTGCTGGCGATGGACGACAAGGCGCTACGCAGCGTCCGTCGGGGACGAATTTCAATGGTTTTCCAACACTTTGGACTGTTTCCACATCGCAAAGTCATAGACAACATCGCATACGGGCTCGAGGTCCAAGGTGTGTCCAAGGCCAAACGAATCGAGCGCGCCACAAGCATTTTAAATATTGTCGGTCTCGCCGGTTGGGCCCAACATTATCCGCAGCAACTTTCAGGCGGAATGCAGCAGCGCGTCGGGCTCGGACGAGCGTTGGCGGTAGAGCCCGAAATTTTGCTGTTTGATGAACCATTCTCCGCGTTGGATCCCCTCATACGCCGAGAAATGCAGGACGAACTCGTTCGGTTGCAGGAGACAATGCATCGCACCATTATCTTCATCACGCATGACTTTGCCGAAGCATTGAGGCTGGGCGATCGAATCGCGATCATGAAGGATGGATCCTTTGACCAGGTCGGCACTCCCGAAGAGATTGTGACACACCCCGCCACGGATTATGTTCGGGAATTCACTAATGATATTCCGCGGGCAAAGGTACTTACGGTTCGCTCGGTTGCGGTGGTGGGTGCCGCAAGCAACGGTGGGCGTTCGATTCGTGCCGATGCCAGAGTTGAGCGGGTCATTCCGATGTTGCTTGATAACGATGAGCCAATCAATGTCATTGACGAAGACGGAAATGCAATTGGCGTAGTCAATCGAGTCAGTGTTGCCAAACTCTTGCAAGATGAGCAGCGATGAGCTTGGCCATTTCGGTTGGCCCCCGCACGCTCTCAAACCGTCAGCGACTTGGTGCCGCGGGTTTAGGATTCGTCGCTGTTTGTGCACTTGCCCAGATATTTGGGGCCAGGGGATTTCCGGACTCATGGAATATTGGGTTGGCCGAACCAATCAACAGTGTGCAGTCCTGGATTCGCGACAACCGAAGCGAACACTGGTTGTTCACGTGGTTCTTTCATCCGCTCACCGATGTCGTCAACTTGGCCCTCGACTCGGTCACCTCAGTCATTAGCTGGTTTCCATGGTTCGTGGCTCCCATTGTGGTATTCGCAATCATTGCCCGAACCGGTCGCTGGAGGTCGGCGCTACTGGCAGCATGTGCCGTCATGTACCCCGGTGTTGTCGGAGTGTGGCAGGAAAGCATCGAAACAATTTCCTTGATGGCCGTGGCCGTGGCGATCAGCGTGATCATCGGGCTACCTCTCGGGGTATGGACGGCGATGAACTCGCGATTAGAGGGATTGCTTCGACCCGTGCTCGACGCAATGCAAACCGTTCCGGCAACCGTTTACCTCATTCCGGTCGTTCTCGTATTTGGCATAGGTCAAGTGCCGGCGGCGATAGCCACGGTCATTTACGCGTTGCCCCCTGTAGTCCGACTCACCGCGCTCGGAATCAAACAAGTTCCTCCGGCCGCCGTCGAGGCTTCACAAATGTTTGGAGCGACTCGAAGGCAAACTTTGTTGCGTGTGCAAATGCCACTCGCCGTTCCGTCGATCATTACCGGAATCAATCAGACGGTGATGATGGCACTTGGAATCGTCGTCATTGCAACATTGGTCGGTGCGGCCGGACTCGGTCAAGAGATTATGCAGACCGTGAGACTTTTGAGCCCGGGACGCGGGCTAGTAGTTGGACTGGCCGTGGTCGCGGTAGCGCTCGTTCTCGATCGTTTGAGCCGATCCCTGATTGTCACGCCCGGCCTACGTCAACGAAGGCTGAGTTGGCGAGTCGTCATACTTTTTATCGTTGGCGTGGTCGGCGTGTCGGTGGTGAGTCGTTTTGTCGGGGTGCATAACTTTCCATTTTCGTGGGGAACTTCGTTTGCCGATCCGGTGGATAGTTTTGTCCGATGGTTTCGCGACACATTTGATGTCGTCACTCGACCATTCAATGATTTCGTCGTTCGTGAATTACTGATCCGATCTCGAGACCTGCTCAACAGCGCGTTGACTTGGCAACTGGTTGTGGTGGTGGCAACGACGTTGGCATTGTTGGTCGCCGGCTGGAAGTTGGCGATTGCCACCGCGGGCGGTCTGGTGATAATCGGAGTTACGGGAATGTGGGCAGAGGCAAGCAATACATTGGCCCAGACAATCGTTGCTGTTGCGATCTCGATTCTGATTGCCTTACCTATCGGAATCTGGATGGGTCGACGCCCGCGTGCCGAGGCAGCGTTCGCACCCTTGCTGGACTCGCTACAAACCATTCCGCCGTTGATCTACGCAATTCCATTCGTCATGATTTTTACGGTTGGCCCGGTTCCCGGCGTACTCGCCGCGGTCGTGTATTCGATTCCACCGGGCATCAGGCTCACTTCGCTTGGTATCCGGCAGGTCAACGCCGAATCTATTGAAGCGGCAACGACTTTTGGCGCTACTCAACGACAAGTCTTGTGGGGAGTGCGCATTCCGTTGGCGATGCCATCGATCATTCTGGCAATAAATCAAATGGTGATGATGGTGTTGGCCATGGCGATTATCGCGGGGATGGTCGGGGGCGAAGGTCTCGGCTATCGCTCGGTGGAGGCGTTAACCAGGTCCAATACCGGGCTAGGTGCCGAAGTCGGACTGGCAATCGTGATCATGGCGACCATTCTGGATCGCCTTACGCAAGCCGCGGCGAGACGGATGCAGGCACCAGCAACCGTGCAGTAGCTGAATTATTGCGGGAAGGCGCCGAGCGTTTTGGCTGCTTCAAGAGTGTTTTCCAGCAAACAACCAATGGTCATTGGACCGGTTCCACCCGGCATCGGGGTGATCGCGCCGGCAATTTTCTGAACCTCGTCAAAGTCGACATCGCCAACAATCTTGGACTCGACCCGAGACACCCCAACATCGATGACCGTTGCGCCAGGTTTCACATGTTTGGCGGTGATTATCCTGGCCACGCCGACTGCCGAAATTATAATGTCCGACTCGCGACACACTTCTTCGAGATCTGTAGTTAGCGAGTGAGCACAGGTGACCGTTGCATCGGTGCCCTTTCGTGCCAGCAACAACACTTGGGGCAGACCGACCAAGGTGGAACGACCGACGACCACCGCGCGCTTGCCTTTTGTTTCAATGCCGTAGCGCTCGAGTAGTCGCATTACGCCGAGCGGCGTGCACGGCACGTGGCCCGGAATGCCTCGCAACAAACGACCCATCGAAAGTTCCGTCAGACCGTCAATGTCCTTTTCGGGTGGAACGAGTGAAAGCACTCTCTCGGTATCCAATCCTTTCGGAATTGGCAATTGCACAAGAATCCCGTGCACTCCGGGATCGGCGGCAAATGCCGAGACCGCGTCTTCGATCTGGGCTTGGGACGCCGTCGCCGGCAATTCGAGACCTCTGGAAATCATGCCGGCCTCTTGCGCTTTTTTGTGCTTCCAACTGACATAGATGCGACTTGGCTTGTCATCGCCTACCAATACGGTCGCTAGACAGATCTGCGGTGAGCCGGCGGCTTCGATCTCCTGGCGAATGCGAGACACAATTTCATCACGGGCCGCTTCGCCATCCATGAGTATCGCCCCACCCGACGTGCGTCGGAACGAGTCCGTCATGAAAGGCCAACGATCTCGCCGTTTTCGTCAAAGTCGATGATGGCGGCAGCCGGCTTGGTGCCAAGCCCTGGCATGGTTCGCATTTCACCGCAGATTGGATAGATGAATCCGGCGCCAACCGATGCGCGAACTTCGCGGACGGCCAAGGTGTGGCCGGTTGGAGCGCCCTTTAGTGATGCGTCGCCCGAAATTGACAGATGTGTCTTGGCGATACACACCGGAAGATTGGCAAATCCGTTGTCGGTGTATGACTTGAGTTGTCGATTTGCTGCTGCCGAGTACTCCACTTTTGCCGCGCCGTATATTTTTGTCGCCACAGTCTCAATTTTTTCTTTCAGCGAAGCCTCGCTTGGATATAGAAAGTGAAAGCTATTGGATTCCTCGCAGGCCTCGACAACGGCATGGGCAAGATCGGTGGCCCCCGCACCTCCGTCCGCGAAGTGCGTACACACGGCTACGCGCGCATTCATCTCGGTGGCAATCCTGCGAATCACCTCATGTTCGGACTTGTGATCTGTAGGAAATGCATTAATCGCCACCACTGGCGTCACACCATGTGCCTGCACATTTTCGATTTGCTTGCGCAAATTAGCCGCGCCGGCCTCCACGTCGCCTGGATTTTCCGCCAGTAAGTCGGCGGGTAGTTCCTTGCCCGCAACTATCTTGTATTTTCCCGAATGCGCCTTCAGCGCTCGAACGGTTGCTACAAGAACCGCCGCATCGGGCACCAAACCCGAGGTTCGACACTTTATGTTGAAGAATCTCTCGGCCCCCATGTCGGCGCCAAAACCGGCCTCGGTCAGCAGGTAATCGCCGCAGTGAATTCCGATCAGATCGCCGATGATGGATGAGTTCCCATGGGCAATATTGCCAAAGGGACCGGCGTGAACGATGACCGGTGTGTTTTCCAGCGTCTGTAACAGGTTGGGCTTTATCGCCTCGCGCATGATGACCGCCATCGATCCGGCACCACTTAGCTGCTCGGAGGTGATCGGCGCCCCCTTCGAGTTGTACCCCACGACAATTCGACCAAGACGAGCACGCATGTCATCCATGGAGGTGGCCAGCGCCAATATGGCCATGACTTCGGACGCGGCGGTGATGTCGAAACCTGTTTGGCGAACAACGCCGTCTTCCTTTGTTCCCAAACCAACGACGATGTTGCGAAGTGATCGATCGTTGACGTCCATCACCCGGCGCCACGAAATGTTGTGTAGATCGAAGTCCAGCGCGTTGCCTTGATGGAGGTGATTGTCGACCATTGCAGAAAGCAAATTGTGGGCGGCGGTTACCGCGTGAAAGTCTCCCGTGAGGTGCAAATTGAGCAATTCCATTGGAATGACCTGGCTGTAACCCCCGCCGGCGGCGCCACCCTTGATTCCAAATGTTGGGCCCATCGACGGCTGGCGCAGGCTAAGCACGGCTTTCCTTCCGATGTGCTTCATGGCTTGGCCGAGTCCGACCGTGGTCGTTGTTTTACCCTCGCCAAGTGGCGTTGGAGTAATTGCCGTAACCACCACATACTTGGCCTTGGGACGCGACTTCAATTCGTCGATCGCTTCGAGTCGGATTTTTGCCAGGCTCGAACCGTACGGCTCTAATAGATGTCCGCCGATTCCCATTTGGGATGCAATTTCCGGAAGTGGCTTGGGTTTTCCAGCTCGTGCTATTTCAAGATCCGATGGAAATGCCATGACTCTCCCTGCAATCAAATCGCTTTCGACGATGAAGGCGAAAATTACTCGCACCACTATATATGGAATAGTCCGGCCAGATATATGAGCGAGATATGTGATCGCACTAGGCTGGCGAACACATGGCGCAAAAACATCGCTTTGCTCCCCTTGCCCGACTCACCGAGCCAATGGTGCGCGAAAACGGTGAGTTGCGCAAGGCGACATGGCGCGAAGCACTTACCCGCGCCGCTGTCGGTCTCAAAGACGTCAAGGATTCGGTCGGACCGCAGGCGATCGGTTTCTTTTCCTGTTCAAAGTCGACCAATGAAATGAATTTCATTACCCAAAAGTTCGCTCGGGTGGTCATCGGTTCGAACAATATCGATTCGTGTAATCGAACTTGACACGCTCCATCTGTGGTCGGTCTGGCCACAATTTTCGGAGCCGGTGGTGGAACCTCGTCATATACGGAAATCGAAGACACGGACGTCATTTTGATGTGGGGCTCAAACGCTCGAGAAGCGCATCCAATCTTTTTTCACCATGTCTTACAGGGAGTTCGCAACGGAGCGAAATTGTTCGTGGTGGACCCGCGTCGAACCGCTTCGGCCGAGTGGGCAGACATCTGGCTTGGCATCGATGTCGGTACCGACATTGCGCTTTCCAACACGATTGCTCGCGAAATCATCCACGCCGGATTGGCCAATAGGGAATTTATCTCTCGGTCGACAACAAACTTCGAGACCTATGCCGCGTCGGTCGAGGAATGGACGCTGGACCGTGGCAGCGCAGTAACCGGAGTTCCCGCAGAGGCAATTGCCGAGATCGCGCACACATTTGCCCGTGCATCGAAGGCCCAAATCTGCTGGACCCTCGGAATTACGGAACACCACAATGGTGTCGACAATGTGCTCGCGCTAATCAATCTGGCGCTGCTATGCGGACACGTTGGTCGATCGGGGTCCGGGCTCAACCCGCTGCGGGGGCAAAATAATGTTCAGGGTGGCGGCGACATGGGCGCGCTACCAAACAAATTGCCGGGATTTCAGGACCTCGAAGATGATGTCGCCCGCGCCAAATTTGAGGCCAAATGGGCGTGCCCGATCCCCCCGAAGAATGGTTGGAACTTGACCGAAATGTTTGAGGCGATGGACCGGCGAGAGTTGCGGGCGCTATTTGTCATCGGAGAGAATCCGGCCCAGTCCGAGGCCGACGGTCACCATGCCATCAGAATTCTCAAGAGTCTCGATTTCCTTGTCGTACAGGACATCTTTCTCACCAAGACCGCAGAACTTGCCGACGTCGTGTTTCCGGGATCGGCATCGTGGTGCGAAAGCGAGGGCACGGTAACAAACTCCGAACGCCGAGTTCAATTGGTGCGCCAGGCTATTACTCCGCCTGGCAACGCGCACGACGATATTCAAATAATTACCGACCTTGCCCGCGAAATGGGTCACGACTGGAAATACGGCTCGAACGAAGACGTCTGGAATGAGTTGCGTAGCCTGTCGCCGATGCACGCAGGCATGTCGTATTCGCGATTGCGCGAACTGGGCGGCATTCAATGGCCCTGCTACTCGGAAGACACACTGGAGCCATCTTTCCTGCACGGTCGATTGTGGGCCGAAAATCTCGCCGATCGGGGACGACTCGCACCCTTCAGCGTCGTCATTGACGATCCGCCGGTAGAGGCGGTGAGCAACGAATTCCCTTTGCGTCTAACTACCGGGCGACGTCTTGATTCGTACAACACGGGGGTGCAGTCGGGCGGATTTCGTAGCCCGCTGCGTTTCGAGGAGACAATCGATGTGTCCCCGGAAGATGCCGACAATCTTGGTATTAGCGATGGCGAAATGGTGCGCGTCACTTCTCCCCGCGGAACACTTGTGGCACCCGCTCGTATCGACACGGGACTTCGCCCCGGTCTCGTGTTCATGACAATGCATTTTCCCGACGAAGTGGATACCAACTTGCTCACCATCGATGTCACCGATCCCAAGTCGGGAACGGCGGAATTCAAGGCGGCCGCCGTGCGTGTCGAAAAACTCCCCGCACAAGTTCCGATCGCTAGCCGGTAAGTCCATTACGCTGTCCACGCCGTGGATCTCAAATTAAGTACCTCCGTTGCCTCGGTCGAGGAGCGTCGTGCGGTAGAAAGCATTCTCGGACAGGAATCGAATTCCTCGCGTGGAGGCGATCGAAGCGCCGAGAATTTGCGAATCGCTCGGGCCGGCGAATCGCTTCGCCAAATGCGGCATTTGATGTTGCCGGTCCTACATGCGGTCAACGATCACGTGGGTTGGATCAGTCGAGGAGCGATCAACTACATCGCCCAACGCCTCGATGTCGCCCCGGCCGAAATTTATGGGATAGCCAGTTTCTACGCCTTGTTTTCGACCACCGAGCGTCCCCGCCGACAGGTTCATGTTTGCATCGACCTCGCCTGTCGCGCATCGGGCGGTTTCAAAGAGCACGATCTTCCAATGGGCACACTTCCATCGCCGTGTCTTGGTGT
>JBKJXI010000042.1:0-4696 GCA_046716325.1 Ilumatobacteraceae bacterium | reverse complement strand
TTCATATTGCTCTGGAATCCAATGGCGGTGTTTATTCAATCGTTTCGACACATGTTGTACTCGGGTCGGGCTCCTGAGTGGGGAAATATCGCGTATCTCGTCGTCGCATCGGTCGCATCGTTTTTCTTTGGGTGGTTCGTCTTTGGAAAATTGTCGCGCCGAATCGCCGAAGAGTTATAGCAACGTTTGGCGTTAGTTAGCCCCGCACCTGCCAGGTGGCAGGAATGGTGACGACACCTTCCTCAAACAAATCAACTTGATGAACATCGAACCTCACCCAGTTGTGGCAATGGTCGTACTCGGTGGTGCCGGTCGCATCGGTGACGGCCAAGGAGAGAAAATACGTTCCCTCGAGCAGCGGCAAAACAGGAATATGAATCGACACCGATACCGGTGCATTCACCGCACGTAGCGGAGCTTCGAGACGCTGCGATGTGCTTGACCACACCACTTCTCCATCCAGCTTGGAAATCGTGGTCTTGAGGATTGGGGCCATTAAGCGTGATTGAGGTGTGAGTTCACCATGAACCACCACCGAGCCATTCGTATCGACTCGATCTATGGCCCGACCGTTGCCATCTCGGAGTTCGATCAGCGTGAAATGGGCGTCGCCGGTTCCCCAACGTTCACGCAGATTGGCATCCTTGAGTGCGTGCTCCGTATAGCTACCACCGGTGTATGCGGCAATCACATCGGCAGCCGGTCCGCGTTGTTTTAGGTGACCTTTTTCCAGCCATATGACTTCTTTGCACAGTTGCTGTACCGCCGGCAGGCTGTGGCTGACCACGACAATCGTGCGACCTTCGCGACGAAACTGTTCAATTTTCTCGCTGCTCTTGCGCTGAAACGCCTGGTCTCCAACGCTAAGGATTTCATCTATGAGCAGTATCTCAGGTTCGACATGGGCGGCGATCGAAAATCCCAGCCGAACGGTCATCCCCGAGGAGTAGTCCTTCACCGGAATGTCGATGAATCGTTCCACCCCGGCAAATTCGACAATGCTGTCGAATTGTCGCTCGATATCTTTCTTTGACATACCCAGAATCGCGCCGTTGAGAAACACATTCTCACGACCCGAGAGTTCTACATGGAAACCGGCACCAAGTTCGAGGAGCGCGGCGACGGTACCGTCAATTCCGATGGTGCCTTTTTCGGGATGGTAGATGCCGGTCAAGCATTTGAGCATCGTGCTCTTGCCCGAACCGTTCGATCCAATAATTCCAAGGGTCGCACCATGGTCAACATCAAACGAAACACCTTCGAGCGCCCAAAACTCTTCGTACCGTGCTCGCCGGCCCCGCAGTAGAGCGGCCTTGATGTAGCGATTCCGTTCGTGATAGAGACGGAAGTTTTTCGAAACGGAATCGACGACGATTGCGGCTGTTCCCATTGCGAGTATGACCTTAGTTGCGTTGAGCCGAAGAGGGCTGCGCTGCCATCTGTGCTAGCTGAGTCCGTAGCGACGCAGGAAGAACTTTTCGATCCCAGTTGATGATCAACGAATCGGCGTGCTCAAGATAATACGTGAGCTCTTCCGATGGATTCTTTGAGTCCTGATACCACGGCACATGTCGCGCCACATATGGGGGTGCGGAGCGAAGGGATCTGGAATTCTGATGGTTCTCGCCCGGTCGATACATGGCGAATGTGGTATCTATGTCGGCGATGTAATAACCGGGTGAATGGGTATTCAGCCAGAATTGAGATTCCCATGCCACGACGCTTTCGACGTGTTCATAATGATCCGGCAAGTCATCGATTCGCAGGCTAAATCCGACCTTATCAATGTCGGGATGATCGGTAAGCATGTTGGCGAACACATCCAAGACATCCGACGGGCATTCGCTACACGGGACCACATCTGGATCGGTGACCACGAAATGTGTTGATTGACCCAATTCGGGAACTAGTCCGCTTAGCCATGGACCACGATGACCAAAGTTGATCTCATTGAACAGCGTTTGATGTGGTGATGTGTTGAGATAGTCAACGAGCGGAGGATAGGTACTCGCATTGTCACAGAACCAAATGTTTTCTTGTCCAATTCCCTCCAACCAAGTCACCAATTGGCGTAAAGATTCGAGTCGATCGCGAGTGATAATAATGACGGGGTACTGGTTCATGGATTTATGAGGAAGCCGAGAATTTGGCGAAGAATCTACTCAGGCGTTGGCCAATCCGGTAACTCCTCGAGGCTTCGATTTCGGCGACGCGCAGACGCAGACGATCACGCTGATCGGTCATTGCGACTTGCATTTGCAGCAATTGGTCGTGCTCGCCCGTAAGCGAAGTTAGCGCTCCCTGCAAAGAATTGCGTTGTTCAACGACCTCCTCAATCCCGTTGCGAACAAGCATCAGTTCTCGCCGAGTCTTGACGAGCTCGGCGATTTTACTCTCGACGTATTGGCTGATGTGTTCATTCTTCATCCTCAGACCGCGTGCCTCGGCGAAGAGTTCCTTGATCAATTCATCTCGATCATCCGGCGATGAAGTCATTCACATCAGCATATCTATTGCCTTTCAGTGCACGACAACAACTTTCGGACCCAAATTCAGAGTGCGAGTAGATTTGTCGATAATGCCAAATGTCTCTGCCCTTCTCAAACGTTCGAACAAATGGTTTGAGTACGCGTATGTGATTGTGTTGGTATGCGCGCTCACACAAGGGCCCGTTTTCAAACTGTGGTGGGCGAGTGCACAAGTTTCGGAAACTTCAATTTCGGAGACCTATCGCCTGACATTTATTGCAGTCCAGATCCCGGCGTTGCTATTACTGGGCTACCGAGTCCAAGCTGCGCGATTACACATGATGCCAGTCGTATTGTTGGCATGTTTTGTTTCGTGGATGTGGATGTCCACCATGTGGGCTACATCGGGCAGGGACACAATTGTGGAGGCCACGGTTCTCGTTATGACCGCCGCCGCGGGTGTGTATTTGGCGAGAAGTTTTTCTCACACTCAGCAAATGATTCTGGTCTGCGTCGCGATGCAACCTGGAGTGATTTTGTCCTACCTAGCGGTCAAGCAGAACTGGGATCTGGCGGTCAGCCAGGAGGGACATTGGGTGGGTATCTACTTCAATCGTAATTCCCTCGCGCCGGTGGCCGCCGTCGGACTAATCGCATCACTTGGATTGTTGTGGGTAGTTATTTCTCGACGAACCAAGCAGTGGTGGCCGGTATTGTCCTTCATTCTTCTTGATATTGCTCTCCTCGACGGTTATGTATTAGCTCGCACTCGGTCGAGTACTTCAGTAGGTGCGGTTGCTGCCTTCGGTCTGGTGTGGATGTGTTGGTCGGTGGTTCGGTTGTTGCATCGTCGAGGAGTTTTGACGATCGACCAAGTTCGCCGCTATGTATATTCTTCATTTGTTCTAGTGGCCGGCGGCGGTATGTGGGGCCTGTTCAAATTTCAGGCGACGATACTGCGGTGGCTTGGAGAGGAAGACTTCTTCAACGGTCGGGCAGACATTTGGCATTACGGCTGGACCGGGTTTTTGGATCGACCGATCTTCGGTTGGGGATGGATGTCGGCGTGGAAATCATCTATTTTTCTAAAGCGAGATTTGTGGTGGACGGTTCAGGAAGCGCAGTTCTCACATAGCGCATACATCGATGTTCTCCTCGGCGGCGGGATAATCGGCGCTATTTTACTTTTGCTTGTGCTCGTATACGGCGGATACTCACGAATTGAACGTGGACTGTTTTCGACGGGGGGACAATGGTCGTATTCGATTATGTTCTTTGTCTTGTTGGTGTCAACACAGGAGAGCTTCATTAATGGCAATCATTTTCTGTGGTTACTTCTTGCGGCATCCGTGATTGGACGCGGTGATTTTAGATCGGACTCAAGAACCGACTCTGTTACTGCTCGTCAAGAAGCGACAGCATGAAATTCCGTGCGTCTTGCGGAGCTTGGCTGAGTCCGACTTGGCTAATTGGTTTCACCGCAACCTGAGATATCAAAGGATGCGACGGACGCTGGTCCAACTCTCCGTCACCGAATAACTCCTCGTGGACCTTTTCACCTACCCGTAATCCCACAACTTCAATTCGAACATTTTTGCCCGAATTCTTGACCAGTTGTGTTGCGACGTCGTAAATGCTGACGGGTTCTCCCATATCCAAAACGAGCACTTCACCGGTACGACCTATGGCGCCAGCTTGAATTACAAGCTGAACTGCCTCAGATATCGTCATGAAATAACGAGTGACACCGCGATGTGTCACTGTCACCGGGCCACCTTTTGCAATTTGATCCCGAAACGACGTGAGCACACTGCCCCGTGACCCCAAGACATTGCCGAAGCGGACTGAGATGAATTTTCCAGGCGGGGCGGAAAAAGCAAAGTCGGCGGTGAGGCGTTCGGCCAGTCGCTTCGAATA
Source organism: Ilumatobacteraceae bacterium (assembly GCA_046716325.1). Lineage (GTDB taxonomy): Bacteria > Actinomycetota > Acidimicrobiia > Acidimicrobiales > Ilumatobacteraceae > UBA3006. Next base: position 311 of record JBKJXI010000042.1, on the reverse strand, counting down.
TCCAAGGACGCTTGTGGGATTTGCCGCCTTGTCAGTCGAGATATTGATGAACACACTGACGTGATTTCGCTGTGCAGCCTGCAAAAGTGTTTGAGTGCCGAGAACGTTGGTTTGGTATGCCTCATTTGGGTAACGCTCGAGCAGCGGAAGATGCTTTAGGGCCGCGGCATGAAATACGACCTCCGGTCGCCGCGTATCAAATATGTGGTTGATTGTTTCAACATCTCGAAGATCGGCAAGCACTGTTTGCGGAGTGTCCAACAGTGCGCGCCCGTAAATGGATAATTGCACTTCGTGCAGGGCGCTTTCAT
>JBKJXI010000041.1:0-2863 GCA_046716325.1 Ilumatobacteraceae bacterium | reverse complement strand
GGGCAGGCTATTCACTGAAGGTCCGGCTCACGTTTCGGCCAGGGATGTAAGCACGGCCTCGGTACTTGAAGTACGCGGATTGAGCAAGACATTCCCGCTGATGAAGGGCGCGATACTGCGTCGACGTGTCGGATCAATTTATGCCGTAGACGGAGTGGATCTCGTGCTACGACAGGGCAGAAGCCTTGCCCTCGTAGGTGAGTCCGGGTGTGGTAAGACCACCACTTTGTTGGAGATACTCAACATGGTCGCGCCCGAGGCGGGTTCCATCGTCGTCCTAGGTCGCGATGTCTCGTCACTTTCGAGAAAGGACAGGCTCGGTCTGCGCAGAGATCTCCAGATCGTATTCCAGGACCCGTTTGCTTCACTAGATCCGCGTTTGCCGGTTGGAGACGCCATCGCCGAGCCGCTGCGCGCGTTCGGGGTTGGTCGCGAGGAACAGGATCGGCGAGTGAGCGAGTTGCTCAGATTGGTTGACCTCAATCCCGACCATGCCAGTCGCTACCCGTCTGAATTCTCGGGCGGTCAGCGTCAGCGTATTGCGATCGCCCGCGCATTGGCGCTGAATCCCAAGGTCATCGCCCTCGACGAACCGGTGTCTGCGCTCGATGTCAGCGTTCGCGCCGGCGTGCTCAATTTACTCTCCGAATTGCAGGAAAAACTCGGTCTCTCGTATCTGTTCGTATCGCACGACCTGTCGGTGGTTCAACACATTGCCGACGATATCGCCGTGATGTATCTCGGATCAATTGTCGAATCGGGTCCGGTGCGAGAGGTATTTGCTCGCCCACAGCACCCATATACCCAGGCGCTGCTGTCGGCCGTTCCAATTCCTGATCCAAAAATTGAGCGGAGTCGGACACGAATATTGCTGCAAGGTGAGTTGCCGAGCCCGGCAAATCCGCCTTCGGGCTGTCGATTCCACACCCGGTGCCAATTACGCCCAACCCTTCCTGCTCACATTTCGGATCGCTGTGTCAGCGAGCGACCGCTATTGTCGGCAAGCGGATCTGGCGCCGTTGCTTGCCACGCCCCGCTCAAGTAACGACGAGCAGAGAACTGGGCAAATAAAAAGGGGGCGGCCCTTGCGGACCGCCCCCCTTTTTCTAACTTGACTTACTTTTGGAACCCGACCTTCGTCCAGTCAATGGAAGTGAACCCAAAGGCGCCATAGTTGGCGACCTTCTTCGCCATACCCACGACATTGTTGCGTTGGAAGAGGGTGATCGAGTGAACGATCTTGTACACCTCTTTATCGGCATCGTTGGCCAATTTGCAACGCGTGACCGGATTGAGGACCCTGTTCGCTCTATTGAATAGGTCGTCGATCTTGGCGCTGCCAATGTTGCCGAAGTTTTGGGCGGCACCAACTCGGTAGACATTGCTCGACGATGAGATGGGGAAGTTCGTTCCCACCCAAGCGAAGATTGCCATCTCGAATTTGGATACCAGAACATGCTTGGAGAAGTAGTCGGCGCTTGGAATCAGCGTCGGTACCAATTCGATTCCGGCTTCCTTGGCCATTGCCGATGCCAACAACACGGTGTCGCGACGGTTGTCGTTACCACTTGGGTAGATCAACTTGACCGACATACGAGTACCGCCCTTGGAGCGGATTCCGTCTGAACCCTTGACCCAGCCGGCACCGTCAAGCAACGTGTTTGCCGCTGCGATGTTGCGCTTGCCCAATGTTCCGGTGTTGTCCTGCGTGCACGATGTTCCATCCAAGAACACGTGGTTATTGTTCGGCTTGACCTTCGGGTCAACCACGCCTTGAATCGCCGTAGCAATCTGCTGACGGTCAATCGACAACATAATCGCCTGTCGTACGGCCACATCACTCGTCACCGCGGTCACAGGACCAAAGGTGAAGTGTTCGTGGGTCGGAGCCTTGGCGAAGTCGACGCGAACCTTACTGCTCTCGCGGGCACGCTTGAGGGCATTGGTGTCGTTGCCAATGTCCATGTAGGCGATCTCACCATTGAGCAGCGCGTCGATTTGGGCTGCTTGCGGCAGCACCTTAAACACGACCAAGTCGAGCACCGGCTTTGGTCCCCACCACTTCGGGTCAGCGGCAACGGTGATGGTCTGGACCGTCTTGTCGATTCCGACGAACCTGAACGGTCCAGCGGTGACGCGTGGTGCAATTTTCCACGATGTGTTGAACGCGTCTGGTGAGGCGGTCACTGTAGCGGGCAGCAACAGATTAAATAGCGGCTGCCAGTCAGGGTATGTCTCGCTGAAAGTTACTACGACTTGATTGGGGAGACTGCCTTTCTTGACTGACTCGATTTTTTCATAACCAACCGAACTCGTGATGTTGTAACCCTGACCCGACTTCTTCAAAGCGTTCCAATGTCCCTTGAAGTCGGCGAGTCCGATTCGCTTGCCATTGCTCCACTTTGCATTGGGATTGAGCGTGTAGGTGACGGTTTGCTTGCCGTTGACTCTGCTGGCAACGATGCTGCTGGCATAGTTCTTATCGACCTGCAATTTGGTGAACTTGTCGAAATAGGTATATCGCGGAAGCATTGTGTTCATCACCTGACTGCAGTTGAGTAGGTTTCCCTCAATCGCGCTGGTGTTGAAGTTTGGGCATAAGTTAACCTGAACAAACCTGAGGACTCCACCCTTTCTCATGTTGGTGATGGGTTGCTCGTTGATGTCCCGATTTCCCTGGTCGATCGCCGCACCAGCCTGATTTACCTGGCCAAGCGGCGAGACGAGTGCGACCGCGATAGCTACCGCACAAGCCTTCCTGATGGTTTTACTTTTCATTTTCCCCCTCGGGTTCTTAGTTGTTAGCGTGGAGTTCAACAATATTTCATGTCTGGGACAAGTTCGGTTTTCTCCGTCGTATAGT
>JBKJXI010000040.1:0-17416 GCA_046716325.1 Ilumatobacteraceae bacterium | reverse complement strand
GCCGGAGCTGAGCCGTCCGCCTTTTTATTAGGCGGCGGTACACCAACACTCGGTGACTTATAAGCAAAGGCCGGCCAACGGCGCCGCCTGACAGTGCTGAGAAGTTTAAGCAAGCGCATGGCAGTGGCATCAGTCTCTGCCGGCCTGGCGATGACCGAGCCATCCTTAATCATTCGACTCATGACTTCTTCGCCAAGTTCCGTTCGAACGATGCACAGAGTCCAATCGTTGTCTTCGCCGATTCCTCCGGTCGAGATGTCGGCGTGTTCCGCGGCAAAGTCAGGACACATCTTGCATCCTTCGCGGGTCCATTGGTGGCACTCCTTGAGGTCGATCTCGTGATAGGAACCATCCTTCATCCAGATCTGGAACACTCCCTTGATGTTCATCTTCGCCATCTCTTCTTTTTTCAATCCATACTTGGCAAGGAAGAGTTCCTCGAATATTGCATCATCGAAAGTCTTTGAACAGAGGAGGCCGATATTGAATAGAAATGGCCTGGATACTTTTCCGACCTTGCGTTTCCACATGATTGGAAGCGCCGAAGATTGGCAACTCATTCCTACAAGTGCGACTCGGTTCAATCCCTCGTCCTGGGCTTGCTTGAGTGCCAGGGTGTTCGCCGAATAGGTGTATCGGCTTCCCGAGGATGCGAGCACTTCTTCGGGGTTGTGGGCAATCCCGGGTGTCGCCTTCCACGACGAACAGTCACCTTCAAGGAAACTGGTGAGCGCGGCGTCGATGTAATCATTTTTCATTAGCCAGATCAACATTGCACCAACGAAGCCGCCGTCTTGACCCTTCTGGTGAACCGATTTGTCTTGAGCCTGACAGAGCAACAACTGTCGATACTGACCGTACATTTCGTTGTCCTTGCGCTGGCGTCCGAAGAGTTGGATATCGGCATCGGGTTCCCAGGTGCGAAATCGGGGGCACGCTCGCGTGCAACTAGTGCATCCCTTTTCGCCGTGCGTGCAGTTACCTGGACCGAGTTCATCCTCGAGGTGGAAGGGCTTGTAGTTGCCTTCTTCGTGTTTGTAACCGATCACTTCGTGCGGACATGAAATTACACATGCAGCGCAGCCAGTGCATAAACCGGTCTCAATGACTTCTTCGAACAGTTCCTTCCACTGATAAGTCCATCGTTCGCCGGCGACTGGAATGTTTTCGGTCACGGTCACGAACGCACTCTATGCCGTTCGACTGTGAGGAGTCTGGCAGGGCATACTAGAGACATGATCACGTATACCCCCGAGGTCGAAGTGTTTCGATCCGAGGTTCGCAGTTGGTTAGAGGACAGTTTGCCCGAAGGCTGGTTCGACGAAGGTTTTGAAATGTCATCTGCCGATCGCAAGCTATTTAACGAGCAATGGCCCGATCGTCTGTTTGGCGGCGGTTGGATTTGCGCCACATGGCCAAAGGAATACGGCGGAAAAGGTCTTTCCGTTCTCGAAGGTGTGGTTCTTTCGGAAGAGTTTGCCCGCGCCAAGGCGCCAATGCGAGCCGACTTCTTCGGTGACACGCTCGTTGGCCCAACTCTTTTGCAGTGGGGTACGGAGGAGCAGAAGAAGGAATTTCTGCCCCAAATTCTGAGCGGGAAGATGAGCTGGTGTCAAGGTTTCAGCGAACCCAACAGCGGAAGCGATTTGGCGAGCCTGGCAACTACAGCTGTGCTGGATGGCGACGAGTGGATAATCAACGGGCAAAAGGTGTGGACGACTCGAGGGCATCATGCCGACTTTTGTTTCTTGTTAACGCGAACAGATCCGGATGCGCCAAAGCACAAGGGCATCTCGTATCTATTGGTTCCAATGCGCCAGGCGGGTGTCGAGGTTCGGGGAATCGTGCAGCCCGACGGTACCGCCGAGTTTTGCGAGGTGTTCTTCACCGATGCGCGATGTCCAAAGGACAATGTTGTTGGCGGAGTAAATAATGGTTGGAAAGTTGCCAACAGCACACTTACCTTCGAACGGGGCATGACCGCAACGACCGGTTACCGCCGATTTGAAGAGGAGTATCGAAAAATGGTGGTGGCGGCGTCTGCCAACGGGAAAATTTGCGATGCCACAATTCGGCAACGGTTAATGAGGTATTACACGCAGATACAGATTTTGCGATTCAACGGACTTCGTTCACTCGGGGCAACGCTTGCGAACCGGAAGGATCTGGGAGTCGCGGCGCTCGGTGCGACAAACAAGATGTACTGGAGCGAAATGCATCAGAGGGCAATGGAACTTGCGCTCGATATTTTTGGTGCGCCTTCCATGCTCATTGACGCTGGACCGGGCGACGGAAGTTGGCCAGGGGTAACTCGCGATAAGCGCCGCGTCGGGTATCCTACGAGTTCAATGATGTCCACTTTCTTCTTCTCGCGATCCGAGACAATTTGGGGTGGCACTAGTCAAATTCAGCGGAACATCGTTGGTGAACGAGTACTCGGCCTGCCCAAGGAACCTCGGGCTAGTCGTGAGGAGGCAAAGTCATAATGTCCTTTCAGGCAGCGGTCCGCTCCGGCTTTCAAAACTATGCCAACTTCAAAGGTCGGGCTTCCAGGTCGGCGTACTGGTGGTGGTTTCTCTTTAGCGTGATCGTTCAAGTGGTTGCGTCATACCTCAGCGATTCGCTGTCGCTAATCGTCTCGCTTGCATTGATTATTCCATCGCTTTCAGTGAGCTGGCGGCGAATGCACGACTCTGGCCACAATGGCTGGTGGACAATCTGTCCGATTGTCAACCTTGTATTTGCGCTGACACCAAGTCAAACTTCCGAAAATGAACACGGTCCGCCTCCGCCGCCGCGGTCGCTGTAAACGCCGGTCCAGCGATTTCTCAGTGGTACTCCGGTACCCGGCGTTGGTAGATCTGCGAAATCAGTGGTGAGGAAATGATGAAGTCGGCGCTAGCTCGGTTGCATGCCACGGGAATGTTCCAAACGGCGGCGATGCGAAGTAGGGCCTTGATGTCGGGGTCATGCGGCTGGGGCTCGAGCGGATCCCAAAAGAACATCAGAACATCGATCTCGCCTTCGGCTATTCGCGCACCCATCTGCTGATCTCCGCCAAGCGGGCCGCTACGCAGACACTCCACCGTCATCCCAGTGTGTTCCTGGACCATTCTCCCGGTATTGCCGGTTCCAACAAGAGTGTGCCGACTTAGTTCGGATCGGTGTTCGGCGGCCCACTCCAACATTTCATCTTTCATGTTGTCGTGGGCCACGAGAGCGATCCGCTTTGTGGAGGGGCTTTCAATACTTGTCATCATCACGGTGGGCATGTCTTAAGTGTGACAGGTTTGACAAATCAATTAGATTCAGCGCTATGGCAACTTCACAGACCGTACGTAATGAACTTGTTGTGACCTCCCCCGTGGGAAAGTTGCGCTTGACGGCATCCCAAAAGGGCTTGTTGAGCATTGATGTGGGTAGGTCGTCCGCCTCGCATCGGGCCACGGCCAGAGACGCAGCCGCACAACGCGTTCTGGCGACAACCCGAAAACAGCTGGCCGAGTATTTTTCCGGAAAGCGGACTTCGTTTTCGGTTCCCCTTGATGTGCACGGAACCGAATTCCAAATTGAGTCGTGGAAGGCACTCGGACGAATTCCATATGGAACAACAATTTCATACGGCGAACAGGCTCAAAGTATCGGCAATCCGAAGGCGTATCGCGCGGTCGGTTCGGCCAATGGAAGGAATCCAATACCGATCATCGTGCCGTGTCACCGAGTGATTGCCGCCGATGGTTCATTGGGTGGTTATGGGCTCGGATTGAAGATGAAACAACAATTGCTCGACCTAGAGGAAAACCGTCGAGGAAAGTAATGCACTAATGCGGCTGGGTGAACCCGAAACACTCGCGCAAATAGTCGTCCCGCAATACATCGCTTGGAGGACCAGCCGCCACCACGCGCTGGGCCAATAACATCACGATGTTGGCGTTGTCGGCGTCCGAAATTTCGTGCGTTGCCATGACCACGGTTACGCCACGGGAACGCTCTTGGGAAATCAGGCTGGCCACCGCGTCCCGACCATTCACATCCAGGCCGGCGGTTGGTTCATCGAGTAGCAACACCTCCGCTTGACGGGCAAGAACCTGGGCGAGATGAGTTCGTTGCTGTTGGCCGCCGGAAAGAGAGCGCAGCGGAAGTTTTGCGAAATGATGCACTCCCGTTCGCAACATCGATTCGTCAACGATGAGCCGATCGGCTGGCGTACTTCGCCTGAGTAGTCCAAGATGGGCGAAGCGTCCCATCCCGACGACATCTTCCGCGCGGAGCGGAAGCGTGTGCGACGAAACCGGATGCTGCGGTAGAAAGGCAACGCGCGATGGTAGCGCGCCGGGTCTCTCATCAAGTATCGAAACTTCTCCAGAAATTGGCGCAAGCATTCCCGCAAGTGTCTTAAGAAGTGTTGACTTGCCCGAGCCGTTGGTGCCGACCAGCACCATGAGATTTCCCGGTTTTAGTTCGAATGTCATGTTGCCGACGACCCGGCGTCGGTCGTAGCCAATCGAAAGCGATCGAGAATCAATCGTGCTATTGGTCATATGTGAATGTGCGAGTGCTGATGCGGCAGTTCATCATCAGATCGGCTTGCCCGTTGCAACGATGCTCGAAATTCTCGCGCCACCGCGGTGAGGGCAAAGAGCACGACCGCACTCAAAACAATGCTGGCGCCCGCCGCAAGATCTGCGTGGTAGCTAAGAAGTAGTCCGACGTAGGTTGCAAAACTGCCACTAGCCGCGGCAACGATGATCATCGTTGCCAATCGACGCGAGACGAGGGCCCCGGTGGCCGCCGGGGCGATGAGCATTCCAAGCACCAACAGCGTGCCGACCGTCTGAAAGCTGGCCACAATTGTTATGGCGACGAGCGTGAGCATGATGGCGTGAAACTTTCGGACTGAGAAACCAGATGATTCGGTCAGTCCCTCGTCTACGCAAAGCAAGAGAAACGGACGGCGGCACACCCACGCGGTAGCTGCCACGACGACAAATGCCACGGACTGCCAAGCAAGTTGGGACCACGACACTCCAAGTAGTTCTCCAAAGAGGATCCGAGTCAGATCTCCCGAAAACGATTGTGAGCGAGAAGTAATCATGACGCCAAGCGCGAGCATTCCGACAAATAAGAGACCGACCGAAGTGTCCCCTGAAAGGCGCAATCTTCGCGTGACGAGGTTGACTCCACCCATCATCACTGCCGCTCCGACGATTGCCCCGATAACTCCCGAGACACCAAGAATCAGGGATGTTGCGATTCCGGGTAACACGCCGTGTGCGAGTGCATCACCAACAAACGCCAGCCCACGAAGGACTACAAATGTTCCGGCGACGGCACAAATAAGCGAGACGAGAATACCGGCAAACAGGGCATGACGCAGGAACTCATTGTTGAGAAATGGTTCCAAAAGAAAGTTCATCATGTCCACTTAGTTGAGTGCCTCGGCAATGAGGCTGGCGATTCGCAGTATGAATTCCCTGTAGTGATCGCCGCCCTCCAGCCTATGAGTGGATAGAACGACGAGTTTTGCGTCAAGTTCCCGTGCAAGTTCTTTGGCTACATTCGCCGGCGCGCCACTGTCGACAAAAATTGCGCCAACTCCAGCATCAGCGGCGAGCCGCTTCAACTCGGCAATTTGCCCAGCGGTTGCCTCGGCCGAAGTCGACAGACTTGGGATGATCGCGCCGATGACAGTGCAGCCGTATCGCGCCGCGAAGTAGCCCATCTCATCGTGTCCGGTAACAAGCGTGCAACTTTTGATACCTGAAACAATTGCCGCGACATCAATGTCCAACTCGGTAAGACCTAGCATCACCTGGATTGCCCGGGAAGTCAGGTCAACACCGAGTCTCGCCCCGAGCTCACGTGCTAAATCGGGAATTGCTTGATGCACCGCCAGTGGATCCAACCACAGATGTGGATCGATTGTCGCGGCTCCATCAACAGTCAGACTTCTCGTCGTGACATGGTCAACCATTTCAAACAACGGGACACCCGTTTTCTCTGCCTGTACAAAAATGCGATCCAATTGCCCCTCGAGATTGGCGCCATTGACGACGATGAGGGTCGCGTTGTTAATTGTCTCCACATCTCTCGCCGATGGCTGAAATTCATGGGGGTCCACCCCGTTCGGAATAATCACCCGGACGTCGGCGGCGCCACCAGTGAGTTGGGAGACGATGTCACCCAGCACGCTGTAGGAGACCACGACCGTAGGGCTGTCGGATGAACTCTGGCTAGAACAACCAGTAATTCCAAGACCGGTGGCGACGACCAGCGTGAAGAAATAGCGAGCGCGACTTTTAGGAATGGTTCTCGTATTTACACGTTAGCAATTATGAGAATGATTCCCAACTGAGAATTTGCCCCAGTGACGGACTAGATCTTTGCAAACTACGAAGTAGCCACGGTTTGAACCAATGCTGTCAGCTCGTCCTTCGGGACGACTCCGCTCATGCGCTTCACTACCTTGCCTTCGGCGTCCAGCAATACGAAAAACGGATATGCCGACAAACCGAAGGCTTGGCCGGCCGTTCTTTCTTGGTCGTCCGCCATTACCGGCCAAAGCACGGGAAAGTTTTCCCGTGCTAGCCAGGCCGATGGCGGGTAATTAGGTTTCGCAGAATCAGTTGCCGTAGCGACAGCGATCACGTCGACACCAAGGGGCATGTCGCCCGATTCCTCCCACTCCACAAGCAGTGGAACTTCCTCTTGGCAGAATGGGCACCAGTGGGCAAGAAATACTAAGAGCGTTGGTGTCCCAGGGATAGTCGTCACGATATTTCCTGCAAAGCCCTTGCCGGTGAGCACCGGTGCCACGGCCCCGACTGCGGGATCGGCGACATCCGCGTTATGTGGCGGGAGTGCATCGCCGGTCACTGTGACAGCAGAATATTCAGAAGATGTACCGGGTGTGCTGCCGGTATCGGACGACGAAGTCACCGACACGATCGCCGCAACGGCAATCACACCGCCAATAATTGCGCCAATCGTCCACACGGTCTTTCCCGATGCGCCGCTGCGATTCTTTCTGGTCCGAGCGTTCATTGATTCTCCAGTGTTGTCGTGGAATTAGGAATTGTGGTGAAAACGATGATGGCGAAAAACCCGGTAAATGCCATGAACGGTAATGTGACGAATCCAAAATTTTCAAACCAAACAAATTCACAGGGAACCGCTACCTCGCATGCCCCGGACTCCAGATTGGGAAAGCGTTCCAATAGCCAGTGGTATGTAGAGACCGATCCACCAATTACGGCCAGCGGTACGGCATACCAGCCAACCTTCGAGTCGCGTCTGATCGCCGCCACGATGAGAATGATCGCCAGCGGATACATCATGATGCGCTGATACCAACACAGGCGGCATGGCACATAGTTGACAATCTCTGAAAAATACAAACTTCCAAGCATGCAGGTCGTCGCTATTGCCGCCGCAAGTGGGCGGGCGAGTGGTGCAAACGCATCGATGGTCGAAGTCGCCCATCGACCTGAACTTCGGTACCGCAAACGAGCCACCAAAACGATGACCGTCCCGACAAGTGTGGCCACGCTGAGAATGGCAAAGAAAAGCTCGAATGCCGTGTTGTTCATAACAAATACAAAGTGTAGAGGGGCTGAGTAAGGCAGAATGGTCGGGTGACATCGATAAAGGAACAACTCAAGGTCGATCTGACTGTGGCAATGAAGGCCCGACAAGAGGTTGTCACATCGACACTGCGAATGGTGCTGGCGGCAGTAATGAACGCCGAGGTGGCGGGTGATTCGGCCAAGGTGTTGTCCGACGAACAGGTGCTGGAAGTTCTTCGTGCCGAACTGAAGAAGCGCATCGAGTCGGCGGAGATCTACGAAGGCGCCGGCCGGGCGCAAGCCGCATTGAGCGAGCGAGCCGAGGCAGCGATAGTTGAAAAGTACTTGCCCGCGGCAATGGCCGACGACGAGCTCGGCAAGATTGTCGCCGAGGAGGTGGCAATTGCGATGGCATCGGGAGTCACGGGCGGCAAGGCCATGGGTGCCGTTGTCAAAGCCGTCCGCGCACGAGTCGGGGCTCGGGCCGACGGCGCCAAAATTGCCGCCTTGGTCAAGACCGCCCTCGGATGATTTTGCCCGCGCCCTCGGCAGGACTTGAACCTGCGACCTACGGTTCCGGAAACCGGCGCTCTATCCGCTGAGCTACGAGGGCGTGACGCAATAGCAGGATAGTGGTGCTCGGTCGGCAAAGATGAAAGAGCCATGGCAGATCCAATTGTCACCGTTTCCGAACGCTTAGCACCGGCATTCGCCAAAATTGCCGGTGTTGGCTCGCCAATTGTTGATCCGGTCGTTCGCCGCAGTGATCGAGCCGATGCCCAGGTGAACGGTTCGCTGGCGCTAGCCAAGCAAATGGGTAAATCACCACGCGAAGTAGCCAACGCCATTCTCGAAGTGGCCGAGCTTGGCGACATCTGCAGCGAGATCGAAATCGCTGGACCCGGCTTCGTAAATTTAACGTTTAGCAATAAATTTCTCGCAGTTGAGTTAACTCGAGCCGCGGCAGATCCGCGTCTGGGTGTACGACTCGCAATGGTTCCACTAGTTGCGGTCGTCGACTATTCGGCGCCAAATGTGGCCAAGGAAATGCATGTGGGACATCTGCGATCGACAGTTATTGGAGACGCCTTGGTTCGGCTGCTTACATTCGTCGGCCACCGCGTGATTCGTGAAAATCACATTGGTGACTGGGGTACTCCATTTGGCATGCTGATCGAGCACCTCATAGATCTAGAGAAAGGATCACTTGGCGAAGATCTTTCGGTAAGTGATCTCGATTCGTTCTATCGGCAGGCCCGTGTCAAGTTTGATACCTCGGATGAATTCAAGGAACGAGCTCGCCAGCGAGTCGTGCTCTTGCAGAGGGGGGACAGCGAAACCCTGAAGTGGTGGAATGTTTTAGTAGTCGAAAGCATGCGACATTACACGAGCATTTATGACTTGCTCGGCGTCTTGCTTACCGACAGTGATCTGAAGGGCGAGAGCACTTACAATCACCTACTCGCCGAAGTGGTGGATCGCCTTACCGCAGCAGGCATGCTCGCTCTGAGTGACGGTGCGGAAGTTGTTTTTGTGACCGGATTTGTCAATCGCGACAACGAGCCATTGCCGCTCATTATCCGCAAATCCGACGGTGGTTACAACTACGCGACGAGCGACTTGGCGTGCGTCATCGATCGAGTAGAGCGACTGCGAGCGACGTTGATGCTGTATGTGGTCGGAGCCCCACAGGCCCAGCATTTGCAAATGGTCGAAGCCGTAGCCCGTCAAATCGGCTGGCTACCGACTAGCACGAGAATGTTGCATATTGCATTTGGCAATGTTCTCGGAACCGATCGCAAGATTTTGCGGAGCCGCAGCGGCGATGCGGTGAAACTGGACGCGTTGCTGACCGAAGCCATCGAACGGGCCACATCGGCGGTGCAGGAGAAAAATCCGCAACTCGATCCCGCGCATCAGCGAGAAATCGCGCGACAGGTGGGCATTGGTGCGGTGAAGTACGCGGATCTATCCACCGATCGAATTAAGGACTACATGTTCGATTGGGATCGAATGCTGTCGTTCGACGGCAATACGTCCCCGTATTTGCAATATGCGCATGCTCGAATCTGCAGCATTTTTCGGAAGGCAAACATCGACCGGGAGAGCGTTCGAACAATTACACCCACTATTGGCCACGAGGCGGAGCGGGCGCTTGCATTGCGAATCTTGCAATTTGATACCGCCGTGTGGGACACGCTCGAGAAATTTAGTCCGCATCGACTTTGCACCTATCTGTACGAGCTAGCGACGGAGTTCAGCGTGTTTTACGAACGGTGCCCCGTGCTGCGGGCCGAGTCCGAGGACCAAAGGATGAGTCGGTTATCTCTGTGCGATATGACTGCTCGCGTTCTGGAGACTGGTTTGCAGTTACTTGGTATCGATGCACCGGAGCAAATGTGAGTGCGGTATCGGCACACCTGTTACCCGATTCGGCCTCGATTAATAAAACTGGCTCGATGTCCATTGGTGGGTGCGACCTAATATCAATCGCCGTTGAATTTGGCACACCGGTGTTTGTCTACGACGAATCGCACCTACGAGATCGCTGTCGGGAAGCGGTGCGGGCTTTCGGAGACGACCGAGTCATCTATGCAACCAAGGCATTTCTATGCATGGAAATGGCTCGATTAGCGGCGGCGGAGGGGCTCCTGCTCGATGTGGCAACCGGTGGTGAACTTTTTGTTGCTCTTCGGGCCGGAGTTCCGGCGATCAAGTGCGTGATGCACGGTAATAACAAGAGCATCGATGAGCTACGGATGGCGATTACGTCCGGCGTGCGACACATCGTGGTCGACAACTTCGACGAATTGGATCGGCTAGACGAATTGCATTCGCAGGGTCTCCCAACTCCGCGGATTCAGTTGCGCATAACTCCGGGCGTGTATGTACACACCCATGAATTCATCTCCACCGGCCAGGACGACTCGAAATTTGGATTCAACCTAAAGAACGGCGACGCGCATCTGGCGGTGAAACGGGCGGCGTCGTCAGAAAGTGTCGAACTGGTTGGGATCCACTGCCACATCGGGTCCAATGTGTTCGCCGCCGAGAACTTTGCCCGCGCGGCGGAAATTATGGTGTCGCTGGTGAACGAGCTCGGACTTGACGAAGTGACGCTCGGGGGTGGCCTTGGCGTTGCGTACGTTGCCGACGAACATGCACCGTCCATTTCCAAATGGGCCGAGCAGTTGCGGCGCGCAACCGCAAAACTCGCGCCTCATACCAAGGTTTTCGTCGAACCGGGTCGGGCGATCGTTGCATCCGCCGCGGTGACGCTATATCGAATTGGCTCGATCAAGCCGATTCCGGGAGTTCGAACGTATGTGGTGGTCGACGGCGGAATGAGCGACAATCCTCGTCCAGTTCTCTATGGAAGTGGTTACGAAGCGTTTCTTGCCGCTCGCGCCGCCGAAGATCGGACCGAAGCGGTTCGATTGGTTGGCAAGCACTGTGAAAGCGGCGACGTGTTGATCAATGAAGCGTTTTTGCCGGCGAGATTTGCGGTCGGGGATATCGTCGCCACCCCCGTCACTGGTGCGTATGGCCATTCAATGGGTTCGAACTACAACAAAGTTACGAGACCGCCAGTGGTGTTCGTAGAAAATGGAACTGCGCGAATCGTTGTTCGCGGTGAAACCTACGACGACCTGGTGCGTCTCGATTTCTAGTGGGTAGTTCGCCGATAGCGTTTCATTCATGTCTGGGGTTGCCACATCACGGCTAATTCGCCTTGGAGTGCTCGGCCATGGAACGGTCGGAAGCGCATTTGTGCGCCTCGTCGGGCGCCAATCGAAAACAATTGCCGAGCGAAGCGGAATTCAGTTGGAAGTGGCGCGAATCGCCGTGCGCGACACGACCAAGCATTCGAGTTCACAGCATCCCGAATCCCGAGTTGGCAGTCAATTGTTTTGCACCGATGCCGCCTCCGTGGTGAACGATCCCAAAATCGATGTCATCGTCGAGCTCATGGGTGGCGTGGAGGTTCCGCACCAGCTAATACTCAAAGCACTGAAGAATGGCAAGCCGGTTGTCACGGCCAACAAGGCATTGCTGGCCAGCCGCGGCGCAGAGTTGTTTCAGGCGGCTGACGAGGCGGGAATCGATTTATTGTTTGAGGCCGCGGTGTGCGGTGGCATTCCACTGATTCGACCACTCAGGGAGAGTCTTCGCGGCGAACCAATTCGTCGGATTCTTGGCATCGTCAACGGAACCACTAATTACATTTTCACCAAGATGAGCGAGGAGGGAGCGAGTTATTCGGCCGCACTCAGCGGGGCCCAGCAACTTGGTTACGCCGAAGCAGACCCCACGGCCGATGTGCAGGGCCACGACGCGGCGGCCAAGATTGCGATTATCGCCAGCATTGCCTTTGGGTGCAATGTCGTGGTCGACGATGTCTACACAGAGGGAATTACCGGCGTTACCGCCGCAGATATCGGCATTGCCCAGCGTCTTGGATACGCCGTGAAGTTGCTCGCGGTCGTCGAATCTGATCGATCTTCCGGTCGAGTTTCCGTCCGCGTCCATCCGGCGATGGTGCCCAAATACCACCCGTTGGCAGCCGTTCGCGACAGTTTCAATGCCGTCGTCGTAGACGGGGAAGCATCCGGCTCGCTCATGTTTTATGGTCGTGGCGCCGGCGGCGACCCCAGCGCCAGTTCGGTGCTCGGCGATGTCATCGATGCCGCAATTAATCTAGGCAAGGGTACGCATGCCACTCTCGGTCGACTTGGAGTTGCGCGATTCATGCCTATTTCTGAAACATCGTGCGAGTATCTGCTCGGGCTTGAGGTCAGCGACAAACCCGGTGTGTTACATGCGGTGACAGGAGTATTTGCGCGAAACTTGGTCAGTATCAGAGCCGCCGAGCAGGATCGAATTGGCGACGGCGCGCGACTCGTGTTTCTCACCCACTTGGCAAACGAGGCCGCGATGCAATCATGTATCGCGGAACTGAAGCGGCTAGAAGTCGTCGCACACGTTGGTGCGCTGTTACGCGTGATTAGCGATTGAGTTCGGCATAGGAGATAATGCGGTACGTTTCGACTCGAGGACAGGCTTCGGAGGCAGGCTTTTGTGAGGTGCTTCTGCGCGGTTTGGCGACTGATGGTGGACTCTATGTACCTAAGGAGTGGCCCAGAGCACATGTGCCAGCCTCTGGCGACTACGCCGAGTGCGCCGCTGCAATTATGCAACCATTCATTGGCGACGAGATATCTGCCGACGTATTACGGGCACTTTGTCGCGACGCCTACTCGGTATTTCGGCGGGAAGAGGTGGCACCACTTGTTCAGATAACTGCCGAGCACCATCTGTTGGAACTATTTCACGGCCCAACCTTGGCGTTTAAAGATATTGCCTTGCGGCTTGTTGGCAAATTATTTGAACACATACTCGAACTGCGAGATGAACATATTCTGCTGATTGGCGCAACGAGTGGAGACACCGGGAGCGCGGCCATCGAAGCAGTCAAGAATTGCAAGAACATCGACATAGTGGTGTTGTATCCGGATAATCGAACAACCGAATTTCAACGCCGGCAAATGACGACCGTTGACTCGCAAAATGTTCACTCCGTTGCGATAGACGGAAATTTCGACGATTGTCAAGATCTCGTGAAGGCAATGTTCAATGACTCACAATTTCGCGAGACCCACAATCTGTCGGCGGTGAATTCGATTAATTGGGCTCGGATCATGGCCCAAACGGTCTATTACTTCACCGCTGCTCAGTCGCTCAACTCTCAATCTTCAGCCAATGGGATTTCCTTCAGCGTCCCCACGGGAAACTTTGGCAATGTTCTCTCCGGATGGATCGCTCGACAAATGGGCGCGCCGATTCGTCACCTTATCGTTGGTTCAAATAGCAACGGCGTTCTCGCCCGGTTCTTCGACGATCGGGTGATGAGTCTGAGTGAAGTGGTTCGAACCCTTAGTCCAAGCATGGATATCCAAGTCCCCTCCAATTTCGAGCGTCTGTTATTTGAAATGAACGATCGCGATGGAGTCGTGACCGGTGATCAACTCCAGCAACTTCGCCGCACCGGTGCGATGTCAGTTGAGGGCGATCAGTATGAAAAGTGGATTGCCCCGGTGTTTCGTGGCCATCGCTGTGACGATGCGGCGACAATCGCCACGATGAGTCGTATCTATAACGACACCGGAGTGCTTATCGATCCGCACACGGCCGTCGCGCTGGCGGCTACCGAATCGTGTTCCGAAGCCGGAGTTCCGACGATCACCCTTTCCACGGCTCATCCGGCAAAGTTTTCCGATGCCGTCTTTCGCGCCACGGGTATCAAGCCACGCTTGCCTGATCACTTGTTGGATATTTTCGACCGACCCGAACACGTGACCCGGCTACCCAATGATCTCGCTCTAGTCCAAGAATTTGCGGCTTCTTGCCATTAAATGTTGTGTCCGGGTAGTTGGGTCGGCTACCATTTGAGACAACTCAGATTCCTGAGTTGAACCCCGCAGTAAGCGACGCTTAGTTTCGCGTTCCGCACAGCGGTCGTATGGGGAAACGCACTCGTGGCGAAAACCCGTGAAAGAAGGACATGTGGCTTCTGGAGCCCTTGAACAATCCGCACTCGTTGAAAAGGATCGCGACCAGTTGGTGGCAATTGCCACCGCACTGGGTGTGAAGTCTGCAGCGCGTGCCAAGAAAGCCGATCTCGTCGACATGATTCTGGAGCAGACAAAGTCCTCTGACACCGAACCCAAGGCATCGGCGACGAATCAGGCCCAGATCCCGGTGGTGGCGGCCGCAACCCCAGCACCGCGGGCGCTTGGTGCAAACGGCGAAGCACTTGCGGAGTGGGAGATCGAATTGGCCGAACATGAAGGAACTCCAATCGCGCCCGATGCTCGTCGAATGAGTGAGTCATCCTTTCGAAATTCAAACCGTAATCCCCGTCGAGAAGGTCAGCGTCCGGGCGGATTCCAGCGCCCGGGTAATCCAAGTGACGACGGAGATCGCAGCAACCGCCGTCGCCGTCGCCGTCGAGGCAAGTCGCCCCGTGACGACGGCCCTCAGGGA
This sequence comes from Ilumatobacteraceae bacterium, assembly GCA_046716325.1. Classification (GTDB taxonomy): domain Bacteria; phylum Actinomycetota; class Acidimicrobiia; order Acidimicrobiales; family Ilumatobacteraceae; genus UBA3006. The sequence goes on along the minus strand of JBKJXI010000040.1, from coordinate 2,807 downwards.
AGTGACCGCTACGAAACCCAAGATTCGTCGAGTCAATACGACAGCAATGAACCCGTGAGCACGGAGCCGGTGGCCGTTTCCGGCTATCTGGACTTGCGCGACGAAGGTTACGGATTTTTGCGAGTCAATGGCTATCTGTCGAGTCCTGAAGACTCGTATGTCTCGGTGCGGCTCACTCGGCAGTACAACCTGCGCAAGGGTGATCATGTAACGGGAACATCAAAGCCACCGGCGCGTAATGAAAAGAATCCGGCCATGCTTGACGTTGCAACTATCAACGGCGTCGCGGTCGAGAAGATGAAAACTCGTCCCCGTTTCGAAGACTTGACTCCACTGTTTCCAGATTCAAAATTGATATTGGAAAATCCAGCCGATCCAAACAATATGACGGCCAGAATCATCGACCTCATCTCGCCAATCGGCAAGGGCCAGCGCGGAATTATCGTGTCGCCCCCGAAGGCCGGCAAGACCACCGTGATGAAAACGATCGCCACCTCAATCGAGCGCAATCATCCGGAGGTAAAACTCATCGTGTTGCTGATCGATGAACGACCCGAAGAGGTCACCGACATGCGTCGTACGGTAAAGGGTGAAGTTATCGCCTCTACTTTCGACCGCCCGTCCGAAGAACACACTCAAATTGCCGAGTTGTGTATCGAAAAGGCCAAGCGATTGGTTGAGATGGGCGAGGACGTAGTCATCATTTTGGATGGAATCACCCGATTGTCGCGTGCTTACAACTTGGCCGCGCCGGCCACTGGACGAGTCATGTCAGGTGGTATCGATGCGGGAGCCCTGTATCCGCCGAAGAAATTTTTCGGAGCGGCGCGCAACATAGAGGAAGGCGGAAGCTTGACGATTCTCGCCACGGCACTCGTCGAAACGAATAGTCGAATGGACGATGCCATCTTCGAGGAATTCAAGGGAACGGGCAACATGGAAATTCGACTCGATCGCAAAATCGCCGAGCGTCGAATCTATCCGGCCTTCGATGTGGATGCATCCAGCACCCGTCACGAGGAATTGTTGTTTGACCGCAAACAGTTGCAGATGGTGTGGAAGCTTCGCCGTGTGTTGAGTGGCTTGGCCGCCGATGGAAACGCGGCCCCCGGTCTTGAATTACTCATTGATCGCTTGAAGACTTTCAAGAATAACGATGAATTTCTGGCCGAAATCGCCAAACAACCGACGGCATAACTTGGGTGGCGATTGATTTCGACGCGCGCCTTGCTCACCAGCGACTAAAAACTCTTGTCGCTACACATCATCGGCGACAAGGTCGTGAGGTTTCGGGAATCGCCGAAGTTGATTTCTCGCTCGGATCCGCTGGAATTGTCGGATCAAGCGGATGGGTGCTCGTGTTGCAAGCACCCGGGCGCGGGCTTGGCCCGGCGTTACTTTGGATGAACAAGCATCGCTTGCAAACCCTGAATGTTGTCGTCGAGTCCAACGCGGATGAGATTTGTCGAAGGGCAGAACTATTTGCACTCGATATCGGCGTTTGGTCGGCTGTCGGCGACGAACTCACCGCCGCGCGACCAGCGCCAAATGAGCCCAGGGTACAGGTGCCAATTCACCACCTGAAGTTCATGCCGGTCATCGAACGGGCAGGAGCGACCGCCGTTTGCGAATACGGAGTCCTTGCAGGTGAAGTCCTGGGTCTCGAGGTGTGCCGGGTAATCGACGATCCAAACTCGGATCTTGGGGCTCGACTTGAGATCGGCATCGGGGTCCACGATCGCGAACTCTTTCAAATGGTTAACGGAGACTCCCCGACGGTTGAGTCGCTGACCAAAGTTGTTCAAACGGTCTTGCAATTTCGACAGGCAAACGCCGATGCACATCCTCTCAATCGGCTGGGGGCCGAACGCTTCTTTCGCGAAGTGCTGATATCTAATCCGCGGCTGGTGGGCGCTCATCGCCTGACCCGCGCCGAACCACCCACCGCACGAGCGAATCTCAAGGAGCCCGTGCCATGCGTTGCCGTTGACGATTCCGCAAGACCCGCATTGGTAGTTGTATGTAGCGCCGTCGTAGATCCCGACCTTGTACCGTTTGCCGCCGATGCCCGGCTCGCCCTCCGGCCCGAGGCCGATCTTTTGTTGGCGGTTGCGCCAAGCAATGTGTTCCCGTCGATGACGCTGTTGGCGAATTCGCTGCATCGTCCGGCGAGATTCGTGGAAGTCAACGAATTTCGTCGCTAACAGCGGCGTAGTCTGATTCTCGTGTTGGAGCGACTTGCCCAGATTGAGGCCGACTACCGGGCACTGGAGGCAAGTCTGGCAAGTCCAGAAGTTCTTGGCGATCAGGCCAAGTTGCGGGATGCCTCACGTCGATACAAACAGCAGACACCTCTTGTCGAATCGATTCGCGAGTATCAAGCCACAGAAGGAAACGCCCAGGCCGCCCGTGAACTGTTGGAAGGGGCAAAGGGTGCCGAGCGGGAACAGCTTCAAGCCGAACTGGAGGCCGCTCAAACCAGGCTTGCCGAATTGCAGGATCGGCTAAAAGTCTTGCTCCTGCCAGTCGATCCAAACGACGGCAAAAACATCATCGTCGAAATTCGTGGAGCCGAAGGCGGGGAAGAGGCAAACCTATTTGCCCATGATCTTCTCAATATGTACAAGGCCCATGCCACTCGCCAAGGATGGACGGTCGAAGTCTTGTCGCTCGACAACTCGCCAATGGGTGGCATCAATCAAGCCGTATTGCTGATCAAGGGCGAGTCGGCGTGGAAGCGAATGCGTTTCGAAGGCGGACCGCATCGGGTTCAGCGGGTGCCGATTACCGAAAGCCAGGGTCGCATT